>JBDGQL010000271.1:0-13280 GCA_042219105.1 Karumarchaeum halophilus (SeqCode) | reverse complement strand
TGATCAGTCTACGATCTCTAGTATTGTAAGTCTCTCCCTCTTCGACTCTAAAATGGTTCCGATCGCGTAGGTGAGCGTTATCGTGTCGACCACGGCCGGTATTGCATTGACCATGGTCACTCACCCCCCTCCTCGCTAGCCACGTACCCGAACGCGCTTCCTCCGTCCGTCGTTGCAGGGGTTCCACCCGAGGTGGCTGTCCCGTGGGCCCCCGGGTGGGAGACGTCGCCACCGGATCCATCGATGGTGAAGGCGCGGAGTCGGTCGGTGATTTCGACGGCGGTGTCCTCGAACCTGTCGACGCTGTCTCTGATCTCCCGGAAGGCGTCGACCTGGTTATCCACAGCCGCGGACACCTCATCGGCGATTTCCGCGGTGTCAATGCTTGTTTCGGCGACCGACTCGATCGTGTGTGTCGTGCTCTCGGCCGCGCGGGCCTGATCGTCGGTCGCGCGGCTGATCTCGGAGACGCCGGATTCGATCTCCTCGACCGACTCGGCGACCGTTTCGAGCCCCTCGATGGCACCTTCGATAGTCGATCGCCCCTCGGTGACGCGTTCCCGCGTGGTTTGGATCGTTTCGACCGCGGCCTCGGTGTCCCGCTCCAATTTCTCGACCATGGTAGCGATGCTGTCGGCCCGACTCTGGGTCTCTTCGGCGAGATTCTTGACCTCGTCGGCGACGACGCTAAACCCCTCGCCGCCCTTGTTGGCGTCGCCCCCGGCCCGGGCGGCCTCAATCGAGGCGTTCAGCGCGAGGATGTTCGTCTGTTCCGCGATCTCGCGGATGATGTCGACGACGTCAGTGATCTCCTCTGTCGAGGATCGCAGGTCGTCCACCTGTGCGACCGCGTCGGCGGTGTCGGCCTCCATCGACTCCAGCACCTCGATCGACTCGGCGGCCCGTTCCCGGGCGTCGGCCCCCGCCGTTGCCGCGTCCTCGGTCATCTCATCGAGCTGGTCTGCCGTGGCGGCGATCTCCTCGACGCCCGCGGAGAGGTTCCCCATCTCGTCTGCCGCCTCCGAGAGCCGGCTCTGCTGGTCGTAACTCGTCTCCGTGATATCCTCACTGGCCGTCCGCATGCCGTCGATCGCGTCCTCCGCGTTGGCGGCGACATCTCCGACCTGGTCGATATCCCGTTCTAGATCGCCGGCGAACTCCCGGACGGCGGCGATTGCGGTTTCCAGATCGTCTAATGTGTTGTTGAACTCGCGGCCGATCGTCTCCATAGCCTCGTACTGTTCGTTGGGGTCGACACGCCGTGTCAGGTCACCGTCCGCCGCGGCCTGCATCGTTTCGGCGTAATCGGCAGCAATCTGGGCGTACGTGTCAGCCATCTCCTCGGCCTCCTGTTTTGCCGTCTCGGCCTCCTCTCTGGCGGCCTCGGCGTCGCTGATCCGGTCCCGGAGCGACCGGCGCATGCCATCGACGGCAGCGTACAGTTCCCCGATCTCGTCGGTCCGGTTCGAGTCGAGCTCCTGGTCGAGGTCGCCGTCAGCTATCGAACTCGTCTTCCGTTCGAGTTCGCCGATCGCGGAGACCGTCGTCGTCCCGGAGATCGAACCCAGCGCGAGCAGCCCGGACACCCCGGCGAGCGCCGTCGCGACGCCATCCCCGTGACGATGCCGACGGCGATGATCAACGCACTCGTGGCGACGTAACCGAGCGCGAGTTTCTGTGCGTAGGTAACCATTACGCGCCTCACTAACCTGTGCGTGGAGTATATATCTACGTATCCGATTATTAGATATGATATCTGACGGGGTGTGGCGGAGGCGAATATGCATCACAATGACCGTTCTCGTCTGTTGGGCGATCGCTGCCAACGAGGGTTGCGATCACCGGTACGCAGTGAGAACGGTCATTATCACACGACATCGCCCCGAACCGACTGTCCCTCGCGGGACGCGCGGCGCTCCTCCAGGACGGCCGCTGCCTCCCGGGCCTCGTCTTCCGCCATGTCAAGCATCTCCAGGGCCTCCGGGAGCGTCGGGAACACGAGTTCGCCCGCCCGGAGTTTCTCCATGGCCGTCGGACTGTGCTCGCCGTCGACCCACAGGCAGACGCCGCGGGGATCCAGGATCTCCCCGTAGGCGTTCCGGGCGCGTGCTCCCTCCAGACGCTGGGTGACGTTGTCCTCGAAGCCCGTGTTGCACACCTCCAGGTGGATCGGTTCGCCCTCGGGAAGCAGGTGCGCCGCCAGGCAGCGCTCGGGAGCGGCGTAGCCCGATTCGTTCGCCCGCAGGTGCTCGGGAAACGCCTCCGCCCACGCCGCCTGGACCGTCCGCCCGACGCCCTTGATGCCGTACTCGGTCTCGAACTCGCTCGACCGGTCGGGGTCGTCTCCGCGTAAGAGGATATCCTTCGTCAGGTACACGGAGAGTTCATCGATCGGGTCGAGTCCGAGCGCGAGATCGCCGTACACCCACACCTCCCTGACGGGGACCGGCATCGGCTCCTCCTCGATCCCATCGAGGATCGCCTCAACCCGGTCGATCGCGGCGGCGCGTTCCATCGCCTCGGCGTAGGCACGGCGCGGTCAAGACGCTTGCGCGTCGTCGCCGGAGGAAGGCCCGGCCGCCGGTCTGGCGCTGCGAACGACAGAATCCGTGCACGGGAGTTCGGGATCGGTGAAGTGACCGGTGGGGAACGATTTGTCCCCCGATGTGACAAACAACCGGTCAGATCCGGTTGCGGCTGGTGAGGGCAGCCGCGGCCGACAATCAGTCGACGAGCACCGGGAAAATATCGATCCACTCTCGATCGGGAAACTGCCGTTGACAGAGCAGGCCGCGGCGGTCGTCGACCCCCGCGGTTTCGTGCACTTCTCCGCCAGGAGGTGAGCGCATTGCTGTGAAATCCGTTCCGTGCTTGCCCCTTGGGAGAGGCATCACTGTTCAAAACGGCTGATTCCTGGCATTGTGTCCGGTCAACCCCGCTCACCTGTGGTCAGTCGTGGTAGTGAGCGACCAACTGCCGCTGATCTGCGCTCAGTTTCCACAAGCAACGCGATTCTCGTGCACGGATTCGACGGTATTCGCAGCGCCACACTACCGAATACGTATAGCAACATAGAGTTTACGAGTCCGATGCGCTGCACCCGAGACGTGCTATATATTAGATATCGATATTTTTTGACTCGATGAAACTATTCGCCACCCCGGGGTGTCCAATTACGTCACGAACGTGCAGCCGACAGTATTAACGCGTGCTGCGAGGCTGGGGAATTAAGACTGCCCCGGGATAAATAGGGTTGAATGAGTGCGCGTGATTGGCCTCTGCCATCTACTCTCTTCGTATCAATACTTTTCGCTAGTGTTCAGATCCCGTATATTCTCGTGGCTGGTCTGGCCGCCCAGACCCCGATGTGGGGACGGGTTGTCGCGCTTGTCTTTCCGGCTGTTACTCTCACCGCGTACATATGGTATGTCCGGCGGTACTCGGCACATCAAGATAGAGATCTACTATTCAAATACGCCGGCAGGGGGAGCATCATCGGTGGAGCGGTGTACACACTGCCGGGGATCGGATTAATTCTTCAACAGCGAGTGGTCGAGCTTCCGATATTAAATCCCGACGTGCTGATTCTCGAGTTGTGGCTCGGGGGCGGTCTGATCGGTCTCGTTGCGGGGCATCTGTATGCTGAGACGCAAGCCGAGAAAGCACGCATTGAACAGCTCCTCGGCGCGACGCAGGATATCATCCTGGGATCCGACCGTGAGGATATCGCCGAGCGAACGGTCACTGCGGCAGAGCACATTCTCGGCCTGGATACATCTGCCATTTACACACCTGAAAGCGAGACAGTACTTGAGCCGATCGCCGCAACGGAGGGCACCGCCGACCTCTTCGGCTACGTCCCGACTATCGACTCCCAGGACGCCATCGCTTGGTCAGCGTACAATTCTGGCGATCCCATGTACGTTGACGATGTTCGTGATCATCCCGACGCCTACAACCCCGAGACTCCGGTTCGAACCGAGATGCTCATTCCCATCAGCGAGATTGGGGTCTTTATTACGGCGTCGACGGAGGTGGATGATCTCAATCAGACCGACCGAGCGCTGGCACAAGTGCTGATATCCAACGCCGAAGCGGCCATGAAACGAGCTACCAACGAAGCAGCACTCCGGGAGCGGGAGCAAAAAATCGAGCGTCTTCAAGAGCGATCACAACGGTTGATGTACACTCAGACCCGGACAGAGACTGCCCGTGTGGCGGTCGAAGCCGCCCGGGACGTGATCGGTGCGCTGTTGAGCGGTGTTCACTTCCTGAACGAGACCGGGGATACGCTCAAGGGTGACGTAATGACTGAGGCGGTACACGAGACGTTCAGTGACGTTCCGGACTACCACCGAGATCACGAAGACGGGTCGAGTGACGCGATCGTCTGGGAAGCGTTCGAACGCGACGAACCGCTGTACATTGAAGACACCCGGGATTACCAGCCGTTGACCGAGGAACCGAAGACACGGTGTGTTCTCGTGTATCCACTGGGCGATCATGGCATATTTATCGCCTCCAGCAAACAACCGAGTAGATTCGATGAGATAGATCAAACACTGTTTGGGTTGCTGGTACCGGTATTAACGGCGGCCTTAGATCGGGTTGAACGGGAGCAAACGCTCCAGCGTCGAGAGGAACGGTTGGAACAGCACCGCCAGCGCCTTACTGTTCTCAACCGCGTACTACGGCACGATATCCGGACTCAGGCCAACCTGATTATCGGGGGGGTTTCGAAGTTAGAACACTCGGTTGACGACGTCACTGCTCTCACCACCATCGAGAGTGCAGTTTCGAAAATAGCCGAGCTCAGTAAGAACGCCCGCCGAATCGAGGAAACGATCAACAGCAGCAAGGACATAACTACGGCGGTAGACCTGACCGAAATTGTTGAGGCGTGTATTGAAGAGCTGAACACAAAATTCACGCAAGTTAACGTCCAATCCGACATACCGAGTGAGGTTTATGTCGACTCTAATGGGTTACTCGAGGCTGCTGTCGAGAACGTTCTTGATAACGCTGTCGAACATAACGATAGCAGCCCTCCGGAGGTGGATGTAACCGTCGACACAGAACCAGACGACGTAGTAGTGGTTCGAATAGCGGACAACGGCCCCGGGATTCCGGAACACGAGCAGGATGTCTTCAAACAGAAAGACGAGAGTCAACTCCGCCACAGCAGCGGACTTGGCCTGTGGCTGGTCCACTGGATTATCGACGATCTGAACGGAGTGATCGAGATTGAGGATAGAAGCCCACACGGCACTGTGGTCGAACTCCGTGTACCGCAGTCCAAGGTCTAAAATATAACTGAGTGGTCTGTAGCCGCCAGCGATCGACTCATAATGACTACTCTCACTTTTTACCGCTGATCGTCGGATGTGGTGACACGCGGGCCGATAAGGGCCTTTATCCGCCTGTGTAGACCCAATATTCATGTTCCCGCGGGGTGTTCGGAGCAATATGGCGGGTGACACGGACCGCGTCGCGGTCAAGACCTACGTTCCGCGCTACCAGAAGGAGGCTTGGCAGGAACAGGCAGCGGCCCTCGACATGTCCCAGAGCGAGTTCGTGCGGTCGATGGTCCAGGCCGGTCGCCGTGGGTTCGACCCTGACCCCGAAAACCCGGAGTCTGCGGATGCTACCCCTAGTGGTGAGAATCTCGAAGACCGGGTCCTCGGGGTTTTAGCCTCGGAGGGCCCCCTCGAGTGGGACGAACTGGTCGGCGAACTCACCGACGACTTCGAGAACGAGCTCGAGGAGGTGCTCCAGCGCCTCCAGGGGGAAAACAGGGTCCAGTACAGTGGCCGGCAGGGCGGATACACGAGAGGCGACGGATGAGTAGCAGCGTCGATTCAGACAGGGAGCCAGACAACATCGAG
Organism: Karumarchaeum halophilus (SeqCode); assembly: GCA_042219105.1. Classification (GTDB taxonomy): domain Archaea; phylum Halobacteriota; class Halobacteria; order Halobacteriales; family Hikarchaeaceae; genus CAYSJP01. The sequence continues at coordinate 7,395 of JBDGQL010000271.1, read as the reverse complement.
GATCCGGTCGAGTATTTCCTCCGAGACCTCGCCTACCACGGCCGGAGTGACCGCACCCGGTCGGCGTACCGGCGCGTACTCGACCGGTTCGAGACGTTTCTCGTGACGGAGGAGACGGAGGCGGTAGTCGAAGCTGGACACCGGGAGTGTCTCGCCTGGATCCACGAACTTCGGGCCTCGGCCGGCGACAGCACCGTCGCGACGTATGCGTCCTACCTGAACCGGTTTTACGATTACATGATCCAGGTCGGCGTCGTGGAGGAGAATCCGATGGCGTTGGTCATGGCTGAAATGGAGGAAGGCATCGACACGGACCCTACCCGTCGGGAGGTCTCGGTCCCGGAGATGCGGCGGTTCGTCGGAGAGATTCACCACCCGCTCGACCGTGCTGTCGTCGTGACGCTGCTCAAGACCGGGATGCGGGTGGGCGAGCTGTGTAATCTCGACATGCGCGATCTGGCGCTCGAGAACAGTATGGTACGCCGGAAGTACGACGCCACACCGCGGGGACAGCTCGACGCCCACGACCGGACGCTGTACGTCGACGCCGGAATCCTCCGTGGCGACGTGGTGAACGGCGAGGAGCGGACCGCCTCGAACAAGCGAAAGCGCTCGACGCTCGTGCCGATTGATGACGAACTCGCCGACGCCTTGGTGGGGTGGCTCGCGATCCGACCCGATGCCCGCTCGGAGGCGGACCCGCTGTTTCTCAGCACGCGTGACGCATGGGGGATGCGGATGACACCGGACATGGTGCGCTCTGTCGTCGAATCTCACGCTCGCGAGCAGGGATGGCACCGGACTGGCGGCGGCGCCGAGGAGAACGTCACGCCCCACTACTTCCGGCATTTCTTCACGACCCATCTCCGGGACCGGACCGGCGATCGGGGGGTCGTGAAGTACCTTCGAGGCGATGTCGCCGAGGACATCATCGACACCTACACACACAACTGGGGCGACCGGGTACGTGCGGTGTACGAGGCGCACGTCTACTCGCTGCTGTGATACGGGTCGACAGAAGCCTTGATAGATATTCGCCGGGGTGTGGTGGAGGCGAATTCTATCAATCGTTCTGTCGACCCGTAGATCCCCCCGTCGCGGTTACCAACCCAATTCGTTTTTTCGATGGCGTCAAATTTCTGCACGGCATCGGACTCGTAAACTGTATGTTGCTATACGTATTCGGTAGGGTGGCGCTGCGAATACCGTCGAATCCGTGCACGAGAATCGCGTTGCTTGTGGAAACTGAGCGCAGATCAGCGGCAGTTGGTCGCTCACTACCACGACTGACCACAGGTGAGCGGGGTTGACCGGACACAATGCCAGGAATCAGCCGTTTTGAACAGTGATGCCTCTCCCAAGGGGCAAGCACGGAACGGATTTCACAGCAATGCGCTCACCTCCTGGCGGAGAAGTGCACGAAACCGCGGGGCGGTCACCCGCGGTTTCGTGCGAAACTCCGCGACATCAATTGATACTGTCGGCTGTACGTTCGTGACGTAATTCGACACTCCGGGGTGGCGAAATATATTCATCAACTCACAGCCGACAGTATGAGCCGCATGCTGTGTGGGTTCCACGCGGCACGCGATTCAGCGTCAAGTTCTCCGAGCAACGCGATTATGCGTGCTTGCTTGGCGGGATCACTGAGAACGATTATCGATATCCATTAGATTTTAATAATTTAATTATTACCGATAAAATTTGCTTACTGACTAACAGCGATCGATACCGCTCTCGATTAACTCCCTACCAGAATGAGCAACTATTTCTAATCTATTGTGCAACAGCCGACTCCGCAGAACCATGGCTCCACGTTTGCCTTTATCTGGAATCGGCTAATCTGGACAATTCCCCCGATAACGTCGATCGAACGGGGGGATATACTGTCGGACAGAGACATTGATAATCGAACCCCCGGGACGGGGGGCCTTCGAATTATCAATACTTCTGTCCGACAGTATACGAGAACGAGCCGAGTGGTACTGTACGGGTCGACAGAACTGTTGATAGAATTCGCCACCGCCATACCCCGGCGAATATCTATCAGGGCTTCTGTCGACCCGTATATCACGCCGGAACTCCAGCGTCGTGCCCGACGTCAGTTCTCGAAGATGTACGTCCCGGTGTCGAGCATCCGGCTTGCGAATCCGAACTCGTTGTCGTACCAGGTGAGAATCTTCGCCATCTCGCCGCCGTTGATCACGTTCGTCGACTGCAGGTCGACCTGCGAGGAGAACGGCGCGCCGACGATGTCCGAGGAGACGAGTTCTTCGTCAGTGTAGCCGAGCACGCCGGCGAGTTCACCGTCTGCGGCCGCTCGGAGGGCCTCGTTGATCGCGCCGGTGTCGGGGTTGCCCTCCAGGTCGACGACGAGTTCGGTGATCGACCCGTTCGGGACCGGCACCCGAATCGCCATGCCGTCGAGTTTGCCCTCCAGTTCGGGCAGGACCTCGGTGGCGGCCTGGGCAGCACCGGTAGAGGTCGGAACGATGTTTTCCGCGGCAGCACGGCGCCGGCGGGGTTTGCTGTTCGGACCGTCGACGAGGTTCTGTGAGCCCGTGTACGCGTGGACGGTAGTGAGCATGCCAGTCGCGATCCCGAACTCGTCGTTCAGCACCTTCGCGACCGGAACGACGCTGTTTGTGGTACAGGAGGCGTTGGAGACGACGTCCTCGCCCGCGTAGTCGTCGTGGTTGACGCCGTAGACGATCTGGAGGACATCCCGTTCGCCCTTCGGCGGCGCGGAGATGACGACTTTCTCGGCGCCCGCTTTGAGGTGAGCGCTCGCGTCCTCGTGGGTCCGGAACACCCCGGTGGACTCGAAGGCGACATCGACATCGTGTTCGTCCCACGGGAGTTCGGCGGGATTCTTCGCGTTCAGCAGGGAAATAGACGCGTCGCCGACGTGCAGGTCACCGTCCGCGACGGAGACGTCGGGCGTGGTGCCATGCACCGTGTCGTACTCCAGCAGGTAGCGCATCTCCCGGTCGTCCATCACGTCGTTGATGCCCACGATCTCGATGCGGTCGTCGGTGAGGGAGGCACGGAGCACGTTCCGGCCGATGCGGCCGAACCCATTGAGACCGACGCGGACCGGCCCGGTACTTCCGTTGGCAGGGGGACCATTGTTCATATGGGGGTTGTTCGTGGTTCGAGATAAATCACTTTTGAAATCCGGGTAAATGATTTACGATCCCGATTCTCGTAGCCGTGACCCGCCCCGGCCCCCCCTTCCGAAGGCTTATGCTTTGGCCGGAACAAAATCTGAATATGAGAGGAAACCGGGACGACGACGATCCGTTCGACGAAGTTTTCAGGGAAATCGAACGCCTCATGGACGAGATGATGGGCGTGGACGCGGACATCGAGACGTCGGTCAAAACCGGCGGCGAGAGCAACACCCACGCCGACGTCCACGAGTACGACGACCGGATCGTCGTGATCGCCGACCTGCCGGGCGTCGAGAAAGACGATATCGAACTCAAGTGTGACGGCCGGATCGTCTCGATCCACGCGTCGAGCGATGCACGGTCCTACGACGAGCGCGTCCGCCTCCCTTCCCGCGTCAACGAACACTCCGCGGAGGCGACGTACAACAACGGCGTCCTCGAAGTCACGTTCGATCGTGCCGAGGACTCCGCTGACATCGACGTCTCCTGATTTACCTGGCGTCCACAGCATCGCAACCCACAGTCCGGGTGTGCGAGCGACCGCCGCGCCGCCGTCACTCCAGTTCGAGCAGATACGCGTGGAGGTCGAGACTCGTGATCGCGACCGTCCCGTTGGCGACGGCCGGCGCCCAGACGCCCTGGTTGCTCCCGACGCCCTCGGCGTCGGCGGTCGAGAACGTCCATTCGGTACTGCCATCGCTCGCCGAGAGCGCACGCACGGTTCCCTCCGTCCCGACATAGACGGTGCCCTCGACGATCGACGGGACCGAATACACCCGGCTGTCCAGCGTCCGACTCCACACCTCCTCTCCCGAATCGGCATCGACGGCGAGCACGCGGTCGCCGCTCGAAACGAACACCGTGCCCGAACCTACGGAGATCCGGGGGAAACCGTTTCCGGGGACGTCCATCGTCCAGTTGTCCCCGTCTTCGGTCGAGTTTGGCCAGGCGTACAGGGTAAGCGCGTCGTCGGTGAAATAGACCTGTTCCTCGTCTGCCGCGATCGAGAGGACCTCTCCGGCGCCCGTGCTGGCCTGCCAGTCCCTGTCGCCGGAGGCGATATCGATGCGATACGTGGTCGCACCCGCGCCGCCGCCGATGGAATCGCCCTCGCCGGTGCCGAAGACGGCTACGTGGAAGCGCTCACGGTCACCGACGACGAAAGTGCGTCCGGAAGCGGTCCCGGCGGCCGGGCCATGCGCACGGGTGAGATCCAGGTCATGAACGTCGACGATCCGGCGTTCGCGCCCTGGCGCGAGGCGGCCCGGGAGCGTGGCGTCGCGTCCGTCGCCGCCGTTCCCCTCCAGCATGGGGACGCCGTCTACGGTATCCTCGTGGTGTACGCCACGCGCGAGGACGCCTTTAGCCCCCGCGAACAGGCGGGCTTCGACGCCATCGGGCACACCGTCGGGCTGGTCATTCACGCCGCCAGGAGCCGCAATCGCCTCGTCGCCGATTCAGTCGTCGAACTCGAGTTCCGGATCGAGGACTGGGAAAACGCCCTCGTCCGGGCAGCGGCCGACTGTGATTGCTCCCTCTCGCTTGAGGGGTACGTCTCCTCCGGCGACCGCTGGATCGTGTATTTCGGCGTCGAGGGGGCGAGTCCGGAGGCGGTCGTCGCCGCGGTGGAGACCGAACCGCGGGTCGAGCGTGGACGGACGATCATGAGCCAGGGGGACGGTCGGGTCGAACTCGTCGTCCCGGAGTCGCCGTTACTCGACACCGTGACTGACGCTGGTGTGACGATCGGGACGGCGATCGTCGATCCGACGGGAACTCGGCTCGTGATCGAGTCGCCAACCGAGGCCGACGTCCGTGGCGTTGTCGACCACATCCGGACGGCGTATCCCGACGCGAGCCTCCTGGCGAACCAGGAGCGCGACCGGACGACCGCGACGCGTAACCCCCCCGGGGGGCTGCTCGACGAACTCACCGATCGACAGCATGAGGTGCTGGAGACAGCCTACCGGGCTGGGTACTATACGGGTCGACAGAAGTCCTGATAGATATTCGCCGGGTACGGTGGAGGCTAATTCTATCAACAGTTCTGTCGACCCGTATACTCCTGGCCCCGCGAGAGCACGGCCGAGGAAGTCGCGGCCGTGCTCGACCTCGCCGGCCCGACGTTCCACGGTCACCTCCGGAAGGCCGAGTGGGCGATGCTTTCGCGACTGTTTGAGTGAGACTGTCGCCGGGTGTCCCCGCCTCATACTGTCGGTCACGACTCGATGGAGATATTCGCCACCCGGGGTGGCGAATCCCTCTACGAACTTGTGACCGACAGTATCATACTGTCGGCTATAATCACGTGACAAGGACGGATTCCCTATATCAGGCCTGCTGTGTGGAGCCACCTTCCTCGAAGGGCTGGACGACGACGAATCCGTTTCGGCCGGTGAAACTCATCTGGTAACGCTCGCCGGACTCCTGGCCGACCATGTCCGAGAGGCTCCTGTTGACGTCGACGCTCGGCGAGACGCCGCTCCACGCGACCGTGGCGCTCGGGTCCGTGCTCACCGGCGGCGTCAGCACGAGCGGATCGCCATGCACGGTGAGAGCGACGTTTCCGGGTCCGCTCAGGTAGACGTTCGTGAGCCCGCCCGCTGCCGCCCCGGCCAGGCTATCGATAGTGCTGATCTCGTAGGTCACGCTCGACTCGAACGCGAGGATGTCTTCACCGTTGACCGTGATCTCCTCGCCGCGATCCAGGTCGAGAACGATCACCTTCTTGCCGCCGTCGGCCAGGTACGCGTGCCCGGTCCCCTCGACGGACATGACCGGCGTCCCTTCGCTCGTGGCCGCGTCCTTGATGAACCCGGTGATGCCACCCTCCGCGGAGGACTGTCCGGTGAAGGACAGGTCCCCGGTGTGGCCGATCATCGACCCTGCCTTCGCCATCACCTCCCCGTTTACCTCCACGTCGAGCGTATAACTATTCTCCTTTTGAAATTTTTTCTCGCTATCAGTCGATGCGTTCGAGGACTTGAACTGTTCGAGTTCCATGGGTTCCGTACCTCCCGGTAAAAAGTACTCAGCCACGATAATAAAAATGCGTGACCCGTCTCACTGGGTTAAACACCCGGGATCGCGACGATCTCAAAATTGAACAGGAGATATACTGTCGGACAGAGACATTGATAATCGAACCCCCGGGACGGGGGGCCTTCGAATTATCAATACTTCTGTCCGACAGTATAATAAAGCGAGATGGCGAGCAAGGCGGCACCGGCGACGGCGTTGACGCCACGCCGGTGGCTCGTCAGCGTGCCCAGCACCCGGTCCCGCCAGGGCTCCGAGATGACGGCGAGACCGAGTAGCGGCGCCGCCATGCCGACGCCGAACGCTCCGAAGTTGGCGAGGCTGTTGATTGGGCTCTCAAAGAGGAACGCCCGGGCGAAGAAAAACGAGATGAACCCCGGCTGGCACGGCAGGACGATGGCGCCGAAGAAGGCACCGTAGCCGAACGCCGACAGCGAGGGGTACCGGGTCTGTGGCGGTTCGACCGTCGGGAGTCGCGATTGGGGGTGGAGATCCGCCAGCAGGACCACCCCGAGGACCGCGAGCACGACGAACGCCGGCACGGAGACATCCTCGACGACGCCCGTCAGCGATGTCTCCAGCACCGTCGTGAACACGATCCCGACCCCGGTCATGAAGCCGATGACGCCGAGCGCCACCAGCACGCCGAGAACGGCGATCGGCGGGGCGTCCTCGTCCTGATTCGAGAGGAAGGCCAGAAACCCCGGGTACAGGGGGAGCACACACACCGCAGTCAGCGGGGTCGCCAGTCCGAGGCTGAACGACTCGACCGCCTGGGAGACGAGACTCATATCAGCAGTCGCTCGGGATCGATTCGATCTCCGATGCCGACAGGATGCTGCCGGACCTGAACATCGCACCCCCGCCCTCGCAGGCGACGATGATCGGCGTGCTCGGTGCAACCGTCACGCTGACCCCGAACTCGTCTTTGAGTTTTTCCGTCAGGTCCGTCGGGGCGACCGCGAACCGCCAGTCGAACCCGTTATCTGCACACCGGCGAACCCCGCGAAGACGATGAGGGAGCCAACGAGGGACATCAACCCGCCGAGGGCGATTAACCCAACTGACCCATCCGCAATTAACGCAGCACCGATGCCGGTAGGAATGAGTCCAAGAATAAAAGCTGCGATCATATACGGGTCGACAGAAGTCCTGATAGATATTCGCCGGGTACGGTGGAGGC
>JBDGQL010000211.1:0-13437 GCA_042219105.1 Karumarchaeum halophilus (SeqCode) | reverse complement strand
GCCTCCACCGTACCCGGCGAATATCTATCAGGACTTCTGTCGACCCGTATAGAACCCGACGGAGAGGCGATCACGCCCCCGGGACTCCGCGGTTCGGGCACCCGGACAGCAGGTGTGCGAGCGCGTCATACTGTCGGCTGTAAGTTCGTGGAGGAATTCGCCACCCCGGGGTGTCGAATATCTCCATCGAGTCACAGCCGACAGTATACGGGTCGACAGAACTGTTGATAGAATTAGCCTCCACCGTACCCGGCGAATATCTATCAGGACTTCTGTCGACCCGTATCCCGTCGTCGTTCGCGCCGTGTCTCCCCCGTGGCGAAACACTATCCTTTTGAACGACCAACGGGGAGTACACGCATAATGGGCCGACGCAAGAAGATCGTCCAACAGTGTGAGCGGCTGATGGACAACCCGGAGCAGATCCGGAACATCGCCATCGCCGCCCACGTCGACCACGGCAAGTGTGTGGCAGGGGAATCGCGGCTGAGCCTGGCCGATGGGGGCGTCCTCGAGGCCGAGGAGCTGTTCAAGCGGATCGAAGCGAGTGGCGAACCGACGGACGATCCCGACGGGGAGGCGTACGTCCCCGAGGACGAGATTCGCATCACGTCTCTGGACCGGGAGCGCGCGGAGACGACGCCCGAGCCGATCGACTACGCGGTCAGACGCGAGGCCGACGAACCCCTAGTCGAGGTCACGACCTCGAACGGCCACCAGTTGGCCACCACGCCCGAACACCGGTGTCTCGTGCTCGATTCCCGTGGCGTCATGGAGTACAAGCGAAGCGACGAACTCACCGAGGGTGACGTACTCGTCGGCGCGCGGAAGGTGCCATCCGGAACCGATCTGCGGACGAAGGAGACGATTCTGCGCGATCTCGCCACTGATTATGGGTTCCTCGTGGACGTCTCCGAGGAGTTCAACGCTCGTATCGAGGACGAGCCTCGCGAACGACTGTACGAGGCCGCCGCGTCCGATCTCGAGTTCGGCTCTTTCAAGCACGCCGTCTGGCGCGGCCAGTACCGGCTTCGGGACGTCGTGAACGTCTGTGACAGCCTCGGGATCGGTCTCGACGAGCTGTATGCGGGCGTCGAGACCCTCAACTACCGCGGAACCGACCGGCGCGGAGAGCACTCCTCGCTTGAGATGGAACTTCCCGAGGACCTCTCCGTACTGTTCTATCTTGCCGGCGCGTTCGTCGGCGACGGCGATCGTGAGGGTACAATGGCGAACGACGACCCGGAGATGCAGGAGATGCTGTCCGACCGCGCGGCCGAACTCGGGCTCGATGCGACCGTGCGAACGTTCGACGAACGGGCTGCCCGCGTCGAGACCGGCGGAAAGACGCTCCGGAAGCTGCTGGAAGCTACCTTCGCGTACCCCGCCGAGTCGAAGTCGGCGTCCGTTCGTGTTTCCGATCTCGTGTTCGAGGCAGGACGGGGAGACACCGCGGCGTTCCTGCGCGGGTATCTCGACGCCGATGGAACGGTCGAGGATAGCCGGTCGGCCGTCTCGGCGACGTCGGTCAGCACCGGACTTCTGGAGGACATCCAGCTTCTCCTCTACCAGTTCGACGTCGCCTCGAAACTGAACCGGACGAACTCGACGCTGTACGTCTCGGGCGAACTGTCGCTTTCGAACTTCGCGGAGATCGGCTTCGGACTGTCGGAGAAACAGGATCGCTTCGAGGCACTGCTCGCGAACGCCGGGTCGGCGAAGGTCGATCGCGTCCCGGTCGGCGGGAACACGCTCCGATCGATCCGGGAAGACCTCGGGGCGTCCCAGACGGACATCTTCGGGTCGTACGACAGTTACGAGACTGGACACGTCGGGCTCACGAAGAACACGCTAACCCGGATCACCGACCGGTTCGCGGAGTTCGACGACGAGGACGACATCCGGATCGAACGTCTCGCCTCCCTCGCGAAGGCCGACACCTCCTTCATCGAGGTCGAATCGGTCGAGCGCGTCGAGCGCGATGTCGTCTACGATTTCGGCGTCGAGGAGCATCACAACTTCGTCGCCGAAGGGCTCGTCGTCCACAACACGACGCTGACGGACAATCTGCTCGCCGGCGCGGGCATGATCGCGGACGACGGCCCGGCCGAGAAGCTGATGATGGACACCGAGGAGGACGAGCAGGAACGCGGCATCACGATCGACGCCGCGAACGTCTCGATGACCCACGAGTACGAGGACGATGCGCACCTCATCAACCTCATCGACACCCCCGGACACGTGGACTTCGGGGGCGACGTGACGCGGGCGATGCGGGCCGTCGACGGCGCGCTCGTGGTGGTCGACGCGGTCGAGGGGGCGATGCCCCAGACCGAGACCGTCCTGCGCCAGGCGCTCCGTGAGGGGGTCAAGCCGGCGCTGTTCATCAACAAGGTCGACCGCCTCATCTCGGAACTCCAGGAGGGTCCCGAGGAGATGCAGGAACGGCTCCTCTCGATCATCCGGGACGTCAACGAGCTCATCCGCGGGATCACCGAGGAGATGGAGGAGGTCGACGACTGGACGGTCTCCGTCGAGAGGGGCACCGTCGGCTTCGGCTCGGCGCTGTACAAGTGGGGTGTCTCGATGCCGTCGATGCAGCGCACGGGCATGAACTTCGGGGACATCATCGACCTTGAGCGCGCCGACGAGCGCGACGAACTGGCCGAGCGCACGCCGCTGGCGGATGTCGTACTCGACATGGTGTGTGAACACTTCCCGAACCCGCTGGACGCCCAGCCACGCCGCATCCCCCGCATCTGGCGTGGTGACAGCGAGTCGGGGATCGCCGAGGAGATGCGCGTCGTCGACGAGGACGGCGAGGTCGTGCTCATGGTCACCGACATCGGGATCGACCCACACGCCGGCGAGATCGCAACCGGGCGGCTGTTCTCGGGCACGATCGAAAAAGGCCAGGAGCTGTACGTCTCCGGGACCGCGGGTACGAACCGCATCCAGTCCGTCGGGGTGTTCATGGGCGGGGCACGCGAGGAAGTCGATTCGGTCCCCGCCGGCAACATCGCCGCCGTGACCGGCCTGGAGGACGCCATCGCCGGTTCGACGGTCTCTTCGGAGGAGATGACGCCCTTCGAGTCGATCGAGCACATCTCCGAGCCGGTCATCACCAAGTCCATCGAGGCCCAGAACATGGACGACCTGCCCAAACTCATCCAGGTGCTCCAGCAGGTCTCCAAGGAGGACCCCACCATCCAGGTCGAGATCAACGAGGACACCGGCGAACACCTCGTCTCCGGCCAGGGTGAACTCCACCTGGAGGTCCAGACCCAGCGCATCGAGCGCAACCAGGGCATTCCCGTCCGTACTGGAGAGCCGATCGTCGTGTTCCGGGAGACGCCACGCGAGGCCAGCCAAGAGGTCGAGGGGATCTCCCCGAACCGGCACAACCGCTTCTACATGAGCGTCGAGCCTCTCGATGAAGAGATCGTCGAGAGGATGAAGCTCGGCGAGATCACGATGGACATGCCCGAACAGGACAGACGAGAGGTGCTCCAGGAGGCGGGCATGGACAAGGACACCTCCCAGGAGGTCGAGGACATCTTCGGCACGAACATCGTCATCGACGACACGAAGGGGATCCAGCACCTCAACGAGACGATGGAACTCGTCCTCGAGGGGTTCGAGGAGGCCCTTGAGGAGGGTCCTCTGGCGGCCGAACCGGTCGAGGGTGCGCTGGTGCGCTTGCACGACGCTCGCCTGCACGAGGACGCCATCCACCGCGGGCCGGCCCAGGTCATCCCCGCGGTCCGGGAGGCGCTTCACAACGCCCTGATCGACGCGAGGGTCGCCCTGCTCGAGCCGATGCAGGATGTCCGCATCGACGTCCCCTCCGAGCACATGGGCGCCGCCTCCGGCGAGATCCAGGGTCGCCGCGGGCGCGTCGACGACATGTACCAGGAGGGCGGCCAGATGGTCGTCGAGGGCATCGCCCCGGTCGAGGAGATGATCGGCTTCTCCTCCGATATTCGCTCCGCCACCGAGGGTCGGGCCTCCTGGAACACCGAGAACGCCGGCTTCGAGGTCATGGCCGACAACCTCCAGGTCGAGAAGATCATGGAGATCCGCGAACGAAAGGGTATGAAGCTGGAGCTGCCGCCGCGCGTCGATTACTTCTAACGACCTTTTGGGGGCGGGGATCGCTCGCGTCGCTCGCGACCCCGCCCTGAAAAACGTCGATGAAAAAGTCCCGGACGCTCGCTTCGCTCGCGTCCGGTTGCTGCGCTGGTGCCCCCGTACGGGGCGAACGTGCGATTGACGTTGTCTATTCCCACAACACTGATGTCGTTGTGAGACGAAACACGAGCGATGGCGGAGGAGGGTGGTGAGAACGATACGATCGTGCGGTACGACAACGCACATGGGGAGACGAAGGGTCACGAACGCCATACGCCAGACGGGACGGAGGGAATCGCGTTTCCTGGCTGGCGAGCGCTTCTCCGGCGTTTCCGACGTGAGGTAATGAATCATGAGCGAGCACACGACTGATCCCGACGATCGCACCGTCCTGACAGTCCGGGTCGCCCGGCCCGAAGCGGTCTTCGACGACTTAGCGGAGCGCTTTGCCGCCCTCGACGCCGGCGAAGTTCCCGACCCGGTGTACGAGGTCGTCCTGCAACGCGAAGAGGACGTCACCCGCCTCCTACGCCCGGCCAACCTGGAACTGCTCCGGACGATCGCACGTTCGGAGCCGGCGAGCATCCGTGAGACGGCCCGCCTCGTCGACCGTGACATCCACCAAGTGCACGACGACATCACCGACCTCGAACGGATGAATCTGCTCCGATTCGAGAACGAAGGACGGGCGAAACGACCAGTCGTCTGGTACGACGACATAGACGTGGAGGTACCGATCACCGGTGACGACGGGACGGCGGTGTAACCGACTCCTCCCTCCCCAGCCCGCCCCTCCCAACGAGTTCGCCCTTTCAGTATTGTCCCAAACACACAAAACCATTAAGCATCTCGAAGGGGTACTAGAAGGTGATGAGCGATTCGGACACCATCGAAGACATCAAGCAACGAAAGCGCGAGGAACTGCTTGGCTCGGGTGACGACGCCGTCTCCGGCGACGGCGACGCGGCCGGGGTGCCTGACAGCCCGGTACACGTCGAGAGCACCGATCACTTCGCGGAGCTCACCGGAAAGCACGACGTCGTCCTGGTGGACTTCTACGCGGACTGGTGTGGGCCCTGTCGCCAGCTCGAACCGATCGTCGAGGAGGTGGCGGCCACCACCGACGCGGCGGTCGCGAAAGTCGATGTCGACCGGCACCAGGAACTCGCCGGGCAGTACGGCGTCCGGGGGGTGCCGACGATGGTGCTGTTCAGCGGCGGCGAGGCGGTCGAGCAGATGGTCGGGGTCCGCACCGAGGACCAGCTGACGGGCACCGTGGAAAACTACGCCTGAGTCGCGCCTGCGTGGCGCTCGTGGTCGGCGAGGAGCGCACGGAAGTTGTCGAACACCCGCGCCGCCTCCCGAGCCTCGGCCACTGCCTCGTCGGTGATGGTCGCCCGGATCTCCTCCAAACGCGGTGGCGGGAGATCCTTGTTCCCGACTACCCACTCTGCAGTCTGGCGATCGTACTCCGGGTGGAACTGGACGCCGTACGTCGACCCGAGCCGGAAGGCCTGGAGCCCGGCGTCGTTGCGCGCCAGTTCGACTGCCCCGGCGGGTAGCTCCAAGACCCGATCGGAGTGGGTTTCGAACGCCATGAAGGAATCCGAGATGCCGGCGAACAGGGGGTCCTCCGCGACCCGGTTGACGGTCCGGTAGCCGAGTTCGTACTCGCCCATGTCGACCACGCGACCGCCCAGCGCCTGCGCGAGGAACTGGTGGCCCCAGCACACGCCGAGGACGGGCACGTCCGCGCGGTGCACACCCCCTACCCACGACGTGAGGTCGTGAATCCAGTCGCGGTCGTCGTACACGGACGTCTGGGAGCCACTTATCACGACGCCGTCGTAGGAGGTCGCGCTGTCCGCCGGCGGCGGAAACTCCCCCTCGCTGGCCTTGTACACCGTCGTCTCCGCGTCGATCTCCCGGGTGAGGTTCCGCTCGGCCGGCGTGTCGCCGATCGAGGCGTCGACGATCGCGATCTCCGTTCCCATGGTTGTTTATAGTATGTACAATACTATATCACTTGTGGTCGATCCGGAAACGACTCGCTCTTACCGAAGACAGCGAAACAGCGGTATCTATCTCGAGATTGGGGGATCGAGTTGTGCGAGATATAGACAAACGAGTTATCCCAGTCTGTTAAAAGTGATTATATATTGTCAGGAGTGCAGTGACACATACAGAGGTTGAGTCGCTCACTGCGGTACTGACAGTGGATATAGTGATTAGCGTAATCCTTATTCGTACACAAATTCAACACAACGCATGGCAGAAGCCGAGTCTCCGCCTGAGAAAACGACGGTAAATATCCGGATGACGGAGACGTTTTTGGAAGACGTAGACGCAACGTGGGAAGAATACGGATTCAACAGTCGCAGCGAGTTCATCCGATCTGTCCTTCGGGACGCGCTCAAACATCCCGAATTCAATCGTGCCGATCTGAAGGCAATGCTCACTGGGGAAGCCGAGATTCGCGACGGTCGCACTCACAGTAGTGACGATGTGAAAGCGGACTACGGTCTCAGTACCACGGCACGCGACAGCGATGAGTGAGTGGGACTGGGAGCTTACTGATATACGAGTCGACAGAACTGTTGATAGAATTAGCCTCCGCCGTACCCGGTGAATATCTATCAGGACTTCTGTCGACCCGTATACAGCATGGCGGGACTTCGACGGCCTTGATGATCACGCACGTGACCGTATCGCAACCAAACTCGACGAGATTGTAACCGACGAATGGCGGGATCCGCCCGACCATCTCGAACCGCTCCAAGGGACGCCCCACGACAAGCTTCGGATTGGCCCATTCCGACTCGGCTGTCGTGCCGACCGTACTGAGCACATCCTCTACGTGTTACGGATTCGAAAACGTGGTGCCGATGTGTACCGCAATAACGACGACTGATCGGTACGCGGGCCATGTTACCGGCAGTTATATCAGGTGGAGTGTGACGGCATTATTGATTTTCATCGGTCACTCCGAGTTATACAGTCACCATATTTGATATTACAGAGTCACTATCTACGCGCGTTACATTTTGCACGCCAACCAGTAACGATATCGCTAATCTGATCGTTGTTTCGATCAGTTAGGGAAGAGCCAACTATAAAAACATTTTTTACGCATATCGGGAATTTAGTCGTTTAGAATCTCGAAAAACGCACTTTAGATTATAAGGATGAACTACGTATTCAGTTGATGTCTCGTCTTCGCGACCAAAAAGTGTAAGAAAAAAATATAGACTCTCAATTCAACACGTCCTGGTTCATCCGACCGGTGGTACCCATCCGGATCCGACCGGTGGTGTCCGTCGAGACCCGACCAGTATACGGGTCGACAGAACTGTTGATAGAATTAGCCTCCACCGTACCCGGCGAATATCTATCAGGACTTCTGTCGACCCGTATAGTGTCCGTCCAGGGGAATCCGGATTCCGGAGAGCAACGGTGTATCGGGACGTAGCGATCGACCCGGTAGGTCCGGGATGGGACGAACATCACGACGTTCAAATCTGCTCGACGTAGTCGTACTCCTTCTCAAGGGCCCGTGCGTCCTCCGGGAGGAGGGCAACGACGAGGTGCTCCGGAAACGCCTCGAAGTATCCGACGAGGTCGGCGATGCGTTCGGAGTCGATCGCTTCCAGGGAGTCAAGTAGCATGACCGGCACGCGTTCGTGCACGTTGTGCACCAGGTAGCCGGCGAGTGCGAAGACGAGTCCGGTAACCTCGCGTTCGCTCTCGCTCAGGTGCTCCAGGCAGTCCTCGTAGGTCGTTCCGTCGTCGGTCGACCGGACGATGTGGAGGTCGAAGGACGGGTTCGTCTTTCGCCGGCGGCCCTCGCGGACGGTTTCGCGCGTCCGCTCGATCCAGATCCGCGCGAGATTGTCGTACTCGAGGATGTCCAGAACGGTTTCCATGTGCTCGTTGAACGCCTCGATCGCCTCCGTTTCGAGGCGCTCGATCCGGGTGCGAAGCTCCGTGAGCCGTTCCGTACACGTCTCGAGTTCGTCCACGACCCCCTCCCTGTGATCCAGCTCCGTCTCGACCTCCTCGATCTCCTCGTCGAGTTCATCGAGCTCCGTTCGCTTCCGGTCGCGCTCGATCTCCAGCCGGTTGATCTCCGTGTGTATCTCCACCGCCTCGCTGCGTTCCTGGCGTTCGAGCGCCTCCACACGGTCGTTCAGCTCCTCGATCCGCTCCGAAAGGGTCTCGCGGCGGCGTTCGAGGTCGTCGATGGCGTCCTCGCGGTCCTCGATTTCGGCAGTGACGGTCTCGTGGCGCGACTCCAGACGCTCGCGCTCCCGTCTCTCGCGCTCGTGGCGCCGTTTCCGCTCCGTGAGCTCATCTAGTTCCGCTTCGATGTCCCGTCGCTCGGCTGCCTTCTCCTCGCGGAGCTCCCGGAGCCGCGTGAGCGTCTCCCGGATCGTTCCGGTGTCGACGTCCCGCCCGCAGGTCCAGCAGACGGCCCCGTCGGCGACCAGTTGATCGGTGACCGCATCGTCTCCGGAGTCGCCACCGAGCGCGTGGCGGACGTCAGCGTGCTCCCCCGAGAGCATCCCCTCGTTGAACCCGATGACTCGCTGGAGCTGTGTCACGGTCGATTCCAGGGACTGCTTGTGCTCGCGGAGGCGATCGATCTCGGCCTCGATCTCGGCGACGTCCATCGGGGCGGAGTCGGAATGGCCCTCACGTTCGGCCTCGATCTCCGCCAGCTCCTCCTCCAGCCCGGCGAGGCTTTCTTGCTCCGTCTCGAGGCGGAACTCGGTTTCCTCCAGCTCGGACTGGGCTTCCTGGAGGTCGGCGAGCACCGACTCCAGCTCGTTCTGGTGCTCCCGCGATTCCTCCGCGCTCCCCTCTCCTTGCTCCAGCGTCGCTCGTCGCTCCTCGATTCGCTCTTCGATGTCCTCGAGTTCCGATCGAAGGCCCGCTCGGGTCTCTTCGAGTCTCGTGAGGTCGGCTTCGAGACCGTCGAGCCGGTCGAGGTCCTCGCTGAGACGGCGTTTTTCCTCCTCGAGTCGCTCGATTTCGGCCTCGATTGCCTCGGTGTCGACGGGGCGCATGATCACCTCCCGGAGGTCGCCCCCCCGGGTGATCGCCTGGCGTGCCTCGTTCCCCCGGAGGAGGAACGCAAACAACTCCCCGAGTTCGACGTCGGCCGGATCGAGATACACATCCCCCGTCGTACCGGTCGTGTCGCCGGCCTCCGAGAGCTCCCGGACGCACGTTTCCCCCGCGATCGAGAGCTCGATTCGCCCCCTCTGTGCATCCCCCTTCAGCGAGACCTCGTCGCTTCCCATGGCTCCCATGACCGCCCGCAGAAACGATGTCCGGTTCGTGGCGTTCTGCCCGGAGAGAACGGTGACCCCGGGCGACAGCGCGAGGTCGGTCTCGACGATGCCGCCGACGTTCTCCACCCGGACGTGGAGCCCCTCATCTTTTTTCACTGCCGCCATGATCGGTCAACACTGCTCGCGAACATAATTGTTGTCCTTCCACTGGCCTCGTGATCGTCGTCTCCACGTGGTCCACTACGTGGATCTCATCCCGTGCCGACAGGTTTTTCTCGTCACGTTAAACATACAATCGCGATGGGTACGAACCGCCGAACGAAAACCGAGCGCCTCATCCGTGAGTACGGACTCGACGGGATCGGAGCGGAACTCGAGGCGTACTGGATCGGGGAGGCCGACGAGCGGCGCAGCCTCCGTGATCTCGCGGCGCTGGTCAATCACCGTCTCATCCGGGCCACCATGGAGGACGCGGGGCTGCGACCGACGGAGTCGGAGGTAGAGCGAATCCACGCCGTGCTCCGGGGGGACGACGCAAGCACCGGCGAACGGATCGAAACGCGGCGGGAACTGGAGCGCAACGGCGTCGACGTGGACGGTCTCACGGACGATTTCGTCTCCCACCAGGCGGTTCGCACGTACCTCCGCCAGTGCCGGGAGGTCGAGTACGAACGGGACGGCGACCAGATCGAGCGGGACGTCGAGACCCTCCGTCGCCTCCAGGGCCGGACGACTGCCGTCTCCGAACGCACCCTCGAGCGACTCCGGCGCACCGACCGGATCGATCTGGGAGCGTTCGACGTCACCGTCGACGTCCGGGTGTTCTGTGAGGACTGTGGGACGGAACGGAGCGTCATCGAGATCCTCACTGACCGCGGATGCGAATGCAGTGACGACTAAGAGCGCACTAAGTTCTCCCCGGATTCGCGATCGAACACATGTATATCCTCCGGTGCGACCGTCACGCCGATCCGGTCACCGCTCTCCGGGATCACGTCCGGCGGTACCCTCGCCGTCCAGTCGTCGTCGGCAATGTCCAGGTGGACGAAGTTGTCGTTACCCTGGAACTCCGTCAGGCGGACGTCCGCGTAAAGGTCGCCGGCCTCGTGATCGTCGTGCAGGGTCATGTCCTCGGGGCGGATGCCGACGCGGACGGGCGTATCGACCGAGAATTCCAGGCGCTCACTACGGATACCTGCCATCGTCACGTCTCCGACGGAAAGCGCGGTCCGATTGCCGTTCGGGCGGGCCACGGCGTCAAAGACGTTCATCGCGGGGCTGCCGAGGAACGTCCCCACGAACTCGTTCGTCGGCTCCTCGTAGGCGACTTCCGGATCGGCGACCTGCTGGATCCGGCCGTCCCGCATCACGGCGAGCCGGTCCGAGAGCGTCATCGCCTCGGTCTGGTCGTGGGTGACGTAGATCGTCGTGATGTCGAGATTCTGCTGGATTCGGCTGAGTTCCGTCCGCATCTGGGTCCGGAGCTTCGCGTCGAGGTTCGCCAGCGGCTCGTCGAGCAGGAAGACGTCCGGATCCCGGACGATCGCTCGACCCAGGGCGACGCGCTGTTTCTGCCCGCCGCTGAGGTCCAGCACCGACTTCTCGAGTTGGTCCTCGATCTCGAGAATCTCCGCGATCTCTTGGACCTTGGAACGGCGCTCCTCGCGGGAGAGACCGGCCGAGTGTTTTAGTCCGTACCCCATGTTCTCCCGGACGCTCATGTGTCGATAGAGGCCGTAGTTCTGGAACACCATGGCAATGGCTCGACGACTCGGCGGTCGCCCAACGATCGACTCGCCGTCGATGCGGATGTCGCCGTCAGTGACGCTTTCGAGGCCGGCCACCATTCGGATCGTCGTCGACTTGCCACAGCCGCTCGGCCCGACCAGCGTGAGGAACTCTCCGTCCGCGACGGTGAGGGAGACTTCCTCGACGGCGACCTCGGTCCCCTGTGCGTCGTCGTACCGCTTGCGGACCCCATCGAGTTCGAGCTCAGCCATCGGTCCATTCACCCCCTGCCGTCGAACTGCCAGGATCGGACGGGCCAGGCTCGATCCGCCGACCCGCCCGGTCGAACAGGTGAGCCGCCCCCAGGTCGAACCGGACGGCGGCCGAGTCGTTCCGTGATAGATCGCCCGGCCAGTAACGGATGTAGCCGGTAAATGGCCCGCCGTCACTCCGGAACTTCACCACGTGTGCGTTCCCCAGCGGTTCGATCACGTCGACTTCACAGCCGATCGGATCGGACCAGGCCGCCTCAGTCGTTCCGTTCGTGCGCTCGGCCAGGGAGCCGTCGATCGTGACGTCCTCGGGCCTGATCCCGAACGTGTGAGCACGGTCATCGACCGTCGCGTCGAACGGGGACACGGTGAGTGGGTCCGATCCGGTCCCGACCTGACAGCTCTCATCCCTCCATTCGACGATGTCGAAGAAGTTCATCGACGGATCCCCGACGAAGCCGGCGACGAACTCGTTGACCGGCTCGTGATAGACGGCCTCGGGCGTGCCGACCTGCTGGACCTCGCCATCCTCCATGATCGCGATTCTGTCGGCGATGCTCATCGCCTCCTCCTGGTCGTGTGTGACGTACACCATCGTGGTTCCGAGTTCCTGCTGGAGCTCGCGAAGCTCCGTTCGCGTCTGCACGCGGAGCTTCGCGTCGAGGTTCGAGAGCGGTTCGTCCATCAGGAACGCTTTCGGCTCCCGAACGACGGACCGACCGACCGCGATTCGCTGGCGCTGGCCGCCGCTGAGTTGTGCGGGTTTCTTATCGAGGAGTTCCGAAACCTCAAGCAGCTCGGCGGTGTCCTCGACGCGCTCGGTCTTTTCGGCTTCCGAGAGGTCGGTCTTTCCCAGCGCGAACTCCAGGTTCTCCCGCGCCGTCAGGTGTGGGTACAGCGCGTAGCTCTGGAACACGATCGCGAGGTCGCGATTCTGTGGCGGCGTCCGCGTGAGCTCCTCGCCCGCAACGTGGATCGCACCCCCGCTCGGGAGTTCGAGGCCGGCGATGCACCGCAGGGTGGTCGACTTGCCACAGCCGGACGGCCCGAGGAGAACGAGCAGTTCCCCGTCCTCGACGGTCAAATCAAGATCATCTACGGCGACGACGTTCCCGTACTCCTTTGTGAGTCCCTCGATATCGATGCCGGCCGACCCCCGGCTCCTCCCGTCCCGGCTGTCGGTCGTTTTGGGTGGTTGCTCCGTCATGGTTACCCCTGGACCGATCCCGCGGTGAGTCCCTCGATCATATACTGTTCGAGGTACAAGAAGAGCACGAACACTGGAATGCTGACCAGCACCGATGCCGCCATGATCTGCCCCCACGACTGATTGAAGCTCACTGTGAGAAACTCGATACCGATCGGGAGCGTGAACTTATCCTCGCTCCGGAGGAAGATGCTGGCGAAGAGGTACTCGTTCCAGGCAATTATGAACGCGTAGGTGAACACCGCGATGATCGCCGGCGTACTCAGGGGCAGCGTGATCTTCCTGATCACCTCGGTTCGGGAGTACCCCTCCATCAGCGCCGCCTCCTCGATCTCGGGCGGGATGGACCGGAAGTAGTTGCGCAGCATGTACAGTGAAAGCGGGAGGAGCTGGACGAGGTAGGTGATGAGCAGGCTCCCGAGGTTGTCGATCAGGTCCAGCCAGACGATGATCTGGTACAACGGCACGACGAGCAGGATGCCCGAGAACATGTACACGATAAGGACGCCGTGGTTCAGGATCGTCCGTCCGGGGTACTCGAGACGGGCGAAGCTGTAGGCGCCGAGGCTCCCGACGATGACCGAGAGCGTGGCCGTCGTGACCGCCACGATAAGACTGTTCTGGAACTGCTGGACGAATGGGAACGTCTCCGGGCCCAGGACGGCCTCGTAGTGTCTGAGCGTGAGTTCCGTCGGAATGACGGTGGGCGGGACGGTGTACAGGCTTCCATCGGGCGACAGGCTCGTCACGACCATGATATAGAACGGAAAGAGGATCGTAACGAGGGTGAGGCCGAGGCTCAGGA
>JBDGQL010000073.1:0-13766 GCA_042219105.1 Karumarchaeum halophilus (SeqCode) | reverse complement strand
TCGCCGGGTACGGTGGAGGCTAATTCTATCAACAGTTCTGTCGACCCGTATATGAGCGGACGCGGCGAGGGGGGATGGCGATGAGCGAACGCGAGGAGCGCGGCGTTGCGTCCCCGGGTGAGGGCGGCTCTGCGGCGGCGCTCGGGGCCGATCCGGGGGTCATCGAATCGGTGCTCGAGGCCGGCGGCGTCGGCGCTGTCGCCGTTTCCCCGGTCGGGACCGTCGAGTGGATCGACGACCGCACCCGGCGATATTTTAATTGCGGCGACGCGGCGGTCGGGACGGACCGGAACGAGTTCCTCGACGCCGTCGTCGGCCCGACGCTGGCGGACTCGTCGGAGTTCCGGGCGTCGGCCTGGGCGGAGGGCGACACCGGCGCCGAGGAGGTGACGTGTCACGTCCTGCCCGGCGAGGGGCGCGAGGAGCGATGGCTGCGTTGCCGGAGCCGGGCGATCGAGGCCGGGCCGCTCACCGGCGGCCGCCTCGACCAGTTCGTGGACGTTACGGACGAACTGACCGAGGAGCGGTACGGAACCGCCGTCGAGAACTTTCCAGGTGGAGCGGTGACGCTCGTCGACCGGGACCTCCGCTACCGGCTGGCCCGGGGGGAGCTGTTCGAGCACCTGCCAGAAGGGCCGGCAGACGTCGAGGGACGGGCCGTCGAGGAGGTCGACAGCGGCAACCGCGAGGCGATCGCAGCGGTCTACCGCGCCGCGCTCGATGGCGAGCGGGCGAGCACCGAGATCACGCTCGGGGAGCAGGACTACCTCTTCCGAGCGCTGCCCGTCACGGACGAGGATGGAGGTGTCCGAGCAGCCGTCGGGCTTACCCAGGACATCACCGAGCAGACGGAGCGGGAGCGCGAACTCCGGAAGCGCGAGCGGATCCTCCGGGAGCTCCACGCGGCGACCCGGGAGTTCTACCCGCCGGGATCGATGACCGAGGTGTCCGAGTTCGTCGTCGAGTTCTTCGAGAACGCGTTCGGGTTCGCCTACGTCAGCGTCAAGCGCTTCGACGAGGCGAGCGGCGTGCTGACGCCGGACGCCCGGTCGGCGGGCGGATCGGTTGATACTCCCGGGGCGATCTCCCCCGGCACCCACCCGCTCTGGGAGGTGTACCGGGGCGGCGAGACGCGGCTGTTCGAGTCGGGGGAATTGGCGGCGTTCGACGCCCCCGACGGGTCCGTCAATCAGGTGCTCGCCGTCCCGATCGGCGACTTCGGGCTCGCGATCGCGGTCACCACCGGCGATCGCGCGTTCGACAAGGTCGACGTCGACCTCGCCGAGGTGCTGGCGACCAACGCCGAGGCGGTCTTCCGAAGTTTGGCGAACTATCGCGCACGGACGACACTCACCGAGCGCCTCTCGGCACAGGAGGCCTGGCTCGGGGAGCTGAGGGGCGTCCTCGACGCGCTGAGGGCGATCCAGCAGCGTGTCGCGGACAGCGAGAGCCGCGAGGCCATGGAGACGGGGATCTGTGAGGAACTCCTCGCTGTCGACCGCGTTGACTTCGCCTACATCGCCCGGCCGGAAGGCGCGGACGCCGACCTCGTGCCGGTCGCGTGGTCGGGGGAGAGTGGCGGATACCTCGACTCTGTTCACCCGGAGCAAGACAACCCGACCCCGGCCCAGCAGGCGGCCCTGAACCGTGAGATATACACTGTCCCCAGCATCTCGCGGCACGTCCTCGATGAGCACTGGGCGAAGGCAGCCGTCTCCGCGGGGTTCGGATCGGCCATGAGCGTCCCGCTCGTCTACGACGACGTGCTCTACGGCGTCCTGACGGTGTACTCGCGGGGCGACAGCGAGTTCGAGGAGCCCTACGAGGACCTCCTCCGGAGCGTCGCGTCCCTGCTCGTGAACTACGGCCGGATGCTCAAACAGCGCCGGCACGGCGACGGAGAGGGAACCCTCGAACTGGCGTTCGACCTCTCGGACTCGACGTACCCGCTCCAGCTACTCGCCACCGAGACGGCCAGTCGGATCCGCTACGACACGCTCGTGGAGCGCACGCCGGAGGGTGATCGCGTCCTCGCGACGGTCGTGGAGGGCGACCACGAGGCGGTGTATGAGTGGGCGTCCGGGGCGGCGACGATCCGGGACGTGGAGTGGTTCGGCGACCCCGAGGACCGCCAACTCAGTCTGACCGTCCAGCGGCCGTTTCTGGCTTCCGAGGTTGAGAAACACGGGGGCCAGCTCGTCCACGCCGTCTCCGGGGAGGGGGACACCCGGATCCGGATCCACCTTTCGAGGTCCGTCTCGAAGCGCCCGCTGCTTGCCGCCCTGACCACCCGGTACTGCGACATCGACCTGGTGGCCCAGCGACAGGCGGACGGGCCAGACTTCCCTGAGGCAATGGCGGTGACTGATCTATTGACTGACCGACAGTACGAGACGCTGAACGCGGCCTACCACGGGGGGTACTACGAGACCCCCCGCGGCGTGACCGGCGAGGAACTCGCGGCGAGCTTCGACATCTCCAGCCCCGCGACCTACAACCACCTCCAGGCTGCCCACAGGGCGCTACTCGGGCGCGTCTTCGGGCGCGGCGGCGGGGATCGGGACTGATAACGCGGGGTTAAGAGGTTAACCCCGGGGGTGAGCCGCGAGGTTAACCGATTATCCATCTGATTCAACCGCTGGAACGTTCTTACGGTAGATATGGGACTCGCACAACGGCTGAGACCCGACGGCCTGAACATCGGACCAAAGCTGGTCGGAGCCTTCCTGATCGTCGCGTTGCTCGTGGGCGTGACCGGCTGGATCGGCTACCAGAGCGTCGGGACGCTCGACGCCGACCTCCACGACATCGTCGAGAACGACGTCGAGGAGGCCGACGCTGCCATGGAGATGAAGTACCAGCTAGAAGCGGAACGCCTGGCGCTACACGAGGTCGTGGCCGGCGAGACGGGAGCCGCCGAGGACTTCCAAACCCACGCGTCGAAGTTCGAGGAGTGGCACGGGAGGCTCGCGGGGCACGACGACCTGGGACCGCAAAAACAGGAACTCCTCTCGGCGATGATGACCGAACACGAACAGACCGTCGCCACCGCCGAGGAGGTTATCGCGGCCATGGAGGCCGGCAACCAGCAGCTCGCGACGGAGAAGCTGGACGCCCTCGACAGTAGCTACCAGTCCCTCGAGGAGGACGCCGCGACGTTCGAGGAGGACGCCGACCGGAAGATGGAGGCGGCGGTTGCAGGGGCCGACGAGACGACCCAGCGGAGCCGGACCGAGATTCTCGCGCTGACGGTCGTCGCCTTGCTGGGCGCGGTCGGGATCGGGGTCGTGCTCAACCGCCACATCACCCCGCCCCTGGAGCAGCTCTCGGAGTCGGCGGTGGCGATCAGCGAGGGCGATCTCGACGAGTCGATGGACGACCGGCGCTGGGACGACGAGATCGGCGAGATGATGACCGCGTTCGCGACCATGCGCCGGAACCTGCGTGGCGTCTTCGACGACCTCCAGGACGTCAGCCGGAACCTCCAGGACGGCACCCTGCGCCAGGATGTCGACACCGACTACCCCGGGACCTACGGCGAGATCACGACGAGTCTCGATCGGGGCACCGACGAGCTCACCGGGAGCTTCCACGAGATCGAGAGCGCGAGCGAGGCCCTGCGCGACGGGCGCCTCGACCACCAGATCGAGGCCGACCGCCCCGGACAGTACGGGGCGGTACTCTCGGACTTCCAGCGCGGGACGGAGACCCTCGCGGAGAGCTTCGGCCAGATCTCGACGGCGAGTGAGAACCTGAAGGACGGCCGGCTGAACCAGCGCCTCGACGCCGACTACCCCGGCGAGTACGGCGCGGTGCTCGATGACCTCGGCGAGGGCGTCGAGCAGCTCCGCGAGAGCGTGGGCGAGGTCCAGGACATCGCCGACGAGGTTACGGGCTCCAGCCAGGAGGTCTCGGCCAGTGCCGAGGAGATCGAGCGGGCCAGCGAGGACGTCGCCGAGTCCGTCCAGGAGATCTCGGAGGGGACGGAGACCCAAAGCGAGAACCTCGCGGAGGTGTCCGAGGAGATGATGGACATGTCCGCGACCGTCGAGGAGATCGCCTCCTCCGCGGAGGAGGTGACCGCAACCGCGAGCACGGCCGTCGAGCGCGGCGAGCGCGGCCGGGAGTACGCGACCGACGCGACGGAGGAGATCGAGGCGATCGAGTCACAGGCCAAGGCGGCCTCCAGCCAGGTCAAGACGCTCGACGCGGAGATGGAGCAGATCGGCGAGATCGTCGAGATGATCGCCGACATCGCCGAGCAGACGAACCTGCTCGCCCTGAACGCCTCGATCGAGGCCGCCCGCGCCGGCGAGGCCGGCGAGGGGTTTGCTGTCGTCGCCGACGAGATCAAGTCCCTGGCCGAGGAGGCCGGCAACGCGACGACGGAGATCGAAGACCGGATCGACGAGATCCAGGGCACGACCGCGGAGACGGTCGGCGACATCGAGGATATGAGTGACCGCGTCGAGAAGGGATCGGAGACCATCGAGGAGGCCGTCCAGATGTTCGACGAGATCGCGGACGCGATCGAGCAAGCCGAGAGCGGTATCAACGAGATCAGCAACGCGACCGACGACCAGGCGGCCTCCTCCGAGGAGGTCGTCTCGATGGTCGAGGAGGTGTCGGGCGTGAGCCAGCAGACCGCCGCCGAGGCCACCAGCGTCTCCGCGGCGACCGAGGAGCAGACCGCCTCGCTGTCGGAGGCGACCACGAACATCCAGCAGCTCTCCCAGCTCGCCGAGAACCTCCACGAGAGCGTCGCGGAGTTCGAGGTGACGGGCGGGGCGACGGTCAACGCTGGCGAGGCCGGGCCGCGAACCGGCGGCGCGGGCGCGTCCTACTCCGCGGTGGAGACGGACGGGGGATCGAGCACGGCCGATGGGACACGGGGTGGTGATCCCGCCACGGAGGGGGATCGATGACGGCGGCGGCCACGGAGGTCCCCGAGCAGGTCCTCGAGTTCACCCTCGGGGCCGAGCGCTACTGCGTCGGTATCGACCGGATCGACGAGATCGTCAAGCCAAACGAGATCACGGAGCTACCCGACACGCCGCCCCAGGTCGAGGGCGTCATGGACCTCCGGGGCGAGATGACGACGATCATGAACCCGCGACTCGTGTTCGACATCCACGAGGACGGCGAGAGCCGCCAGATCGTCATCTTCAATCGCGACCACGATCACCGGCTCGGCTGGCTCGTCGACCACGTCCACAAGGTGTCGAACCTGGCCGACGCCGATGTCGACCCCGTCACCGACAACCGGTACGTCAACGGGGTCCTGAGCGACGGCGACCGGTTCGTCATCTGGGTTGACCCCGACGGCGTCAACGGAGCGGTGTCGACCTGACCACGGGCGAACCGACTGGCGTCGGTCACTCGAGCCGCTCGGTGACGGCCTCACGGTCGTACGCGAGTTCGAGTTTTCGCGAGCGCCCCCGCCCCTCGACGGCGGTGTAGGTGGTCTCGATGATCTCCAGCTGGTCGAGCTTGTTCACGATCTCGGAGTAGCGGGTGTACCCCAGGCCGGTCGCCTCGTGGAAGGCTTCGTACACCGATCCGGCCTGTTCGCCGGAGTGTTCAAGCATCACCTCCACCAGCGCGCGCTCCGACTCGGAGATCGTCCGCAGACTCCGGGAGAGGTGGACGTACTTCGAGGCCTCGTAGGCGTCTTCGATGTCTTCGGGACCCACGGTGCGGGAGGCACGCATCTCGGCGTTCAAGCCCGCCCGCCGGAGCAGATCGATCCCGACCCGGAGGTCGCCGCTCTCGGCGGTGAGTTCGGCAGCCCGGTCGAGGACGGTGGGCGAGACCACGCCGTCGTGAAATCCCCGCTTTGCGCGCTCGGTCAGGATGTCGGCGATCTCGGCCTCGCCGTAGACGGGAAAGTACACCTCCTCGGGCCGGAAGACGCTCTGGACGCGGCCGTCGAGTTCCTCGATCACCTTCAGTGAGGGGTCCGAGGAGATCGTGATGACGCCGATCCGTGCTCCGGACTGGATCTCGTGGGCGCGCAACAGCGAGTACAGCGCGTCGGAGGCCTCGTTCTCGTAGAACAGGTAGTTCACGTCGTCCAGAGCGACCACGAGCGGACGGTCGTTCTCGACGAGTTTCTCGCTCAGCTGGCGGAACAGCTTCTTGAACGATACCCCCGAGGAGGGCGGCTCGTAGTCGAAGACGGCCTCGAACAGCCGCGAGAACACGGCGTACCGCGTCGAGTCGACCTGGCAGTTTACCCGGACGGTCGCCACGTCGGACTGCAAGGCGAGTTCGTCGAACAGCTTCTGGACGGCGGTCGTCTTCCCGGTCCCCGGGGGGCCCTGCGCGAGGACGTTCAGTGGCCGGGCGCCTCTCACTGCCGGGCGCAGCGCATACTGGAGGCTCTCTAGCTGTGAGTCCCGGTGGAGAAACGCCTCGGGGACGTAATCGATCTCGAAGACGTGTTCGTCACGGAACACGGATTCGTCCCAGGACAGCATGTCTTCGGGATCGTCGGTCATCACTTTCACCGAGATGCCGTGGCCACTTATACTGTCGGACTCGTTCCGGCAGCCCTTTTTTCTCCCCACCACACGATGGTGTATGGACGAGCGACGCGAACTACTCGACATCCTTCTGGAGGACGCGCGCACCGACACCGCCGACATCGCGCCCCAGCTCGACCTGAGCGAGGCGGAGGTCGAGACACTCATCGACGACCTCGAGTCGGAGGGGGTAATCAAAGGGTACCAGGCAATCGTCGACTGGGAAGCGTTCGACGTGGATCACGCCAGCGCCCTCGTCGAGTTGAACGTCGAACTGGACCGTGAGACGAGTTACGCCGACATCGCCTCCCGGATCGTGAAGTTCCCGGAGGTCAACTCACTCAGGCTGGTTTCCGGCCAGTACGATTTCGCAATCGAGGTCGAGGGCGAGTCGATGCACGAACTCTCGGCGTTCGTGGCCGACCGGATCGCGCCGGTACCGGAGATCACCCAGACGGTCACGCACTTCATCATGACCTCATACAAGGAGCGCGGCGTCGCCTTCGACGGCGATGACGAGGACGACAGGCTGTCGGTCTCGCCCTGAGGACTACCCCCCACCAACCACCCCCACTCCAACACAGATCACCTATGCGCATCTCAGACCGCGTCGAAAACACTCCGCCGTCGGGCATCCGCCGCTTTTTCCAGATCGTCGAGGAGAAGGAAAACGTCATTTCGCTGTCGGTCGGCGAACCCGATTTCTCCGCTCCGTGGGCGGCCCGTGAGGCGGGTGTCGACTCTCTTGAGCGGGGCCGCACCTCCTACACGACCAATCGTGGTCGCCGGGACCTCCGGGAAGCCATCGCCGAGCACGTTCGCCGGTACGACCTCGCGTACGACCCGGAGACGGAGATCCTGGTCACCACCGGCGTGAGCGAGGGCATGGACATCGCCATGCGGACGTTCCTGAACCCCGGCGACGCGGTCGCGATCCCACAGCCGACGTACATCTCCTACCCGGCCACCGCCCGCTTCGCCGGCGGCGAGGTGCTCCCGGTTCGGACGGACCACGACGACTTCCGGCTCTCGTATGACGCCCTCACGCGGGCCGGTGCGGCCGACGCCGAGGTGTTGGTGTACTGTTACCCGAACAATCCGACGGGGGCCATCATGCCCGAGGCGGATCTCCGTGAGGTCGCGGCGTTCGTCCGCGAGCACGACCTCACGGTTCTCGCCGATGAGATCTACGCGGCCCTGACCTACGACGGCGAGCACACGTCCATCGCGACCTTGCCGGGGATGCGCGAGCGGACCGTCGTGTTCAACGGTTTCTCGAAGGCGTACGCGATGACGGGGTTGCGACTCGGGTACGCGATGAGCACTCCGGAGGCGATCGAGGCGATGAACCGCGTCCACCAGTACGTGATGCTGTCCTCGCCGACCACAGCCCAGTACGCCGCGACGGAGGCGTTGCGCGCCTGTGACGACCGGGTCGCGGAGATGCGGTCGGCGTACAATCGCCGCCGCCGGTTCGTGCGCTCGCGCTTCGAGGAGATGGGTCTGCCCTGCGCCGGCGCCGGCGGCGCGTTCTACGTCTTCCCCGAAATCCCCCGACGCGAGGGCGAGCGCGACGACGAGGCGTTCGCCGAGGCCCTCCTAGAGTCGACGAACGTCGCGGTCGTCCCGGGGAGCGCCTTCGGCGTGGGCGGCGCAGGCCACCTCCGGGTCTGTTATGCCTACGCGATGGACGACCTCCGGGAGGCGATGGACCGCATCGAGGCGTTCGTCCAGGAGGAGTGGTGATACTGTCGGTCACGACTCGATGGAGATATTCGACACCCCGGGGTGGCGAATTCCTCCACGAACGTGTGACCGACAGTATACGGGTCGACAGAACTGTTGATAGAATTAGCCTCCGCCGTACCCGGCGAATATCTATCAGGACTTCTGTCGACCCGTATATGACACTGCCGTCTTAGCCGGAAATTACTCATACCCGGGTGATGTAGTTCAGGTATGGACCGCCAGCGCATCATCGCGATCTTCTTCACGATAGTGATGCTGTTCTCCTCGCTCGCCTACGCCATCACGTTCATCTGATACTGACTGTTCTCCCATCGTCGTGGACGGTGAGAGCAGTCAGTACGAGAGTCGGGTGTCTGGCGGTCAGGCGCCGATGCCGCTCTCTCCGCCGCCGCCCCGGCGCTGTGTCCACCTCGTGAGCAACAGCGTTCCCTCGAACAGCGCGATCATGGTGAGGGTGATGAGGATCGGGACCATCCCGGTCGGGTCGGGGCTGAACACGAAGGAGATGCCGAGAAAGCCGCCCCAGAAGATGAGCCGGCGCTGTGCGAGCCACTCCCTGGTCACCAGTCCCATCAGCATCGCGAGCAGGATGAACAGGGGGATCTGGAAGACGATGGCGAGATACGCCATCATGATCAGGATGAGGTTGAACGTCCGCCCCAGTGCGAAGCCGATGGTCGTGACGTCCTGGGAGTAGTACAGGAAGTACGTGAACACGCTCGGCAGAATGATGAAGTACGCGAAGGCCACGCCGACGAGTGCCAGCACGAGGCTGGTCGGCACCGCGGCGAGGTAGTACCGACGCTCGTTGGGGTACAACCCGGGACGCATGAACCGGTAGGTCTGGTAGACGAACACGGGCAGTCCGATGATCACGCCGGCGAGGCTAGCGACCTTGACCTTCGTGAACCAGAATTCGAGGACGCTGTACAGCCGCGGGCGGGCGAAGTCACTCCCGGCGCCGGTGGGCAGAATCGAGTTCCACAGGAAGTTGATGACCCGGTCGGCAAACGGAAACAACATGGTGCTCGCGATCCCCGCCACCACGGCCACGATGACGAGGCGCTTTATCATCTCCTCGATGTGCGCCGTCAGGGGCATCTCCTCGTCGGCCTCCGGCCCGCCGGCCTCACCGTATCCCAACAGCCCGCCTCCTTCGTCCGGGATCGGCTCGATTCTGTCGTCTCCGAGGTCTTGGACCGCTTCTAGCTCGTCGCTCTCGGCGTCCTGGTTTTGCTCGCCGTCCCCATCGGCGTCGGCCCCCTCGCCAGCATCGTCGTCAGTGGCGTCGGCCCCCTCCGTGTCCCCGCCAAACGACCCGCCGACTTCGTCCTTGATTCGTTTCGCGAGCGTCTCATCGACACCGTCCACCTCGGAGAGCGCCGCCGGCGTCGCCATCCGGAGGCCCGAAATCGACGCAAATCCGGCATCACGCAACGCGTCGGCCTCCGCCGGGCCAACCCCGGTGATGTCTTCTACCCCGGTGACGTTGGCGGATGCACCGTCGGGTACCCCGGGCGCGTCCGCGTCGCTTTCGGATACGCCCTCTTCGGGAGTATCGGCGTCGTCGTCTCCGGGCGACGCGGGATCAGCCATTAGCAACTCGTAGGCGGTTTCCGGGTTATAGGCCTTTTCGTCCGGTGATACAGTGGCCGTTCTCGTCTCGACAGTCGACTCAGGAAAGAAGATTGATAACGGCGAGGCAGCTACCATCCAGGAGAATGGGCGCCCAAGACGGAATAGTCGGTTCCGACACACGGGAGACCATCTCGTCGGGCAAGCGGACCGCGGGGGCGTTACTGTCGGCGGCCCAACACCGGCTCCGTAGAGTGTTTCTCACCTTCGTCATCGGACTGATTCTGACCATCTACGCGATGCGGGCGTTCGTCTGGCCGGTGCTTCAGGCGGACCTGATCCCGAAGATTTCGGGTGGTAACCCGGAGACGGTCGCGATCACTCCCTTCGACGTGATACTGATGCAGGCGAAAATCGGTATCGTCGTCGGGATCGTCCTCGCGGTCCCGGTGTTCCTGTACTACGCTCGCGATCCACTGAAGTCCCGCGGGTGGTATCCGGAAGACGGCCTCGCGACCTGGCGGGTCATCGGGATCGCCGTCTTCGCGATCGCGCTTTTCATCGGCGGGATCGTCTACTCCTACAAC
This sequence comes from Karumarchaeum halophilus (SeqCode), assembly GCA_042219105.1. GTDB lineage: Archaea > Halobacteriota > Halobacteria > Halobacteriales > Hikarchaeaceae > CAYSJP01. The sequence continues at coordinate 3,331 of JBDGQL010000073.1, read as the reverse complement.
ATTTTCTTCCCGGTGATGTTCGACTTTCTCGCGAACAACGCCGCCAGCGCGGGACTGTCCAACACGTACTCCATCGTTCTCTGGACGGAGTTCATTCTCATTCTCGGCCTCTCGTTTGGAATCGCCGCCCAACTCCCGCTGTTCATTACGGCGCTTTCGTACTCCGGGATCGTCCAGTATGAGACTTTCCGCGACAACTGGCGGTACGCCGTGGTGGGCATGTTCGGCTTCGGCGCCATGTTCTCGCCGCCCGATCCGTTCACCCAGGCGATGTGGGCCGGGCCACTCGTGATCCTGTACGGCGTCAGCCTGTATCTCGCCCGCCTCGCGGTCGCGTTCAAGCGCGGTGGAAGCCTGCGTGGAATGCGCCTCGACGTGCGTGCGAATCTCAACCGGGTCGCCGCCGCCTTCGTTCTCGGGAGCGGCCTCGCCTGGCTGTTCTTCGAGCGCGGAGTGTCGGTCGTGAACGACTCGGTTCTCCCGAGCATCCCCGCCAGCTTCCGCCCGGGAGAGATCGATCCGGAGGCGCTGGCACCCCTTGCGGGCGACCCCGGAGTGTTAGCACTCTCGGGGATCGTCGGTTTATTCGTGGCCGTCGTCGCCGCGCTGTACTACGCCTGGCCGTCCGCGGAGCCCGATGATGGGGAGTACGGGGATCCGACGGCGATCGATCTCGGGACGCTAAACGCCGCTGGGGTCCGGGCCGCTCCGCCGGAGGCGTTCGCCGAACTCGAAGAGGAGGAAGCTCTCGTGGCGGCGAACGAAGCGGTGGACGACGATCAACCGGAAAAAGCCCAGGCCATCCTCGATCGGTACGACGAAGCAGAGGAGCAGTCCGGTAAGGACGCCGAGGACGCTTCCGGAAACGCTGGCGACGGCGACGACGAGGAAGACGACGCTCCACCCCCGGGACGCGTCGAGCGCGCCACCGCGACGATGTTCGACTCGGTCACCGACGACGACACCGATCCCGACGACATCGGCGGGTACTACCACGACATCCGGTTCATCGTCGGGAGCCTGCGCTCGAAGGCGTTCCGGATCTTCGCCGTGTTCATCGCCGTCATGGTCGGGGTCTTCTACTTTCTCTACGCCGGCGGAATCGGGCGGGTCCGGAAGGACTTTTTGAGCCGGCTGCCCGATTCCATCGACGGGACCGGCACCACCAGCGGAGACCTGGCCAGCCAAGTCGACATCGTCGTCCTCCACCCCGTCGAGGCGCTCGTCTTCGAGGTGAAAATATCCGTGCTGTTTGGCCTGTTTGCGACGATTCCGTTCATCCTGTACTACGCCTGGCCGGCGCTCAAGGAGCGTGGCCTCGCGAGTGGCGACCGGAACGTGTTCTTCGGCTGGACCGGCGCCGTGGCCGCCGGGCTGTTCATCGGGAGCGCGATCGGGTACCTGTTCGTCGCGCCGAACGTGATCTCGTATCTGGTCTGGGACGCGCTCCAGGCGAACATGGTGATCGACTACCGGGTGAGCAACTTCTTCTGGCTGATCTTCTTCACGACGGTCGGGATCGGCGTCCTGATCGACATCCCGGTGACGATGTTCCTGTTCCACCGTGGCGGGATCGTCTCCTATGGGACGCTCCGGCAGCGCTGGCGGGTAGCGGTCCTGGGCACCCTGGTCGCCGCGGGACTGCTCACCCCGGGAACGGTGCTGTCGATGATCCTGGTCACGATCCCGGTCATGCTCGCGTACGCCCTCGGACTCGGGGTTCTCTGGATGTACACGCTCCGGGAGCGCCGGACGCGGCGGGCCGCCCCCGGTGCGGGGTAGCGCCGTCCGGGTCCAAGTGTCCCCATCATCTCCCTCCGATCGCCGGAACCGGAACCGGAACTGCGTCGGTGACCGTCTCCTCCACCTGCGTCCACACGAGATACAGGCCGACGCTCCCGCCGGCGGTCGCCACGACGAACGGCACCGCGAAGCCAAAGCCCACGAGGATGCCCGAAAACAGCGTGCCGAACGCGATCCCCAGTCCAAAGCCCACCGTGAGAACGGAGAGCGTCGACCCGGACTGACCCTCCCCGGCGAGGTCACCCGCGAGCGCGAGCGATGGCGCGAACACGGCCGCGACGGCAACGCCTTGGAAGAATCGCGCGATCACCATCAACAGCGACGCGTCGACGACCGCTACCCCGGCGAACGGCACCGCGAGCACCCCGATAAAGCCCTGCGCGATCGTCGTCGGCAACAGGAGGACGAAGCCAAACAGGAGAAACGGACGCCGGCCGTAGCGATCGCTGAGCCGGCCGATCGGGGTCTGAAAGAACACGTTCGCCAGTACGGTCGCGCCGAACTGCACCGAAAACAGGAACGGCTCCTGATCGAGTCGCTCGTTAATCACGTTACCCAGCGGCGCGTAGATGGCGATCGAGAGCGCCATTACCACGGTGGCGACACCGAGCGCGAACACCGGATCCAGTCCGGGGCCGTCCGGGTCGCGCACCCGGATGGAGATGTCCTCTCCGGCGTCGGTGTCGGTCTGTTCGGGGTCGTCGATCAGGACGGCGATCAGGACGAAACTGACCGCCGCGCCGGCGACGGCGACCAGAAAGGCCGCGTCGAACCCCGACACGGTCACGGCAGCAGTCGAGATTGCACCCACGGCGAGTCCCCCGATCTCGTAGGGCCCGGCTTCGACGACCCCGCCGGCGAGCAGCGGCCCGACCCCGAAGCCGATCAGCCGGAACGTGTTGAACAGCCCGAAGTTCCCGCCCCGCTCGCCCGGGTCGGAGAGTTCGTTCACGAGTGCGACGGCGACGGGAATGGTGAAGGCCGCGCCGACGCCCTGTAGCGCCCGCATCAGGAGGATGGCAACGTAGTCGGTGAAAAAGACGTAGCCGGCGCTCCCGATGGCGACCAGCGTGAGCCCGGTCAGGAGAAACGCCTTTCGTCTGCCGGTGCGGTCCGACAGGGCACCAGTGAATGGCTGACCGAAGCTGTTCAGAAACCCGAACAAGGACAGGACGATTCCGATGAGGAGTTCGGTGGTGAACGTGAACTCGATTCCACTGAAGTCGATCGCCGTCCCGACGAATCCGGGCAGGGTGACCAGTTCGCTGCCGATGTAAAGTGGCAACACGATCACCAGAAAGGAGTTCGCGAGCGCTCCGATCATCCGTGCGATCGCGAGTGAGAGAATCCGTGGGTCGAGGTCCGTCTCCATCATGAATCAGTAGGGAAAGGTCGTCATTAACCCCCGTGGTATCGCCGGATCGGCCAGTCAGTGCAGTCCCGGCAATATATACTGTCGGACAGAGACATCGATGGTCGACAGAACTGTTGATAGAATTAGCCTCCACCGTACCCGGCGAATATCTAT
>JBDGQL010000080.1:0-13874 GCA_042219105.1 Karumarchaeum halophilus (SeqCode) | reverse complement strand
TACCATACCCGATCTAACGCGCGAGAACAAATACCGCTTGTGCCGGCCACTGCAGCCAGCGTGCCCGATCCGCCGGTGACGAATATCTTAATCGAGTCACGGCCGACAGTATCACCGCGAAGCGGGGATCGGGTCGGCCTGGCCCTCGGGGACGGCGATCCAGGCGTCGTCCCGGGAGACGTCAGCGATCACCAGGTGATCCTGACCGTCTATCGCGTCCACCGCCGACAGTACGGTTTCCTCGCGGGGATGTAGATTGTCTGATGATCTACCTATCTCGACCATGGTTGTTTTACTATCTTATCTATTGGAACATGAACGTTTCGAATTTGCGCCGAACGACGATCGAACAGGCAACCACGTATCTTAGCCGGCATGGTCCGCCGTCGAAAAGTTGGGGCGAATCGCGCCATCGCTGCCCATTCATGATGACCGTTCTCGTCTCGTACCGGTGATCGCCGCCAACGGGGACTGGGATCGCCGGTGCACAGTGGGAACGGTCCTTATCATCCGATCGTGGGAGGGGTTCTATCGTCGGACGGCAACATCGATAATTCGAGCGACCCCCCGTCTTGGGGGTTCGATCATCAGTACGTCTGTCCGGGTGCATATAGGGTCGGTTGTAAGTAATTTCCGGATCGACCGCATGAGGGCGTGCGGTCGTCCCGGTACACAGTTCCAACCGACCCTATAGTATCGATGCTACTCGTCGTCCTGACCCGATCCGCGAAGCATCGTGGCCCGGGGTGTCGGATCGGTATCACGCTCTAGTCGTCGGTCGAGGAAGGCGCCGAAGTCCTCGCGTTCGTCGTACTCCTCGCGGTGGCCGAGTGCGAGTTCCCCCTTGGTCGTGATCTCGTAGAGCCCGGAGTGTTTTGCCGGGCCGATCTTGCGGACGAGTCCGTAATCAACGAGCGCCGGGAGCCGGTTGTTGATGTTTTTGCGGCTCTTGCCGGTGATTTCGGAGAGGTTGGTGGCGACGTTGCGCCCGTAGGCTGCAAGCGCCTCCAGGATCAGGAAGTCGGTCGGCTGTCTGAGTCTCACATCAGTCGTGTATTTCGACAGTACACACTTAAATTTTGAGTTGCTAGGCGTTGAGAGGCAAAAACGTTCTTTGGCCTGCGAGCCGTCACCTCGGTATGGGAGACGTCCCCGCGGAGGTTGCAGAACGGATCACCGCCGAACCGCTCACCGCCCATCTCGCAACGTGCCGCGACGGCCGGCCGCACGTCGCCCCGGTCTGGTACCTCTACGACGACGGCGCCGTGCGGATCGTCACGGCTGGCCGGAAACTCGCCGACATCCGCGAGAACCCCTACGTTTCTCTGTCGATCGAGAAGGCCGAACGCGGGCTGCCGGAATGGACGGCGACGCTGCGCGGGACCGCGGAGGTCGTCGACGACCGCGAGGCGTTCGAGCGCGTCAACGGCCGGATAAACCGGAAGTACGGCGTCGGCGACGACGCCTGGGAGGAGAACACCCTCGTGCGGATCGACGTTGGCTCCGCGAGTTTCCGGACGTATTAGCACCGGCTACCCGGCGGTCGTGTCAGGCTGTGGGGGAGACGGTGACCCCGCAATGTAGCCGGCCGCGCCGCCGAGGCGGGCTCCGACAGTAGATGCCGGTGCCGACCGGACCGAACGGGCTGGCGGGTGCAGCGCCAACCGTCGCAACCCCCGGCGGCGATCACCGGTACGAGACGAGAACGGTCACTATCAGAGCATCTGACGCCGTTCGAGTTGTACTAGTTCAGTATATTTTCGGTGAATTCGGGTGCCTGGAACTAGGGTTCGACGGCGGCTCGACGATCTTAGTAGTTATAATTTAGACTGGTATTTACACTTCTTAATTTTTTGCTTATATTTCTCTGGCGCTGTAGGATCCATGAGAAACGTGGTGACGTGGGTGGCTATGTGGGTAGATCGCGGCGAGAAGTCGGGGTTCGTCATTAACAAAAACCACGCGCTCGTGACAGGATTGATTTTGCTTATTGGATCAAATACCGGATAAAATATATTTTTTATAATAAAAAGAATGAATATTGTTTATAATGAAATCAAATGGTGTATTTGTTAACTGCGACGTGACTCGAGTCTCGATGGATCATGGGCCGTCGTCCCGACGCTTTCACACAGCCGTGAGCAGTCCTGCTCGGGCAATCGACGGCACAAATATAAACAGTAACTACTGTATTTAAAACTGATTTTTTGTCGGGACTGTCCGGATATGGTGTGATCTACCGCCGGAGAGCGGACTCATAATTAAAACATAAAGACGGAGAGTGGTCGAGTTGTTAACGACTCTACACACCCGGACGTGATTTGTTTAAGTCGTGTCGTCACAGACCTGGATCATCACGACCCGAATGTACTGATCTAGTGTCGTGGCAGTTAACAGAGTCACGTCCGGGTGTATATCTTTCGTTTCTGGTATTTCTCCGCAGGCGAAAGTTCACCATCCACAGGCGTGGGGAAGAGCAGTCAATCTGCGAGATGGTCGCATTCGATGTCTCTGATAACGCTAGGTACTTCATTAACTGACGGGATCAGGTAGTCGGCCCCCGCTGCGGCGAGTTCTTCATACGTTCCGTGTCCGGTTGCATAGACTCCGGCTGTCCAGACGCCAGCATTACGGCCTTCGTTGATGTCACTGGGTTTGTCGCCGATTTTCAAGACCGTCTCTGGAGGATACACGCTAAGCTCGCGCATGTTCTTCTGAACCATCCAGGGCTGTGGCCGGCCGGTACGGACTATGTCAGGATGTGCCCCAAAATCTAGCTTAATTCCTCTTTCGGAGTCGAGATACTCGTACATTGCCTCCGCACTTTCCCCCGGGAACCCGGTCGTACATCCGATACGGCGATCGCCCTCCCGGAGAGTTCTGACAGTTTCGGCAGCCCCGTCGATAGGGGTCGCAAGTTCTGGGTCGGTGATGTACTCTCGTAACACTTCGCGGACGATGTCGTAGAGTTCGGATATATCTTCCTCGGTCCAGTCCCGGCCGTGGGCAGATCGGAACTCTTCATGTCCCGCCTCCGTCGACAGTATGGACCGGAGATGGTCACGTGAAAATCCGATCCCTGCTCGAACCGTCTCTTCCTCAAGATCCATACCTAGCCGTTTGAACGTTCTGATAAGCGTTATGACCGGTATTTTGTCCCCCTTGGCGGTCGAATCCTCGTACGCCTCACCTAGCTCTCGCTGTCCGTCGACCAGTGTTCCGCCAAGATCTAATATTACTGCCTTCACTCGCCTGTTGTCTGTCACACTCCGGGATTTCTACTTAACCAGTAATAATTGTTTCGCCGTTACATTCAATCGACTAAGATAAAGACGTTCATAAGTTATTACACCGCAAGACTGCGTGCGGTCGCCCGGAAAAACGCTTATGAACGTCCCCAGGTTACATATCTGCGAGTCCTGTTCGACGGCGGTCGCACCTGTCGACGTCCTTGTCCCCGCTGGCATGTCCGTGACTCCGCGACAGAACAAATGACACACGATACTCTCAATCGGGGCGAATTACCGGGCGGATCGCCTCGCGGTTCTCCAACGCACTCAGTGCCTGTTGGACGCCGTCTACCGAGAGGGGAAAACTCGGGCCGACGAGCGATTCGAGAGGGTACCGGTCTCGATACCGGTCGGCGAACTCGATAGCAGTCGCGAGATGTTGGGCATCGTAATTGTGTGACCCCTGGATACTCAGGTTCTTGGTGATCACGTCATGACCGTCCAAGGTGAACGTGTCTCCTGGATAGACTGAGCCGTGTAACATATACTCACCGCCGGTGGCGAGCAGTTCGACGCCGGTCGGAATGACCTCTGGAGCGCCAGTCACCTCGAAGGCAGCGTCGGCGCCTCTCCCTCCTGTTTTCTCTTTTACCTGGTCTACAATTTCTGTATCGGTCAGTTCGTTGGCGTCGAGTGTACTGTCTGCACCGAACCGCTCCGCCATTCTCAACCGCTCTGTATCGATATCGACGGCGATTATCCGGTCGGCACCGTATACGCTCGCCATAGATATCGCGTACAGTCCCAGCATGCCTGCCCCCTGCACGACGAGCGAATCCATCGGGTCGAGGTCCATTCTGTCCAGACCTGCAGCGACGGTCGCCCCGGCACACATCAGGGTACTAGCGACCGCCGATGGGACCCCGCTCGGTAGTTTGAATACGGCGGTTCCGGGAATTACGTGGACGTATTCCGCGAACCCGCCGTTGAAGTGGGGTCGCTCATCGCTTCGTTCGTGCCCGTATTTGAACAGGTCTGTACATTTCTGTGGCATATTTTCCAATCGACAGTACCGACAGTCGTTACAACTGGCCATGACCGTCCAGGTGATCCGGTCGCCCACCGATAGCGGATTTCCTGCAGTGTCAGTCCGGACACTGCTGCCCAGGGAAGCTATCTCTCCGACAACTTCGTGTCCGAGGACGGATGGCATCGGGAACGGCCTCCGACCACGCCAGGAGTGCATGTCCGACCCGCACGCTGTCGCGGCTTTCATTTCGACCAAGATTCCCTCCTGTTTTAGTTGTTCTGGAAGGGGATAGGTAGTCGCTGCCAGTTCGTCTGGTTCGACCAGTTCGATCGCGAGACCTGATTCTGAGGACATTATATTTGCCTCTTGATCATTTTGTTTACTCATATCGCCTTCTGAGTACTTAACACCGGCGGACTGGTGTCCAGCATGTCCTCGGATCAGCCAGTCGACCAGGACTTCCGGTACACTTCTTTGCCGTTCTCGTTGTGGATCTGGATAATGAACCGTTCGCCCGCTTCGTCGACCTCGAAGACGCCGTAGTTCAGGAGGTCGACCCCGCGCTCGAAGTGGCTTCTCGGCTGGAGTTCCCAGTCGTGTCCCTTTGGTCCCCCGCTCGGCGCACCCATGGCCCCGGCGGATGACTCGACGATATTGACGTCCGAGACGGAGCCGAGGTCGTAGGTCGCCACCGCGGCCGTGTGGACATCCCCGCTCAGGACGACGACGTTCTTGATGCTCTCCGACCGGATCATCTCCACGATCTCGTCCCGTTCCTGCTTGTAGCCCGGGTCGCCTCCCGACGTCCATCCGTCACCGGAGTTGATGCCGAAGGTGACCGAACTCCCGATGATCTTCACCGTGGCGTCGGACTCCCGGAGCGATTGTTTCAACCACTCGATCTGCGGTCGGCTGAGCATCGTCTTCGAGTCCGTGTTCCCGTCTTTCGGCGACTTGTACTGCCGCGTGTCAAGGATGAACAGCTCCAGGTGTTCTCCCCACTGGAACTTCCGGAACAACCGTCCGGTCACGTCGCCGGTCACCGACTCGTGTCGGTCGATGGGCCAGTAGTCTATGAACACGTCCCGGCCCGTGGAGAGGAGCCTGTGGGTTCGGTCGAAGTTGTTCTCGACCTCGTGGTCGTCCCAGATGGCGTACACTGAGGTCGAAGTGAGCGCCTTCTGGAGATGCGTGGTCTCGGCGACGCTCTCGTCTGGGACGCGCATCTCCTTGTACTTCGCCCGGTATATCTCCATGGCCTCTTCTTTGGTCTCGTCCCCGGTGAGAACTCCCGCCGGAGTGTTCGCGTCGGCGTAGATCGTGTCCCCGAGATAGAGGAACGCGTCCGGTCCGAGTTCCCCGATAGACCGAAGACACTCGAACGGCGGCTCCAACGGGTAGCCACCGTACCCGTACGTGTCCCCGGACCAGGCGATCGTCACCGAGTCGCGTTCGTCGGGAGCCGGAGCCGTCTTGAAAACCCCCTCTTCGAGATACTCCGACCCGACCGGTGCGTTCCTGGCTGCACCGCCCGACCCCGGCGTTCCCCACGCGCGGTAGCGGTACTCCGTCCCAGAGTTCAGTCCCTCCAATCGGATCCTGGCAGTGTTGTCGGCGTCTCCGTCGACAACAGTCTCCTCGTGTGTGGTGGTCTTCTCAAAGCCGTCGGTCGCGTACTCGACGTGGACTACGCCGCTGTCCTCAAGACGGGACCAGAACACTGCCGTGTCGTCTGTCACGTCTCCGACCGCGACTCCGTGTCGCAGTTCGAGCGTCTCCGTCTCCTCGCTGTCGTCAGAGTTGCACCCCGCCATACCGACAGCTGAAACGCCCGCGAGCTTCAGAAAACGTCTTCTGGACTGACGGTCGTCTTCGGACTCGTCGTTCATTTCACTGTGTACTGTCGCGTTCTAAGTATTTAAAACCAGGTGAGCCAGTAGTGACGGCCTGTAACGAACGCCAGCAATACCGTGAGCCAGCGTCCCCCCAAAAAGTCAATTTCCCGGGGCTTTATTAACTCCGAACGCGACGGTGATGAATAGGTTATGACAACACAATATCAGGGGCCAATCAAACTGATTGTTCTCGATGTTGGGGGGTGTGTGGTAGACGGTCCCCAGGATCTGAGCGATACGTATGCCGAGGACGATGGTATTGGAGTCAAAGCACCAGTGATCGCGCTCGACGAAACGCTGCAAGACTGGGGGATCGACCTGAGCTGGGAACAGATACGAGAGCCGATGGGTCTCTACAAGAAGGACCATCTCCGTGAACTGTTGACGACCGAGGAAGCCAGGCGGCAGTTCGAGGCGGCACACGGCCGCGAGTGGAGAGAAGGCGACCTTGAGGAGATGTTTGCGTCGTTCAGCGAACTACAGACCGAGGTGATCGTTCGCGAGGAACTGGCGCGACCGATCCGGGGAGCCCGAGAGACTATCGAAACACTGCGTGGATACGGTAAGCTGATAAGCAACACGACGGGCTACACTGAAAACGCCGCAGAAGCACTCTACGCGAAGCTAGTCGAGGATCACGGGATATCGTTTGACTTCAAGACACACTCCGACGCCGTCCCTGCTGGTAGACCGGGACCCTGGATGATCCAGCAGGGAATGCGAGAGTTGAGTATACAGGAGACCGATGCCGTGATTAAAGTCGGTGACACGACGAAAGATATCGAAGCGGGTCTCAACGCTGGTGTCTGGACCGTCGGAGTGTATTCGACGGGAAACGATGGATTCGACCACCTTCGGGACGCGGGTGCGGACTATCTGATTCCGTCGATCCGCGAACTGCCGGAGGTTGTGTGGGAGGTCGAAAACCGGATGGCTCGAGGTGAGCACTGACCGGGTCTGCGGAAAGAAAGTGGGCTGTCCGCCGGTGCTGGCCGGCGTGGTGTTCGCGTCTCTTCCGGTTATTTTAAGTAACAGTTTTCACTTGTACTAATAGACGACCATGCCTCCACGAGAGACTGAGTTGAATGAGATCGAATCCATGGACCGGGACCACGTCTTCGGCACGTGGTCGAAACAGCGCTCCGTTTTTCCGACGGAAATAACCGACACAGACGGTGTCCGATTCAGGACCGCGGACGGAAACGAGTATCTGGACTTCGCCAGCCAGACCGTCTGTACGAACCTGGGATTCAGCGCGGAACGTGTGGCCGACGCCGTTGCAGAGACTGTCCGGCAAACGCCGTTCGTGAAAGCGTCCTATACGACAGAGTCGCGGGCAAGGCTCGGCCGAAAACTGGCAGAGATAACACCAGGATCGCTAAACAAAACGCTGTTTTCCACCAGCGGTACGGAGGCCAACGAAGCCGCAATAAAGATTGCCAAAGCGTACACCGGTAAACAGAAGATCATGAGCCGCTATCGGTCCTATCACGGTTCTACTTACGGGTCGATCAGCGTCACCGGCGACCCTCGTCGATGGTCGTTTGAGCCGGGTGTCCCCGGAGCGATCAAAGCGCCGGATCCGTATTCGTACGGGTCCACACTCGAACCGGACCAGACGCTCGATTACATCGACGAGATGCTGACGCTAGAGGGTGACTCGGTGGCCGCAATCCTCGTTGAGACGATCGTGGGATCAAACGGGGTGCTGGTCCCACCCGACGACTATCTCGGAAGATTGAAAACTATTGCACACGACCACGACGCGTTGTTGATCTGTGATGAGGTCATGGTTGGGATGGGGCGAACGGGAGAGTGGTTCGCCGTCGACCACTACGACGTGACACCCGACATCCTTACCACGGCAAAGGGATTGTCCGGGGCGTACGTTCCACTCGGAGCGACGGTCGTTTCCGAGGAAGTCGCAGACCACTTCGAGGACGAGACGCTCGTTCACGGACACACGTTCTCAGGCCACCCGGTCAGTTGTGCTGCCGGTCTGGCGGCGGTCGAAACCTACCAGCGCGAAGAATACATTCAACGTGCCAGGAAGATGGGAGCGTATCTGGGTGACCGCCTCCGGTCGCTTGCGGACAGACACCCGAGTGTCGGTGACGTCAGGGGACTGGGCCTCTACTGGGGGCTCGAACTGACTCGACATCCCGAGAAACGCGCCCCCTTCGCCCGTCGTCGCGCGAAAATTTCCGAGGAGCAGACCGTCGTAGATGAAGTTGCGGAAAAAGCGTACCGAGAGGGGGTCTACATCTACAGTTCAATGAATACGTTGATGTTGACCCCGCCTATCCCGGTCACCGAAGACGACGTTGACCAGGCAATCGCTGCGCTTGATACGGCCCTCGACATTTCCGACGGGCAGATGGAGGCGTGACATGCGGCCGAAAGTCGGCATGTATCGGTCCCAGTCCGACCGTCGTTCGTGACCTGCTCGAACGGAAGCGGCCCTCTCGGTCGCCTCGGCCTCTCGGGCGTGCTGACATCGCTGGGTCCGCAACTGATAGATACCACTGTGACTGCACATGGTATACGGGTCGACAGAAGTCCTGATAGATATTCGCCGGGTACGGTGGAGGCTAATTCTATCAACAGTTCTGTCGACCCGTATATCTCCTGCACACTCTGTTCCAGCCGTGATACCGACCTGGCCGCCCAGACGACTCCGGGAGCGCCACTCTGTGACACGGTGTCTCAGGGGGCGAGTAGTATCGGTTACCCGCCACAATATTTATTTTCGTGCTGACGATATTCACCACCACATGGATATTATCGGACACAGGGGCTGTGAAGCGCATGCCCCGGAGAATACTGTCGCAGCAGTCGAGCACGCGGCGGCCGAAGTTGACCTCGTGGAAGTCGATGTCCGCAGATGCGGTTCGGGCGAACTCGTCTGTGCACACGACGAGGGACTGGAGCGAACGACAGGCTATGGCGGGGACGTCTCGCAAACCCCCTGGGACCGCCTCCGCGAACTCGACGTTCAAGGGAGCGGGGAACCGATTCCCCGATTCGATACGCTTCTGGATGCGTGTCCGTCTGGAATCGGTTTAAACGTAGATATCAAAGACGCAGACGCCGCAGCCGACGTATTCGCCGCCCTGGAAGGACAGCAGGTCACACCCGTTATCGTCTCGGTCGGACCGGACACGCTCGCTGACCGTTCCGATTCGGTCGACCCGATGCTGGGACTTACCGTCGAGGGCGACCCGGAAGTGGGTATCGCACGTGCCCTCGACCACGGGTACGATTATCTCCACGTTCTCTTTTCACTGTGTTTCGGGACGGAGATCGTCGATCTGGCACACGAGGCTGACCTCGCAGTCGACGCGTGGTCGGTCGGTGACCGGGAGACGCTCAGACGTCTGGAGGAAGCAGGGGTAGACGCAGTGACGGTCACCGCCTGTGACATCGACTGAAACAGTCAACTAATGTATAAAACCGCAAGAGGGGAAGATGACGCGATCGAGATCAAGGGGCGCGGAATATGGGGAGATACACAAAAGTCCAGACCTTTTGGCGCTCGGACCGGGAGTTCGTCTTGCCGACACAGGCCCTGGCCCTGTATCACGTACCGGCTCGGTAGCGTTCCTGTCCGGCGACGAAGACTCGGGAGACGGTTGGAACCGGGTCTGTGTCGAGCACCGCGACGTCCGCACGGGCGCCGGGAACGAGCGTTCCGCGGTCATCGAGCCCAGCGATCTCTGCTGGAGCGGCAGTGACTCGGTTGACTCGCCGGACCAGAGAGTCATCCGTACCGACAGCGACCGACCGGCACAGTGCTGGCGGCGAGTAGTCCGCACAGAGGGCGTCGAGAACGTCCGCCCGGGCGACTTCCCGCGCGCCGAGGTTGTCGAACAGACTTCCGCCGTGGACGTAGTTCGGCGCCCCCATCACGACCGCCACGTCGGTTTCTCTTGCTTCGCGGGCGGCTTCCATCGTGACTGGGTACTCGAGGAAATCGATGCCACGGTCGGCGAGACCGTTTACCTCCGTCTGACTCTCCGCATCGTGGGACCCGACTGGTACACCGCTGCTTTCGGCCGCCGCACAGACACTGTCGAGTCGCTCGCGGAGGTCCTCAGTTGCACAGTCCTCGAACAGTGAATCGGCTGCAGCTACCGGGTCTCGGTCCAGTCGGGCGTTGCCGTCGTGTTCGTCGTACCAGCGGACGAGCGCAGCCCGTCGGTCGAACTGCCCTGTACCCGGGAGCGCTGATTGAACCGTGACGATGTCCACGTCCGTCTCTTCGACGGCCGCTCCAACGGCGCTGACGCTGGTCGGGTCCGTCAGCTCACAGCGTGCGTTGACACGGTGGTCTGCGAGCAGTCCCGTCGCTGAGCGAATACTCTCGACGAGTTCGGTGGCACCGCCGACGGAACGGTTCTCCCCAGGACTGTCCTCGAAGGCGACAGCGTGAAACTTCGTCGTGACTCCCGCCGCGAGGTTCGCTCGGTCGCAGACAGATAGCGCGAACCTGTCGTCGACCCGACGGTCTCCACGAGGGCACCGCTGATCCTCTATGTCGTCGCCGTGAAGATCGACGAGCCCCGGGACCACGAGGTTCTGCCCGACATCCAGACGGTGGCCAGCCTGTGACGAGGGGTGACCCCGCTCACAAGCGTCGATCTGCCCGTTCGAGAGGCGGAGATACCCGTCGAACACCGACTGTGGGCCGACTATTCGAGCGTTGGTGAGGGTTACTGACTGTGTCTGCTCCGCCCGGTCAGTCGAGTGGTCGGGCATAGCTATCTATCCGTAGAGAGGACCGCAACCAGGTCCTGGTGGAGCGACTCCGGCGAGGCCAGGACATAGTTGTAATGAATCCCGTTCCCGGTCTCGATGCAGGTCACTGCTCCCCCGGCCTCTCTGACCACGAGTATGCCGGCATAGACGTCCCACTTGTCTATCGATCGCTCGAAATAAATGTCGAACGACCCGTCCGCGATAAACGCGAGTTCCGCTGCAGCCGAACCCCATCTCCGAATTCCCTGTGTCGATTCGAGCAGCGTTATGAGCCGCATGTGGTTTTTTTCGAGCTGTTTCGAGTTGAATCCCGTCACCACGAGCGCATCAGTCAGGTTCGACGGCCCGGTCAACTCGAGACGCTCTCCGTCGACATAGGCACCTTCGCCTGCGACCGCCGTGTACATACGGTCGTCTGGGACGTAGTAGACAACGCCAATGTCCGGCCGCCGCTTCCCCTCGAATGCGATGGAAACGGAGTAGTGGCCGAGCCCGTTGGAGAAGTTCGTCGTTCCGTCTATCGGGTCGACCACCCAGCGAGGCTTTATCGCGAAGTCCGCGTGATTCTCCTCGGACATAAAATTGTCGTCGGGGAACGTCTCTGAGATGTCCGCGATGATCTGTTCTTCGACTACTTCGTCGGCCGGTGTTACCATCTCTCCGACTCCTCTTTGTCCTTCGTATCGAAAGTCGTCGGTGGAGTCGAATCGACGACGCAACTCCTGCCCGGCGGTTCTGGCGGCTCTCTTTGCGACCTGCAGGTGTTCGTTCTCGGGGAGACTCATGCTGGAAGGTGTGAGTAGCGTGGGATGGCTACGCTGTCGGTCGTCACGCCGACCGCGGTCCTGTACGTCGGTTTCTCAGGCATGATTGGTCAGTGGCTGTGTCCAGGCCCGGTCGTCACCAGTACCGAAACACGCCACCCGGACGTAACTCGGGTCGTCGATCGGCAGGTCCGTTGGGAATTCGAAGGTCCCGACAGAATCGTCGATACTCCGGCCGCGGCGCCCGCCATCGGTGACGACTGTCATCTGGTCGGCGCTCTCCGTTGCCACGGTCAGTAGACCGTCCTCGAAGCTGACGTCGGTGATCCTGACCCCAGTCGAGGCGTAGAAACGGCCGGTACGAAGGGACCTGAGTACCGCCTCGGGAGTCCGTTCGTCGACCTGTACCGATGTCCAGGCCCGCGCGACCTGGCCGGGCCGGTGTGAATCGTCGGTGGCGAATCCCCACGGACGACGCCCGGCGCTGAGCAACCGGTCCCAGTGCTCCGTCGCGTCCGCGCGACCGTCATCGTCGACGCAACTCACGTTGAATATTTCGATGCCAGCGTACCCCTGCAGTCTGGCGAGGCGGTCGGTGGGGTAGTGGTCCCGGTTCCAGTTTGGGTGTGCCAGAATACCCAGGCCTGGTCCCGCTCCGACCGTGTCGAGCGTCGTCTGGACGTGGTCGCCCGCAGACGGACGCTCGCTCGCACCCGCGTACAGGAGGTGTCCGTCGTTGGTCGATACCTCGACGCCTCCGAGGAGGAGGAGTGACGTCTCGGATTGGTGGGTGTCGGGGTCGAACAGGATATTGTGGTCGGATATCGCGAGGAAATCGTACCCCTCCGACTCGTATGTGTCGACCACCTCTGTTAGCGCGAGCTCCCCGTCCGAACGGTCGGTGTGTGTGTGCAGGTTACCCCTGAGCCACTGACTGTCGTCTCCTCCGGCGTATGGACTTCGTAACGATACCATACCATGCCAACATTTCGGAGAGACAAGAAAGTTACTGTTGCCGGCCGGTGTCCGGTCGCCAACGAGCGCGAAACCACTCGCCGGCGTGTTCAATCGACGCCGCCGGGTCCGGCGGGAAATCGTACTCGTAGACGAGCCAGTCGGCGCCCGTTCGCTCGGCGGCGTCGACGCAGGCGTCGAGGTCGACGTCGCCCGCACCGAGTTCCGCCGGTTCCCGCCGGTCGACGTCCATGTCCTTCAGGTGGACAAGGTCGACTCGCCCGTCCAGTTCTCCGAGGAGCGCTACAGGGTCTCTTCCACCAGCGGCCGCCCACCCGACATCAACCTCGAAACGGATGTCGTCGGTCTCTTCGACGAGGATGTCGAACGCCGCTCCGCCGTCGACTGAGACAAACTCGAAGTCGTGATTGTGGTAGTGCAGTCGACAGTCGTGGGCGTCGAGTCGTGTGGCGAGTTCCGAGAGCAGTTCGGCGACGGACTTGACTGTCGACCAAGACTCGAAGTGGTCTTCGTCCAGGTAGGGGATGACGTAGTCGCGACAGGAGAACGGGTCGTACGTCGCCAGCACGTCGTCGAACTGCTCAGAGAGCGTCGAGAATGGAATCTGGACGGCGGGAACCGACAACGACAGGTCGTCCACGTCGACCCGGTGTGTCCCGTCCACGAGCGGGTACCACTCTTCGTTCAGTTCGACGCCGTCGTATCCTGCGTCTGCTACCCGGTCGAGCGTCCTGCGTAGCGACTCGTCCTCGCTCAGATCCTGCACCGTGAACAGCTGAATTGCTGTCAAAACCATACGCTGGTAGTTTTCCGCATATAGCATCATAAAGGCAGCGTCGTTTTCAAACGAGACCGGCGGAGGTCAATGGTGTCACGTGTGGTAGCGCTTGCAGATCACAAGCAATGAGAGTGTCGCAAGCGACGTCACACCCAGTAACAGAAAGTTCAATTGTGAGACGATATTCGAGGCGGGGTCACCAATGAATCGAAATACGAATGCGTTGGCGACCAACAGTGCCACCGAGATGCTGAATATGATCTGGAACACCGGCAGGTACGAACAGAGTACGTCGAAAATTCCCACGTCTGGAGGCGTTGCCATTGGACGTGTACGTGTACAAGCAGTCGGCCAATAAAATTTCCGTCTCTATCGGGTAACGAGTATGCTTACTCGCGCACGCCCGCGAGTGACCCCGTGTAGTTAGCCATCATATGCGGGGCC
>JBDGQL010000149.1:6074-14011 GCA_042219105.1 Karumarchaeum halophilus (SeqCode) | reverse complement strand
AACTGTTGATAGAATTAGCCTCCACCGTACCCGGCGAATATCTATCAGGACTTCGGTCGATCCGTATAGCCACAACAGTCCTTATCACCACTCCGGCGCGTGTCTGACACGACCAGTGACCGACGAGCCGGGTCCGACCCCGCCCTCCGAGCGGATCGTCAGCCTCGATGCGCTCCGTGGCGTTGCAGTGCTGGGCATACTCCTCATCAACGTCCGGGCGTTCTCTATGCCGGAGCTGACACTTCTGAATCCGAGGGTGTACGGTGACTTCACTGGGGCGAACTATTGGGCCTGGCTCGTCGGCCACGTGTTCGCGGAACTGAAGTTCATCACCGTGTTCTCGGCGCTGTTCGGGGCGGGAATCGTTCTCTTCATCGAGAGCAAGCAACGCAAGGGACAGCCGGCCAAACGACTCCACTACCGCCGGATCGGGTGGCTGATCGTCATCGGGCTGTTGCATGCGTACCTGCTGTGGTACGGCGACATCCTCGTGGCCTACGGGATCTGTGGACTCCTTCTCGCGTTCGCACACGACTGGAGTCCACGGGAACTTGCCGGGTTCGGCGTGGCGCTCCTGCTCGTCGCCCCGCTGCTCGACCTGTCCGCCTGGCTCGCCGGGGGGGGCGACGTGATCGCCACCCAGTGGGCGCCGAGCGAGGCGAGTCTGCGCTCCGAGGTGGCGGCGTACCGTGGCGGCTGGATCGAGCAACTCGACCATCGCGTCCCGACGGCCCTCGGACGCCAGACGGGCGGGTTCGTTGGCGGCACGTTCTGGCGCGTCGGCGGGACGGCCCTGCTCGGGATGGCGCTGTACAAATGGGGCGTGTTGACCGGGAAGCGATCGGACCGGCTGTACCGCGCGCTGATCGTCGGTGGGCTCGCCGGCATCGGCATCGTCCTCGCGGGCGTCTGGTACATCGAGGTCAACGACTGGAGCGCCGACGCGGCCCTGGTCTGGCGGCAGTTCAACTACGTCGGGAGTCTCCTGGTCGCGGGCGGGTACGTCGGGGCCGTCACTCTCTACGCCCGCTGGCGGCCCGAGGGACCTCTCACCCGCGCGTTCGCCGCGGTCGGCCGGACCGCGTTCACCAACTACCTGCTCCAGACGGTCGTCGCCACGTCGGTGTTTTACGGCCACGGTCTCGGGCTGTTTGGCTCCGTCAGCCGCGTCGAGGCGCTCGGGATGGTGCTCGCCTTCTGGCCGATACAGGTCGTTCTCTCGGTGCTCTGGCTCCGGGCGTTCCGCTTTGGCCCGGTCGAGTGGGTCTGGCGGACCCTCACATACGGCGACCGGCAACCCCTGTGGCGCCGGGACTGATGGCGCACTGTGGCGAAAACGCGCCCTGTCCTATACGGGTCGACAGAACTGTTGATAGAATTAGCCTCCACCGTACCCGGCGAATATCTATCAGGACTTCTGTCGACCCGTATACTTCGCGTCGCGCTCGCCCCTCGCCTCGCGTCCCAGCACTTCCTCGACGTCGGCGACCTTCTCCTCGGGCCGCTGGTCGACGCCCCGCTTGTGATCTACCTTGAGAAACGTGCTCACCCGGTCGGCGTCGACGGCGCGGTGGGCGGCCTCGACGGCATCGAGCAGGTCACCGATATCGTCGGCCTCGATCACGGTTCCCATCGGCGTCGTCTCGTATGACACCGGGACGTCCTCGAGCGCGGCGACAGCTTTCGCGACTTCCTCGGCCATGCTCCCCTCCCGCACCGGCGCGACGCTCAGGAACCCGATCACGGTCATGAATGCATGTCACTCGCCGGGAGCAAAGTACGTGTCGGGGTTCCGGGCGGTTCAGGCCAACCGGGCGAAGGCGAGGTTCCCGCTGGTGCTTTTGACGTAGGCGGTGACGACCTGTCCCTCGCGGGCGCCGGAGACGAAGATGGTGTAGTCGCCCTTCTCGGCGACGCCGTCCCCCTTGCGTCCGGTGCCCGTGATCTCGACTTCGTAGGTTTCGCCCTCCTTGACTGTCTCCTCCCGGGCCGCCGCGGAGGCGCTCGTGCGCTTCTGTACCGGGCGGAAGGCCCCACACGCCTCACACCGGAGCATGTCGATGCCGTCCTCGGTAGCGAGCACCGTATCGGGCAGGCCACACTCCGAGCAGAGCACGTACTCCGCCGCGTACTCCTCGACGGCGCCCTCGAAGTCCGCGACCGAAAAGGAACCGTTGTACCGTGCCTGATTTCCGTCGAACTGGCCGCTCGTGCCGAACGTCCGCTGGAGGAACCGGTGGAGGTGTGCCGGTTCCCGACCCAGGGCGTCGGCCATCGCGCCGACGTTCGTGAGACGCGTGAACGAGCCGTCGGTTTCGCCTTCCGGATCCGGAACCGAGAGCCGCGTTCCCGTCTCGGCGTCGTGTTCCGGCAGGTCCTCGAAGGCAGCGTCGAGAGCGTCGTCGTATCTCATACATATAGACGGTTCTCGGGACGTAAATCCCTTCGTGATAATGTCTGTTGTAGTCTCTTACCGGTGCTCGCCGCCACCGGGGGTGGCGATCACCGGTAAACAGCTACAACAGACATTATGAGTTGTGGTGACACTCCGGAGGGATACGGGTCGACAGAAGTCCTGATAGATCTCGGATGTGACACGCGTTAACGGACGTCTCAAACCCCTTATACGTGGGTGACACGTATAGATCGTATGAGCGAAGAGACGGGTCGCCGGAACCTCCGGATGCCCGACGAAAACGAGCTGTTTGCGGTCGTAACACAGCACAACGGGGGCAACCACGTCCGCGTCCGGTGTGAGGACGGCGAAAACCGGATGGGGCGAATCCCCGGTCGCATGAAGTACCGAACCTGGATCGAGGAGGGCGACGTCGTCCTCGTCGAACCGTGGGACTGGCAGGACGAGAAGGCCAACATCGAGTGGCGGTACGACAGCCAAGACGCCGACCAGCTCCGCGAGGAAGGCCACATCGAGTGATATACGGGTCGACAGAAGTCCTGATAGATATTCGCCGGGTACGGTGGGGGCTAATTCTATCAACAGTTCCAACCGACCCTATGACGACCCGGATGTTTTTATGATCGCGGGCTGACCCCCGAGCATGGTCCACTCCACGTGGGGTGACTGGCTCGTTCGATCGGAGATCGAGGCGGCGGAGCCCGAGGGCGTCTCGCTGTGGTTTCTGGGCTGTAACGGCTTCGTGATCCGCTCGCCCGAGGCGACCGTGTACGTCGACCCCTACTTCGGCGACGGACATCCTCCGAGAATCGTCCGGATGATCCCGGTCCCGATGGATCCCGGCGACGCGACCGAGTGTGACGCCGTCCTCGCCACCCACGAGCACATCGATCACATGCATCCACCCTCGTATGGCCCGCTCGTCGACATCGGCGCGGACGTCTACGCCCCCGGAGCATCGTTCGATGAGCTGGATTACGACGGGCCGTTGCAGGCACCGGAATCAAAGCGAAACCGCGTCGAGCCGGGCGAATCCTTCGAGGTTGGCGACCTCGCCATCCACGTCCGCGGGTCGTATGATCCCGACTCGCTAGAGCCCGTCTCATACGTGTTCGAACACGAAGCCGGCACCGTGTTTCACGGCGGCGACAGCAAGCCCGCGCCGGAGTTCGATGCGATCGGTCGGGAGTTCGACATCGACGTCGGCATCCTCGCGTTCGGCACCCGGGGCAACATCGCCGACACCGAAAACGACGCCGTCGACCGGGTTTCCTGGTACATGCACGGAGACCAGATCATCGAGGCGGCGAACAACCTCCGGATCGACCGTCTGCTTCCCACCCACTACGACATGTGGAACGGCGTCGACAGCGACCGCAAGGCGATCTTCGAGCACGCCCGCACCCACGAGTACCCCCGGCGGATCGACCCGATCCGGATCGGCGACCGCATCGACCTCGGATCCCCGGGCATCACGCTCCCCGCCTCGCTGCGACGATGAGAACTCACCTCGCTCCCGACTCCAGTACACCCGGACACGAACCAGTCAACGTGAACATCCCTAAAGAGTTTTCTCGCTGCCCCCACCAAAGATGGGTATGAGCGAGGAACACGACGTCGTCGTCGTCGGTGCGGGAACCGCCGGCTGCTACGCGGCAGCGACGGCGGCGCGTGAAGGACTGGACGTGGTCGTGCTCGAACGGAAGAGCCAAGAGGAGGCCGGACACATCGCCTGCGGTGACGCCCTGAAGGGGGCCGATAACTTCCCGGAGGTGATCCCCAAATCGAAGCTCGAACCCGCGTTCACGAACACCGGCGTCGACCACGGCCGCTTCGAGATTCCACAGGAAAACGAGGTGCTCGAGATCCCCGTCCCCGGGGAACTCGCAGTCATCGACCGATGGGAGTACGGTCGCCAGCTCATCGCGGGCGCCGAGGAAACCGGCGTGACGTTTCAGTATGACACGGTCGTCAAGGACGTGCTCCAGAACGGGCGCGTGCAGGGCGTGAAGGCGGTCCAAGACGGAGAGACGATCGAGTACTGCGCGCCGGTGACGATCGATGGCGCGGGGTCGCTGTCGATCCTCCAGGACAAGGCGGAGCTAAGTGAGGCCTCCTTCGACACCAACGTCTCATACAACCAGTTCTGTTCGGCCTACCGGGAGATCATCCACGTCGAGGAGGACGTCCCGTGGGACGACGCCCTGGTGTTCAAGCCGACCGAGCGCGCCGCGGGGTACCTCTGGTACTTCCCGCGGACCGAGCGGGAGATCAACGTCGGCCTGGGCTACCAGATGACGGAGGAGCCGATGAAACTGGTCGAGGATCTCAAGCGCGACCTCACGGAGCGCCCGGAGTTCGAGGACGCGACGGTCGAGGACAAACTCGGCGCCGCCCTGCCGACGCGCCGCCCGTATGACTCCGCTGTCGCCCCGGGTTTCATGGCGGTCGGGGACGCCGCAGGACACGTCAACCCCACGACCGGTGGCGGGATCGCCGGCGCCGCCTACGCCGGCACCTACGCCGCCGAACAGGCTATCGAGGCCGTCGAGAACGACGACCCCAGCGAGGAGACCCTGTGGGCCTACAACGAGGCCGTGATGGACCACTTCGGCGCCCGGTACGCCGGGCTGGACGTGTACAACGTCCTCTCGACGTCGGTCGACGTCGACGACCTGATGGGGCTGCTCGCGGCGCTTCCCGGCCAGAAGCTTGCCGAGGCGCTGTACTCCGGGAGCGCGGATGTCGGCTGGTGGCTCAAGATCAAGACCGCGATCAAGAGCCTCGGACACTGGGACACCATCTACACGTTCTACGAGACGAAAAACGAGGCCGACCGGTTGATCGACCACTACGGAGACTACCCGGACTCCCCGGACGCGTTCGAGAGCTGGCAGACGACCCGTGACGAAATCATGGAGGACGTCTACCAGGTGACCGGCGCCGACCCGAAGTACTGATACTGTCGGCTGTAAGTTCGTGGAGGAATTCGCCACCCCGGGGTAGCGAATATCTCCATCGAGTCACAGCCGACAGTATGATTCACCGAGCGCCCGCCGCCAACCCGGAGTACTGATTTCTGGCCGATATACGGATCGACAGAACTGTTGATAGAATTAGCCTCCACTGTACCCGGCGAATATCTATCAGGACTTCTGTCGACCCGTATAACCACACCACGCGAAGGAAGCTTTCAAGCGCACCGCGGGGAACTCTCACGTATGGACGAACCGCTGAAGGGCTTTCGCGACCTCTACCCGGCGGAGATGGCCGCCCACAGAGCGGTCATCGACGCCGTGGAGGGCACCGCCCGCCGGTACGGATTCCGTGAAATCACCACGCCGACGCTTGAGCCGACGGAACTGTACGTCGAAAAGTCCGGCGAGGAGATCACCGAGGACCTGTATCACTTCGAGGACAGGGGTGGCCGCGACGTCGCGCTCGCGCCCGAACTCACGCCGACGGTCGCCCGGATGGTCGCTCACAAGGGAAAGGCACTGCCCAAGCCGATCAAGTGGGTCTCGACGCGACCGTTCTGGCGCTACGAGCAGGTCCAGCAGGGCCGCTTTCGGGAGTTCTACCAGACCAACATCGACGTGTTCGGTTCCGCCGAACCCGACGTTGACGCCGAGGTGATCGCCGTCGGTGCCGAAATGCTCGTCGAACTCGGTCTCTCGAGTGAGGATTTCGAGTTTCGTGTCTCCCACAGGGACATCCTCGGGGGCGTGCTCGAGTCGATGGCGGCGGACGTCGACGCCCGGAAGGCGATCCGCGCCGTCGACAAACGCGCGAAGATCGACCGGGGGGCGTACCTCGACCTGCTCGTCGACGCTGGCTTCTCCTATGAGGGCGCGGAGACGTTCGACGACCTGCTCGTCTCCGCCTCGGACGATCTCGACGAACTCGTCGCATTCGCCGAGACCGAGCGCGTCGAGGCGGCGGTGGCGAACCTCCGGGCGGTCCTTTCGGCCACCGAGGATCTGGGCGTCCGGGAGTACTGTGACGTCTCGCTCACCACGGCCCGGGGACTGGACTACTACACGGGCGTCGTGTTCGAGTGCTTCGACGCGACCGGCGAGGTGTCCCGCGCCGTCTTCGGCGGCGGACGCTACGACGACCTGATCGAATCGCTCGGCGGGCCCGACATGCCGGCCGTGGGCTTCGCGCCGGGTGTGATGAACTCGACGCTGCCTCTTCTGCTCCAGCGGGCCGGCGCCTGGCCGGCGGAGGAACTGTCGACGGACTACTACGTCCTCCAGGTCGGGGACACCCGGTCGGTCGCGGCCCGGATCGCCCGGGACCTCAGAGAGCGCGGCCACGTCGTCGAGACCGACCTCTCGAACAGGGGCTTTGGCTCGCAACTCGACTACGCCGACTCGATCAATGCCGAGACGACCGTGATCGTCGGTGAACGCGACCTCGCGAACGACGAGATCACGATCAAGGACATGGCGTCGGGCGACCAGGTTCAGGTTCCCGTCGGGGAGTTCCCCGGCGACCACGACCGGCCCACCTACGACGACGTCAGCTGATCCGGTGTCGTGGCACGTTACGGAGTCACGTCCGGGTGTACAGGGTCGGTTGTCCTGATTTTACTGACCGGCCCGTCCCGTCTCGACGCGGTAGACCGGCGCGTCGAACCCCGTCACGTAGAGGTCACGTCGGGACTCACCGCCGAAGGTGCAGTTCGTCGGGGTGTCACCCGGATACGGATGTGTCTCCATGACGCGTCCGGCGGGCGTGAAGACGTAGTACATCGGACCCGGACCGCCACCGTGAGACCCCGCAGCGGCGACCAGGTTCCCGGCGGCGTCGAGACACATTCCGTCGATTCCCCTGTGAGGATAGAAGTTGTGCAGGACCTCGTACTCCGCCGCCCGCCCGTCCTCCAGGGAGTAGGCGCGCAACTCCCTGGGGTTGCCCTCGCCGTACTCGCTCTGGGCGACGTAAAGCGTCGCCTCGTCGGGCGAGATCGCGAGGCCGTTCGGGTTGGTCGTATCCCGGGTGACTCGGACCAGGTCGTCGACGGGGGCGTCGGCGTCGGTCGGGTCGTCGATCCGGTAGACGGAGAAGTGCCCGAGTTCCAGATCGTCCTGGTGGTCGTAGTCGGGGTCAGTGAACCACAGCCGTCCGGCCGAGTCGAAGACGAGGTCGTTCGGGCTGTTGAGCCGAGCATCCCCGTAGGACTCGACGATCGTGGTCCGCGTTCCGTCGCGATCGCCCCCGGGATCGCGCTCGTAGCGCACGACGCTGTGGCCGTCCATCTCACAGCAGTAGATCGCACCGTCGGGGCCGAGTGCGAGCCCGTTGGCCCCGTTCGTTTCTCGAACCCACACCGAGACGTCGCCCGTCGCAGGATCGTACCTCCTGATGCAGTCGTTTCCGATGTCGGAGAAGTACAGCACGTCCTCGTCGGGCACCCAGGCCGGGCCTTCGGTGAACTCGTAGTGCTCGGTTACCGGGACGAACGTCCAGTCCATATCCGGCGGTCCTCGCCGATGGGCAAATATGTTCCGACCGA
>JBDGQL010000149.1:0-5974 GCA_042219105.1 Karumarchaeum halophilus (SeqCode) | reverse complement strand
AACGTCCAGTCCATATCCGGCGGTCCTCGCCGATGGGCAAATATGTTCCGACCGACCCGGCGACTCCCGACGTCATCAATGTCTCCCTCCGACAGTGTACACTCGGACACGAACCAGTCAACGTGAGTGTCCCCTACTTGGCCGGGAGAACTCGTTTTGACCAGGAATACTCGACCTGCATGCTGACCTATTCGTGTTCGAGTGTAACGGTCGACTCGTACTCCGATCCGTCGACCTCGGAGGGTTCCTCGGGATCGATTTCGACGTTCACGAGTCCGGGTCCATCCTGATCGAGCGCGGCGGCGACGGCATCGGCTGCGGCTCCCGGGGTCGAGGCGTCGACGCCGGGAACGCCGAACCCCTCCGCGATGGCGGCGAAGTCGGGTGACTCCCAGCCGAAGGGGCTGTCGTCGCCGAACGCACGGGCGGCGTCGGACTTGCTGATCGTCCCGTAGTCGCCGTTGTCGAAGACGACGACCGTCACGTCCAGGTCGCGCTCGGCGAGGGTGTGGAGTTCCTGGAGGCACATCAGCAACCCCCCGTCACCGGTCAGGGAGACGACAGGACGATCGGGGTTCGCGAGCGCCGCGCCCAGTGCCGAGGGGAGGCCGACGCCCATGCCCGCCCACGACCCCGCCGTGACGTACCGCTCGGGGTCGGTCGCCTCGAACAGTTCCAGCGCCCACAGCCGGAACCCGCCGATGTCGGTCGTTACGACCGCTCCTGCGGGGATCGCCTCGCGCAGGGCGAGCAGCGTTGCCGGCGTTCGCGCGGGCTCCGTGTGATCGAGCAGGCCCATCTCACCCAGGTTTCGCCGGTACTCTTCTCGGACCCGTCGGCCGACGGCGGCGCCGTCCCAGGCGCCGGTCCGGTCGGGATCGACGGCCTCCCGAAGGCGCTCCGTGGCGCGGCCGGCGTCGTCGACGATGGCCACGTCGGCGGCGTACGGCGTCGCGTCGATCTCGCCGGGGTCGAGGTTGACGTGCACGAGCGACGCTCCCATCGGGAGGTCCCACCCGGCGGTGGCGACCCCGTCGAAGTCGGTTCCGAGCGCGAGGACGACGTCGGCGGCCCCCAGGACGCGCTCACCGCCGGCAGGGAGAAACGAAGCCGCCACGCCGAGAAACCGGTCGTCGTCATCGGGGAAGACGCCCTTGCCCTTCATCGTCGCGACCACGGGAGCGTCCAGCGCCCGGACCAGATCCCGGACCGGTTCGACGCCCGCGGGCGAGTGACGACAGCCCCCGCCGACGTACACGACCGGGCGCTCGGCCCGCGAGAGTCGGTCGGCAGCCGCCGCGTACGCGCCGGGGTTCTCGAAGGTGGCGGTCTCCGGCGTGACGTCGGCTTCCGGCGCCCGGAACGCGGCCTCGAGGATGCCCGAGGGAACCCCGAGGCGGACCGGACCGTACGGCGGGGTCCGCGCGATCGAGACGGCTCTCGCCGCTTTCTCGGACAGTTCGTGAGGCGTCTCGACGTTCAGGTTCGCCTTGACGGCGTCATCGAAGGAGGCCGGATCGAGTTCGTGGATCGGCTTTTGGCCCCGATCCTCGGGATCGACGTCGGCGGAGACGTGGACGAGCGGCACGCAGTCCTCGAGGGCGTTTTTCAGGCCGTGCATGGCGTTCGTATCGCCGGGACCCGGGACTGTGAGCGTCGCCGCGAGACCGCCGCCGGACTCGAAGTATCCCCACGCGACGTGCGGGATCGCCGTCTCGTGGCGTGTCATCACGTACGTGATTTCGTCGCGTTCGATGATCGTCCGGTCGATCGGCAGCGTCTGCGTCCCGGGCAACCCGACGACGACTTCGACGCCGGCCTCGAGCAGCGCCTCGTAGACGTACTCGGCGCCGGTCTTCGCCTCGTCTGTCATGTCCGCCGGTTCTGCCGGCGGACGCAAAAACTCCTCCGTCCCCCGCCCGAGTTCGCCCGTGGCAGGCTGCGTCGGCTCCCGAACAAAAGGGACGGGTTTTTCGAGCAGGCCGCCCTCAGTCGGGGTATGACTGATCTCCGGACGCTTCACGAACAGCACGGCGCGACCTTCTCCGAGCGCGCCGGGGTCGAGACCGTCTCGCGGTATCACGACCCCGAGCGCACCCACCGCGCGGTCCGGAACGTCGCCGGCGTGACCGAGATGCCCTACGGCGTTCTCCGGGTCGAGGGCGCCGACCGTATCGAATACGTCGACGACGTGGTGACGAACCGTGTACCACGCGAGGAGGGGGAGGGAACGTACGCGTTCCTGCTTAACCCGCAGGGCCGCATCGAGACGGACATCCACGTCCACAACGCTGGCGACCATCTGTTGCTGTTCACCCCGCCGGATAAGGCGACCTGGGTCGATTCGGAGTGGGAGGTGTTCATCGAGGACGTCGATATCGAGGTGGCGACCGACGCGTTCGCCGTGTTCGGCGTCCACGGTTCGCAGGCCACCGAGAAGATCGCGAGCGTCCTCACCGGGTCGGCCGCGCCCGAGCAGCCACGCTCCTTTGTCCGCGGATCGCTCGGAGACGTCGGCGTCACGGTCGTCCGGACCGACGCCCCGACGGGCGAGACCGGGTACGAGGTAATCTGCGCGAGCGATGACGCCGCGGACGTGTTCGACGGACTCATCAACCACGGCCTGAACGCGGTTCCCTTCGGCGCCGAGACCTGGGACGCGCTGACGCTGGAGGCCGGGACGCCGCTGTTCAGGCCGGACCTAGAGGGGCGGATCCCAAACGCGACCGGCGTGCGGTCGGCGCTCGACTTCGAGAAGGGGTGTTTCGTCGGCCAGGAGGTCGTTTCCCGGATCGAAAACCGGGGTCGCCCCCCGAAGGAACTGGTCGGTCTCCGCCCGGCGGAGCGCCCGGAACCGGGCGCCGCCGTGTTCGCCGGCGACGAGGCAGTCGGGGACATCAGCCGCGCCGCCGAGAGCCCGATGCTGGAGGCGCTGATCGCACTCGCGTACGTCGACTTCGGGGTCGAGGGCGACGTCACGGTCCGGGTTGAGGGTGAGGAGGTCGACGCGGAGCGGATCGAACTGCCGTTTCTCGATGGGAGCGACACCTCCGGGCGGCTTCCGAGATACGACCCTGTCACGTCGCTGTAGTCGCCACGCAATTGAATACGACTCGATCCCAAGCAGTTACATGGCAAACACGCTGCCCGGACCGAAAGGCGAACCCCTGTTCGGGAGCAGTCGGACGTACGCTGATGATCCGTTCCGGTTTATCTCGACCCTCGAGGAAGCTTACGGCGACATCGCGCGGTTCGACATGGGCCCGATGGACACCGTCCTGCTGTGTGATCCGACGGCGATCGAACGCGTGCTCGTCTCGGAGGCCGACGAGTTTCGCAAGCCAGATTTCCAGGGTGACGCACTCGGCGACCTGCTGGGGGATGGGCTGTTGTTGAGCGAGGCCGACACCTGGGAGACACAGCGCAAACTCGCGAACCCGGCGTTCTCGATGGCCCGCCTGTCGGGCATGGCCGGCCGCATCACCGGCCACGCCGAGGACCGGATCGCCGACTGGTCACACGGCGACACCGTCGACGCCGAACGGGCGATGACCCGGGTCACCCTGGACGTGATCCTCGACCTGATGATGGGCGTGGAACTCGAGGAGGAGACCGTCCGAACCGTCGAGGAACAGCTAATGCCGCTGGGCCAGCGGTTCGAACCCGACCCGGTGCGGTTTGCCGCCCCCGAGTGGCTGCCGATGCCCGGCGACGCCGAGTTCGACCGCGCCGTCGAGACGCTCGAGGACGTGCTCGACGACATCATCGCGCGTCGCGAGAACTCCGTCGGCTCCGAGGAGGACGGACCCATGGACTTTCTGTCCGTGCTGTTGCGTGCCCGCGAGGAGGGAAACCAGTCGCCCGGCCAGCTCCGCGACGAGATGATGACGATGTTACTCGCGGGCCACGACACGACGGCGCTGACGCTCACCTACACGTGGTTTCTCCTGTCGGAACACCCCGAAGTCGAACGCCGGGTTCACGAGGAGGTCGACGACGTCATCGGCGACGACCGCCCGGGGATGGAGCACGTCCGCGAACTGGAGTACCTCGACTGGGTGATTCAGGAAGCAATGAGGCTGTACCCGCCGGTGTACACCATCTTCCGGGAGCCGACGACGGACGTGACGCTGTCGGGCTACGACGTCGACGGGGGAACCACGCTGATGCTGCCACAGTGGGGCGTGCACCGCTCCGGACGGTTCTACGACGACCCGGAGACGTTCGACCCCGAGCGCTGGGCGCCAGAACGCGCCGGCGACCGACCCCGGTTTGCCTACTTCCCCTTCGGCGGCGGTCCGCGTCACTGCATCGGCAAGCACCTCGCGATGCTGGAGGCCCGGCTCATCATCGCGACCACAGCCCAAGAGTACCGCCTGGAGTTTCGCGGTGACACGCCGCTCGAACTGCTGCCCTCCCTGACCGTCCACCCGCGCCAGGAGATGCGAATGGAAGTGAAAGAACGGTGATAGTGATCCGGATACCGAACAGTGATTGTTTTAAATCGATAGATTAGTGTAATTATACCCGGCAGTGGTGGATAGAACTGTCTACGTCGAGAACTGGGATACGGGTCGACAGACACCGGACGTGATTTGCTCGAGCCGTGCCGTCACAAAACCCAGGGTATCACGAGCCGAACGTATTGATCTGGTGTCGTGGTGCTTAACAGAGTCACGTCCGGGTGTATAGATACGTTACCAGTAATTGGTAGTGCGGCTTCTTTACTTAAAAAATATAAATATTAGTACATTTCTACGGAGATATTAGGAAGTGGTTCGAAGTCATCGGTATTCTCTGTCACAACTGTCGCCCCCGTTTCCTTGGCGATGGCGGCAATCAGCACATCGCCAGTGAGGGCGTTTCTTTTGTCTTGATTCACTGTCTCGTCTCGGTGCAGTTGCGCTTCCAACTCTCCAGCGATGATGGCGTGTTCGATCCGAAATGGGACGAGAGTCACCCAGTCAAACGTGGAGAGGATCTCGTGTTGGTCGAGCTTCCCCTGAAGTGCCCGCCCGACGGCGATCTCCTTGATATTGAGCGTTGTTGTGAGAAACTCACGCTCCTCATTCCGGGCGAGGTACTCTTTCGTTGCCTCTCGCCCTGCCCAATAATGGATGAGGAACGTTGTATCAAGCAGTTTCATCGGTGTCGCCGGTATCAGAAAGATCTTCAAGAACTATCTGTTGTCGTGTTGCGAGGTCGTTACTCATCTGTGTTCGGGAGGCTTCAGCCGCTCGCTGAAGTTCTTCGGCCTCGTCTGCATCGAGCGTTCCGAACCCTTCACGCCAATCGACTGTCGATTCATCTAAGAGTCGCCCCATCAGGTCTGTGAAACTCTCATCCTCTCGCTTCCGGGCTTTCAGGCGTTCGTACACGTCATCTTTGATCCCGATTGTTTTCGATCCCATAGTCTGTGTTTGTGTACACAAACACAAAAAATCACCTATCATTCATTGGAATCTTGATGGAATCAATTCCGTGTGGATACTTCTATAAGAAGGAACAGCGCGAGTACCACGGGCCACCGCGCCCGTGGGTGAAGCGCGTCACCAAGTTTCACAAACAACTAAGTCGGTAAAACCCGTACTATCGGCAACGACCAGAAAAACGACCCTCAACGTATGGGATTGACGACCTCAATCTCGTTGCTGGTCGTCGGCACTGAAATCAGAATGCGACTCCTCTCAAAACCCGCTACGATGGCGGTGAGACGGGAGTTGTCGTGTCGTGGTGGAGCGACAGACCCTCACGGACACGCGGTGTGTTCGGGTGTTACCCGTGCCGGGCACGAGCTATACGGCGAGTGCGAGGGGAATTAAACTCCGGTGCCGGTGCAGTGGGGACCTAAACCCGGACGCCACGGGCCACCGTGCCCGTGGTACTTCACGACACCCCGACCGACCCTATGATCACCGCGTGAGCATCGCCTTCAGTTGCTCCCGGGAGAAAAGCGACGTGGGGCGGTCCATGT
>JBDGQL010000166.1:0-14171 GCA_042219105.1 Karumarchaeum halophilus (SeqCode) | reverse complement strand
CCTCAATCCGATTGAACCAGTTTGGAAGAGCCTCAAATGGGAATCTTCTCCGTTACTGGCGAGCGTGCAGTTGACCGTGACCTGGCAGGTGTCGACCTTGCCAGTCACGCTGCACCATTGACGAACGACGCCGACGATCTCCTCGCCTGATTTGGGGATCGGCATCCCATCGATAACGAGTGCAGCGTCGTGGCCTTGGATCGCTTCGGGAACGCGTTCCCGAAGCTCAGCTTCGACGTTCTCGTGGCCCCACGGGCTCTCGCGGACGAACCGTTCGAGTCGTTCCTGATCTGCGTGCATTTTCTCGGCGATGTCGGTGACGGTGTTGGGACTTCCGGGGCGCAGGAGGCCCCGGAAGTACCGGGCTGCGTTGTGCCACGTCCGTTCGAACTTCGGCCAGCTTGATCCATCTGACCGAGTGGTGAACGCTGATACTGTCGGCTGTGACTCGATGGAGATATTCACCACCCCGGGGTGGCGAATTCCTCCACGAACTTACAGCCGACAGTATGAACGGTAGTTGGTGAGAAACTGTAGCCCTTCCGCCTGACTACGGGTCGTTTCGTTCATCCGTATCTGATCGAGGTGTCCGACCGACGAGAATCAACTGCCGAAATTAAACCTCGGAAGTACTGCTAGGCGTGCGGTCGTCCCGGTAAACAGTTCCAACCGACCCCATGAGTCATGGCCGGGTCGACACGATGATCACGAATCCCTCGCCCTCCGACCGAAAGCCAATTGCGCCCGCGCAGGGAACGTCGAACGTGCTCTCGCTCGCCCTCGCCGGCAAGCCCAACGCCGGCAAGTCTACGCTTTACCGGGCCGCGACGATGGCCGAGGTCGACGTCGCGAACTATCCGTTCACCACGATCGACGCCAACCGCGGGGTCTCCTACGTCCGCACCGAGTGTCCCTGTCTGGGTCTCGACCGGCGGTGTGACAGCGACCACTGCCACGACGGCACGCGCTACGTCCCGGTCGAACTGTACGACGTGGCGGGGCTCGTGTCCGGCGCCCACGACGGACGGGGCCTTGGCAACCAGTTTCTCGACGAACTCATGGACGCCGACGCGATCGTGAACGTCATCGACGCCGCGGGCGCGACGGACGCGGAGGGTGAACCGGTCGAGGTCGGAACGTTCGACCCCATGGAGGAGGCGGAGTTTATCGAATCGGAACTCGACGCCTGGCTCGCCGGCGTCGTCGCGGACAACTGGGAGACGATCGAGCGCCGGTCCAGGTCCCCCGATTTCGACCTGGAGGCGGCGATGGCCGACGTGATGTCCGGCCTCGGCGCGAGCGAGCACGACGTGGCCGCCTGCCTGCGCCACATCGAGTATCCCCAGGACCCGATGCAGTGGGACGATACGCATCGGGCCGCCTTCGCGGACGCGCTCAGGCGGCGAACCAAGCCGATGCTGCTTGTTGCGAACAAGGCCGACATCGCGCCGGCGGAAACCATCGAACGCCTCCGGACGGTCGACAAGCCCGTCGTCCCCGCCACCGCCGAGGGCGAACTCGCGCTCCGCCGTGCGAGCGACGCGGGCGCGATCGAGTACGACCCCGGTGATCCGGAGTTTTCGATCACTGGCGAGGTGAGCGATGACCAGCGGGCGGGCCTCCAGCAGATCGGCGAGGTGATGGCGCGGTTCGGCGGGACCGGCGTCCAGGCGGCCCTGAACGCCGCCGTCTTCGACCTGCTGGATCACGTCGTCGCCTTTCCCGTGGAGAACGAGACGCGGTGGACCGACAAGCAAGGGCGGGTCCTCCCCGACGCGCACCTCCTCCCGCGAGGATCGACGCCGAAGGACCTCGCGTTCGCCGTCCATTCGGACATCGGCGAGGGGTATCTCCACGCGGTGAACGCCCGGACCGACCGGCGAATCGCCGAGGACTACCGGATCGAACACGGCGACGTGATCAAGATCGTGAGCGCGGCTCGCTGACCCCCCGGCTGTACACCCGGACGTGACTCTGTTAACTGCCACGACACCAGATTCGTACGTTCGGATCGTGATACTCATAAGGGTGTATGTCTCGTGTCGTGGTGGACGTTTTATGACGCCTCGATCCGTGCAGGGGACAGCGGCCCCTCGGGGACGTGCGCGGAGACGACCCAGTTGGGGACGTTCACCACCTCGTTGATCTTCAGGTCGACGAGCACCGAACAGAGCATGTACGCCTCCACCCGAGACAGGTCGTACTGAACAGCGCGCCGGCCGCTTCGATCGGCAGGTACAGCGTTGCCCCCTCGGTGAGGTACTTCACGTCGAGGTTCCCGCCGACCCGGCGTGGTGGCGTCGTCGACAGATCGCCGTCGCGGGCAGGCGCGACCCCGAGGATGCCCGGAAACGGTGCGAGCGGGACCTCGATACCCGCGACGAACCGGCCGACCTCGCCCGCCAAGTCCCAGTGGTGGATCGCCGGCTCCGGGAACGCTCCTGGAAGAAGCCCGTCACCCGAGTCACTCGGCGGGACTATCGTGTAGCCGTACCCGCGGTGGTCGACTGACAGGAGTTCGACCTGTAGAACGTCGCCCGGTCGTGCACCCTCGACCGCGACCGGCCCGGTGAGAAGGTGTCCGGGAACGTCGGCGTCCTCGAGGTCGTCCACCGTCGTCGCCTCGGTCACCGCGCCGCCGTTCGTGTCCGGGCAGCCGAAGTCGATCACGGCGGGGGGCTCGATCGTGAGAACCGGATCGTGGTCGTTGTTCCAGGCGTGGTGTCCGGGACCGTCGTCGGCGTCGAGACTGTGATCGATGTCGTACTGGGCCATGCGCTCCCTTCTGGGGGGACCGCATTAAAAACGCCGTGCCGTGCGCACGCCAGGGGTGGCGTCTTCGAGAAGGGACGCCGGACGGCGGGGACCTCCGTCAGGAGGGGGGCGTGCCGCCCCGCCAGGTCAGTTCGGGGAGCAACTCGGTGACGGGCCGTCTGACCGGCTCGTCGATTCCGTGGGGCTCGCCCCTGACGATCACCTCCACCGTCGGATCATAATCACGAAGCATCTCCCGGCAGACGCCACACGCCGAGATGACCCGCCGTTCGGGCGGATCGTCCTCGTCGCCGTCGAACTCCGGTTCGTTTGCCGGCTCGTACAGCACGGCCACCACCGCCTCGAACTCCGTGTGCCCGTCCGCGACCGCTGCCCCGAGCGCGACCGGCTCGGCACACACCGACGCCCGGGGGGTGTCCGCGGTGAGGTTCACGCCGGTGTACACGGTACCCTCCCTCGTCCGGAGCGCGGTGCCGACGGTCCTTGCTGTGCGCGTTTTCCCTGGCTTGTATTGGCGCTCGATCACCGCCGTCGCCTCCTCGATCAACTCGCGATCCTCGTCGGTCAGGCGCTCGATCGTCATTCGTGTATCGTATTGATCTACCCGGACAAGCCTCTTGTGGCCGTCTTGACCCCAGGAGCGCAGGTTACACGATCATTCAGTTTGACGCCCATGGATTCTTTCTTTGACGTTTTTGACGATTCTATCGTGGTAATATGGATAATTGTTATTTCAGGGCAGTTGTTCGTCAGATAAGCAAGATTTTTACGTATAGTCTCAATCTGATATGCTATGGCAGACGACAGCATGCTGCCCGATAGAGCACAGAGTAGGATAACCCGACGACGACTCCTGTATGGGAGCGCCCTTGCCATGGCCGGGCTTGCCGGTTGTGGCGGCGACGGTAGCGACACCACCACGGCGGGCGGCAACGGGAATGGTAATGGCAACGGGAACGGCGGTACCACCACCGGCGGCAATGGCAATGGTATGGGTACGGGTACAACTGAGGGCCCGGGCATGGGCACCGGGACCGGCACCAGTACCGGCACCAGTACCGGCACCGCCACACCGGAGCCCCCGGACTTCCCGAGCGAGATGACGTTCCTCCACTTCGAGACTGACGAGGCCCGCCGGAGTGCGATCGGGGAGATCGGGAGCGCCTGGCAGGAGGAGACGGGAACCAGTCTGAACCAGCGGGCCGTCGCCGAGGCCAGCCTCCCGACCGAGATCCAAGCCTCGATCGCTGCCGACGACATCCCTGCAACCGCCGAACTCCCCGCCAACACCCTCCTCGACACCAGGGGGCTGATCGACACACAGAACGCAAACGAGATAATCAGCGAATTCGGCGAGGACGCGTTTTTCGACAAAGCGCTCGAGTTCGTCAGTGACGGTGAGGACTATCTCGGCGTGCCGCTGTACATGTGGACTCAACTGTACGGCTGGGACGAGAACTACCGGACGGAAAACGACCTGCCGGTGCCGAACACCTGGGAGGATTTCAGGACGTTCGCGGAGTTCACCCACGACCCCGACAATAACAAGTTCGGCTGTCTGGTGGGCACCGACAACACGCCGTACACCCTCCAGTCGTTCCAGCCGTTCGCGCTGTCGAACGACGCGCACGTTTTCGACGAGGAAGGGAACATCATCTTCGACAATCAGGAGATGGTGGAAGCGCTGGAGTACTACGGGATACTGGGTAATCTGACTCCCCCGGGCGAAACCGGGGCCGACGACTTTGGAGCCTGGGAGAAGCGCCAGACGTACGTCTACACGAGCAACACGATCAGCTTCTTTTTTGAGACCGCGTTTGACGAGGGGCCAGGTGGGTGGAAGGCGGCTCTTTCGATTGACGGTCCGAAGAAGGAGGCGACCTACGGCGAGTGTGTCTCGACGGCGACGATGCTGACCCAGAATGCGAGCAAGAACCGGGCTTCCAAGTCGTTCCAGAAGTTCATGCACAGAACCGAGGAAGATCTCAGCACCCCGACTGCGACCGGGACTGCAACGCCCCCGCCGGCGGGATCGAACAGCCCATACGTCAACTTCTGCCACCTCCAGCCGGGGCTGTTCAACCCGACCCGGCCAGCCGTTCTGGACAGCGATGCGTACCGCAGTCTCGACCTGTTCGACAAGTGGCCGGATGCGTGGCTTGATGAGGACATTCCGAACTCCATCGCAAACGCGGAGCGGTTCGGCCGCCGGGGCTCGAACGTGTTCCCCGAAATCGGGGACATCAGGGGAGAGCTTCTCATCACCGACGCCATCAAGCGTGTCATCAACGGTGACGCTGCGGGAACGGTTGCGAGCGAAACGGCCGAGGAGATGCGAAACGTCATAAGCTAAATGTCGACTTCGATCCGGCGTTGGGTCGCGGAATCGTCCGTGTTCAGCAGGGACTATACGATCAAACAGAAGGAGATTCTTCTCGGGTACGCGCTGATCCTTCCGTCGGTGTTGCTGGTCGCGGCGTCCCTGCTGTACCCAGTCGCGTACAACGTGTATCTCAGCTTTACCAAGGTTCCCATCAGGCCAAGCGAGTCACCGGACTGGGTCGGGCTGGCGAACTACCAGGAGATCGTCAACGACCCCGAGTTTTGGGAGGCTGCGTTCAACACGGTGGCAATCACCCTGTTCAGCGATATCGGCGCGACGGCCGTCGGAT
This sequence comes from Karumarchaeum halophilus (SeqCode), assembly GCA_042219105.1. Lineage (GTDB taxonomy): Archaea > Halobacteriota > Halobacteria > Halobacteriales > Hikarchaeaceae > CAYSJP01. The sequence goes on along the minus strand of JBDGQL010000166.1, from coordinate 8,724 downwards.
TAGGCGTGGCGCTCCTGTTCCGGAACAAGTTCCGCGGCGATGGCCTCGCGCGGGGACTCGTCCTGTTGCCCTACATCGCACCGCTGGTCGCCGTGGCGTTCGTGTGGCGGTGGATGTGGCACCCGACGTGGGGTACCGCGACGGTGTTCTTCCGGGACTTTCTGGGACTGTACGCGACGGGTACGAACATCCGCCAGACGGTACCGATGGTCATCGTCTTCGAGAGTTGGCGGTATTTCCCGTTCGCATTTCTCCTCATCGTAGCGCGACTCCGGTCAATCCCGGACGAACTGTACGAGGCCGCCAAGATCGACGGTGCCGGACGGTTCGCCCGGTTCAAGGACATCACCCTCCCCGAACTAAAATACGTTATCGGGACGGTGTTTCTGTTGCGCTGGATCTGGAACTTCAACGTGTTCACCGACGTGTGGCTGTTCGTCGGAAACAACGTCCCGATTCTCGGCACGTTCGTGTACGTAAAGGGGTTCCAGCAGTACAGCCGGGGGTACGCGGCAGCCGTCGCAAACCTGATGGTGATCGCACTGCTGATACTGGTTGCCTTCTACGTGAAGTACGTACTCGACTGGTAACATGTTACTGGAACTCATCACCTCGGCAACGCGTTCGGTGAGGCGGTTCACCCGCCGGTTCCGCCGGCAGTCGATCGAAGCACCGCTGTGGGAGCGTGCGCTGTTTTACGTGATACTCGGGTCCGTCGTGTTCGTGTCGGTGTACCCCTTCTGGGAGATGGCTGCCACGAGTTTCGTCGACGAGTCGTGGTTGTACAGCCTCCCACCGAAAGTCGTCCCGGCGCCGTCTGAAATCACCCTGGATAATTACCGCGCCCTGTTCGGGGCCGAGTCGGCGCCGTTCGTGCAGTACTTCATCAATAGCCTGATCGTCGCAACCATCTCCGCGGCGCTGGGTGTCCTGTTCTCGATATTCGGTGCCTACAGTTTCGCACGGCTCGAATACCCCGGGCGCTGGCTGTTCTCGCGGGGCGTCCTGGTGAACTACATGTTTGCGGGCATCCTGCTGGTGATCCCGATCTTCCAGATCGTCGTCTGGATCGACCTCGTTAACACCCGGACGGGCATCATCCTGACGCACTTCATTTTCGTCATCCCGCTGGGGCTGTACCTGCTCGGAAACTACTTTCGGTCGATCCCCCAGGAGATCGAGGAGGCGGGGATGATGGACGGGTACTCCCGGCTGGAGGTGATCCTTCGAATCACTATTCCGATGAGCAAGCCCGCGATCGTTGCGACGTACATGTACGCGTTCCTGCTGTCCTGGAACGAGTACCTGTACGCTAGCCTCTTCTTGCGAGACCAGAATCTCTACACGCTACCGATCGGGATCGAACAGCTCCAGTTCGCGTACGACAACGTCTGGGGTGAGGTGCTCGGGGCGTCACTCATCACGACGATCCCCGTGCTGATCCTGTTCCTCTACCTCCAGCGGTACCTGGTCGAAGGACTCAGCTTCGGAAGCATGGACTGATATGGCAAGAACAGACACCACATCCAATCTTGGCGACGCCGAACTCGGAGGAGGAGCCGGCGAGCGGATCCAGCTGGACTCCGTCACGAAACAGTACGACGATCTGGTCGCCGTCGAGAACATCTCCCTGGAGGTCAGGCCCGGCGAACTTCTCGTGTTGCTCGGCCCCTCCGGCTGCGGGAAGACGACGACCCTCCGAATGATCGCCGGTCTCGAAACGGTCACGAGTGGCACGGTCGCCATCGGCGAACAGGACGTCACGGAGGTGCTACCCCAGAACCGCGACGTCTCGATGGTGTTCCAGAACTACGCGCTGTACCCACACAAGAACGTCAGAGAGAACCTCCGGTTCCCGCTCGGAAAGATGGACCTGAGCGGCGAGGAGAAGGAACGAAAGGTCGAGGAGGTCGCACGCCTGCTCGAAATCACGGACCTGCTTCAAAAGGATCCCGACCAGCTGTCGGGCGGCCAGAAACAGCGCGTCGCAGTCGGGCGGACGATTATCCGCGAACCACGCGCGTTTCTGATGGACGAGCCACTCTCGAATCTGGACGCGGAGCTCCGTGTCCAGACACGGGCCGAACTCCAGAGACTACAGCGACAACTCGGCACGACCACGGTGTACGTCACCCACGACCAGGAGGAGGCGCTGTCGATCGCCGACCGGATCGTCATCATGAACGACGGCGAGATCGAGCAGGTGGGCACCCCCGAGGAGGTGTACACCGACCCCAAAAACGAGTTCGTCGCCGGCTTTCTCGGCGATCCCTCGATCAACTTTCTCGAGGTGGCGTACGACGGGACACAGAGCCCACGCCTTCTGGGGGACGACAACGATGGTGACGACGGCGACGGCGTTCCCCTGGACCGTCTCGGAATCGACGTGCCACCACAGACCTCGCGTCTGGGCGTCCGGCCGGAGGACGCCTTCGTCGGCCAGGGACGGTCGACCGGGGGGAGCGTAACCGAACCGATCGAGTTTACGGTCGACGTGGTCGAACCGCTCGGACACACCTACGAGGCAGCACTGAAACGCGGTGAGAACCGGTTTCTCGTGCAGGCTGACGATTTTGACGCTTCGGCGGGCGATTCGCTGTACGTACAGTTCGACACGGATGGCCTGCTCGCGTTTGACGCCGAAGGGAGGCGTCTCTGATGGCACGGCTCACACTCGACTCCGTGACGAAGGTGTACGACGACGCACAGGGGACCGAACGGGCGGTCGACGGGGTCGACCTGGCCGTCGAAGACGGCGAGTTCGTCGTCATAGTCGGCCCCTCCGGCTGTGGAAAGACGACGACCCTGCGGATGATCGCCGGCCTCGAAACCGTCACCGAGGGGCAGATCCGCCTCGACGGGCGGGAGGTCCAGGATCTGGCCCCCGTCGAGCGCAACGTCGCGATGGCGTTCCAGAACTACGCGCTGTACCCGAGCATGACGGGCCGGGAGAACATGTCCTACGGTCTCAAACACGCCGAGGGCATGAGCGCCTCCAAACGGGAGGAACTGGTCACCGAGACGGCCGAACTGCTCGAGATAACCGACGTGCTCGAGGACCCGCCAGATGAGATGTCCGGCGGCCAGAAACAGCGGGTGGCACTCGGCCGAGCGATCGTCCGCGAACCCGATATCTTTCTGCTGGATGAGCCTCTCTCGAACCTGGACGCGAAGCTCCGTGCGGAGATGCGCCGGGAGCTACAGCGCATCCACCGCAGCCTCGACATCACCACCGTCTACGTCACCCACGACCAGAAGGAGGCGATGACGATGGCCGATAAGATTGCAGTCATGAACGACGGGCGCCTCCAGCAGTTCGCCGAGCCGGACGTCGCCTACAGACAGCCCGCAAACCGGTTCGTCGGCGAGTTTCTGGGCAGCCCCGCCATGAACGTCGCCGGGGCGTCGCTGACGACGCACGGCGAGAACGCGACGGTCCACACGGGCGGGACAGATCTGCTGACGATCCCGACCCCGACGGACGACTCCGGGGAGACGCCGTCACAGGTCGTCGCCGGGTTCCGCCCGGAGGATCTCACCGTCGGGGGGTCCGGCGACATCGCTCTCGACGCCCGCGTCACCGAGGTCGAGTACCAGGGTGACGGCAACTTCGTCTTTCTCGAAACCGAGGAGTTAGCGCCCGTCGACGTCGTGGAGGGCGAGGACGAGGAGGACGACGCCCGAGAGAGGACCGACGAAAACGCCCGTGACGACGCCGTCGACCTGACCGTCCGCACCCCGGTTTCGGTTCGTCCCTCGCCGGGTGAAGCTGTCACGCTGACGATCGACCCCGAGAACGTCTACCTGTTCGACGCCAAGAGCGGCGACGCGATAGAGGTCTCACGGAGCGCCCCTGCGCGGCCGACGCGGTAGCGTTCCAGCGCGACCGACACGGTAGCGCCCCTGCGCGGGCGATCCGATGGCGTCCCCATACATTTATTCCTGGCTGCCCCGGACCGGGAATACGAACGATGGAGATCACCGACATTACGCAGCGACGCATACGACGGTCGCTCCCCGAACCGTTCGACCCCTCCTGGGTCCCCGGCGGCACACAGCCCGACCTCACCGTCGACCTGTTCGAGGTCCACACCGACGAGGGCGTCACGGGCCACACCGCGATGCCCTCTTTCCCCGGCGGTCTCGATCTCGAACCCGTCTTCGAGTCACAACTGGTCGGCGAGGATCCCCACGAGGTCGAACGAATTCTCGACCTACTCGAGACCGTCGAGTTTCTCGGCGCGGACGCCTATTACATGGAGATAGCTCTCTGGGACATCATCGGCAAGACGGCCGGCAAGCCGGTCTACAGCCTGCTCGGGGGCGACGACAGGCCTGTCCCCGTCTACGCGAGCACCGGATCGATACGGCCCACGGAGGAGCGCCTCGAATACGTCCAAAATCGCGTCGACGAGGGCTTCGAGGCGGTCAAACTCCGGTTCACCGCCGACGACGTCGCGTCCGATCTCGACCTCGCCCGGGCGGTCCGCGAGGCGTTCCCGGACCTGACGCTGATGGTCGACGCCAACAACGGCTGGAGCATGCGTCTCGCCGGCGAGACCGGCGGCTCGTGGTCGCTCCCGCAGGCAAAGCGGGTGGCGGGCGAACTCGAAGACGTCGGCGGGGTCGCGTGGCTGGAGGAGCCACTCGGCCAGAACAACTACCGCCGCCTCGCCGAACTCAGGGCGAGCACGTCAATCGCTATCGCCGGGGGAGAGTCCGTGAGCGGACTCCACACCCTCCGGGAGTACGTCGCTCACGACGCGCTCGACATCCTCCAGCCCGACGCCGTGTTCGCGACCGGGATCCTGAACGGGAAGAAGGCCGCCGGCATGGCCGAGGCGTTCGGTCTCGGGTTCGCCCCTCACACCTGGTCGAACGGGCTGGGGTTAGTCGCCAACCTCCACCTGCTTGCCGCCACGCACGCGGAGTGGTGTGAGTACCCCCACGAGCCGCCGGGGTTCGTCCCCGAGGCGCGGGACTTCATGCTGAAAGAGCCCGTGCTCCCCGATGACGGCGCCATCGCGCCACCCGACGCTCCCGGACTGGGCCTCGACATCGACTGGGACGCCGTCGAGGACGCGGAAGTGTAGCTGCCGACCGGACCGTCGAGATACGGTCGCCGACCCGCGCGTTCCCGCGGTCTCACCGAAGCGTCTGGCCGCCGTCGACGTGGAGGGTGCTCCCAGTGATGAACGACGACTGCTCGCTCGCGAGAAAGTCGACCGTGTCCACGACGTCCTCGGGTCTGCCGGGGCGGTCGATGCACTGCAGGTCGACGACCGACCCGATGTACTCCTCGGATAGCTGTTGACTCGCCTCCGAGAGGATGAGTCCGGGCGCGATGGCGTTCACCCGGACGCCCTCCCCGCCGAGTTCCCGTGCAAGCGAGCGCGTGAGCGGGACGATAGCGCCCTTCGAGGCGACGTAGTGGGGGTACCCGGTCGCGCCGAAAAACGCCACGGCGGAGGCGATGTTGACGACGCTGCCGCCGCCGGTCTCCGCGATGCGGGGCGCGATTTCCCGACAGCAGATGTACACGCCCGTCAGGTTCACGTCGATCACCGACCGCCACTCCTCGACCGGGATCTCGTCGAACCCGCGGTCCCGCTCCGTCACGAGGGGGCTGTAGACGGCGGCGTTGTTCACGAGTACGTCGATGGAGCCGAACTCCTCGACGGCCATCGTCGCCAGGTCGGCGACCGCGGCCTCGTCAGTCACGTCCGTCTCGACGGGGTGGACCCGGTCGTCGAGTTCGTTCCCGAACTCCGGGCCGTCCTCGACGTCGGCGACGACGACGGTCGCGCCCCCTGCTGCGAGGTGCTCGACGATCTCCCGCCCGATGCCGTTCGCGCCGCCGGTGACGATCCCCGTCCGATCCGCGAATCTCCCGTCCAGATCCGGCGTCGTGGTGTTCATTTTTCGAAGACGGCTCCCGGCGTGTCGCCGAGAGCGATCGAGACGTTCTTGAGCTCCGTGTACTCCGTGATCGCCTGGCGGCCCTTCTCCCTGCCGATGCCGCTCTGTTTGTACCCGCCGAAGGGTGCCTGTGGGAAGGTCGCGGGGTACTCGTTGACCGTGATGCTGCCGGCGTCGAGTTCGGCCGCGACCCGGTGGGCTCGATCCAGGGTTTGCGTCCAGATCGCCCCGTACAGCCCGTAGTCGGAGTCGTTCGCGCGCTCGATCGCTTCCCGTTCCTCGCTGAAGGCGTACACGCTCAACACCGGGCCGAACAGTTCGGTCCGGGAGACCTCGTGGTCGTCCTCGACGCCCTCGAGGACCGTCGGTGCGTAGAAGTTGCCATCCTGGCGGGGAATCTCGCCGCCAGCGACGACCCGGGCGCCGTCTTCGACCGCAGTCTCGACGGAATCGGCGACCCGGTCGCGTGCCGACGGCGAGATGAGCGGCCCGACGTCGGGATCCTCCTCGCCCGGCCCGACGGTAAGCGCCTCCGTGCGCTCGCCGAGGTCGTCGACGAACGCGTCGTAGACGTCCTCGTGGACGAACACCCGGGTCGTCGCAAAGCAGATCTGCCCGGAGTTGAAAAACACCTTTACTGTGTCATCGACGGCCGCCTCGAGGTCGGCGTCGGGAAAGACGATACTCGGACTCTTGCCCCCCAGTTCGAGTCCCACCGGCACCACGTTTGCCGCCGCCTCGCGCATGACCGTCTTGCCCGTCGCCCGCGATCCGGTGAAGATGATCTTTCCGAGGCGGGAATCGCCGGTGAGCGCCGCGCCCGTCGTCTCACCGTCGCCGGGTACGACGTTCACGACGCCGTCAGGGATATCGAGGTCGAGGAGGTCCCGACAGAAGGTCAGAAGCGACAGCGGCGCCTCGGGAGCGGGCTTGACGACCGCGGTGTTGCCACAGGCCAGCGCGGGTCCCAAACTTCGCGCCCCGAGAACGAGCGCGGCGTTCCAGGGCACGATGTGGCCGGTCACACCCAGAGGCTCGCGCACGGTGTAATCGAGGCGCTCGCCCGGCAGCGGGATCGTCTCACCCTCGATCTTGTCCGTAAGGCCAGCGTAGTACTCGAAGTAGCCGGCCGCGTCCCGGACGTTTCCGCGGGACTGGGAGAGCGGGCGGCCGGTTTCGGCGGTCTCGATGCGGGCATACCGGTCGACGTTCTCCCGGATCAGGTCGGCGACCTCTCGGAGAAGCCGGCCACGCCGTTCAGGATCGACCTGCTCCCACGCCCCGGTAGCTCGCTCAGCGGCCGTCACCGCGGCGTCGACGACCTCCGGGCCGGACTCCGCGACCGCCGCGATCGGCTCGTTCGTCGCCGGGTCGGTGACCTCGAACGTCTCCGCCGACGCGCGCTCCTCCCCCTCGATTATCGCGTCGTACCGCTCGCTCAACCCAGTTTGCATGACTGATCCCTGTGTGGGCCACAGGTTAATACTGTCGGCCGTGACTCGATAAAGAGATTCGCCACCCCGGGGTGGGGAAGTACGTTACGAACGCCCGAGGGCCTGTGAATCTGGTAACCTGATATGCTGTTGTAACCTGCCGATGAAACTATATGAGACTGATCCTAAAGGATATTCGATGAACTCGGACCGGTTGCTGGTCGGCGTGATTTTTCCCGACCGCACCGTCGAATCGACGTCGGTATCGACCGCCGGTAACTCGAAACGCACAGTCGCCGTCTGGTTCGAGGATAGCGACCCCGTGGTCGTCCAGTGTTCCTCGGAGAACTCCCTCCGGACGGAGGGTGAACTCGCCCGAGCCATCAGGCAGCGAACGGGCGTGCCGGTACCCGACGTTCTCAGGATCGGCACCCACGGGAGCACCAGTTACGTCGTCAGCGAGCGAGCAAGCGGTGAGAACCTCCACGGCCGGTTCGCGGGGCTCGATCGCCCCCTCCAGTGGCGGATCGCGCGGGCGTTCGGCCGACACCTGGCCGAACTGCACGAGGCGTTCGCGTTCGAGGGGTTCGGCGGGATCACCTGCGCGTCGGGGTGCGATCGTTCGGCGTTCCGTGCGAGCGGCGCGCCCGACTTCTCGACCTGGTTTCGCCACTACGCCCGCGAGGGGGTCGAGGCGCTCCCGGCCGACTTCGATCGACTCCGCGGGGATCTGCACCACGCTATCGAGTCGATTCGCGACCTGGATCCCGGCGACCCCGTTCTCTACCCGTGGGACCTCCGGCCGGGGAACGCGCTCATCGAGGACGGGGAGCTGTCGGCGGTGGTCGACTGGGGCGATCCACTCGCCGCGCCCGCCGGACTCGCGGCCGCGAAGGCTGAGTACCTCGCGACGGACTGGTACGTCGCCGACGCCGACCCCCTCCGGGCGGCGTTCCGGGAGGGCTACGAGTCGGTCCGCCCGTACCCCACCGTCCCGTCGGTGTACCGTCTGGTTGCCGTCCTCCGGTCGGCGGTCGACTCCAACGGCGTCGTAACACGCCCGCGGTACCCCGAATGGACCGGCGAGCGCGCCGTCGAGTTCCACCGCTCCCGGCTGGCGAATCTCCTTCCTGCTACCACTCCGGCGTATACGGGCGACAGAAGCCCTGATAGATATTCGCCGGGGTGTGGCGGAGGCTGATTCTATCAACAGTTCCGTCGATCCGTATAACCGACCCTACCAGCGGACCACCCAATAGCTTTTGTTCCCCCGCGGAGATACTCAACATAATGGGTCGGATCCTGCTCCTCCGACATGGGGAGACTGACTGGAACCGGGTCGACCGGATCCAGGGCTGGGGTGACATCTCGC
>JBDGQL010000052.1:0-14203 GCA_042219105.1 Karumarchaeum halophilus (SeqCode) | reverse complement strand
AGAATTAGCCTCCACCGTACCCGGCGAATATCTATCAGGACTTCTGTCGACCCGCGTCCTCGAACGAAAATCGAACACTTATAACCGTGGGCGTTCCGAGTTACGGACGAGGAACACACCGCATGGCAGCGATCCAAAGCACCGTCCTGATGGGCGGCGTTTTGCTGGTGGTCATACTCGCGATCGGAGTGATCAGGGATTGGGAACGCAGTCCCGCCCCGGAGACGGGACAGGCGGCCTCCGTGGTCGAGGTGGCCAGGAATCCGATAACCTGGACCGTGGGGTTCGTTGTGCTCGCGCTCCTGGTCGCGATCGGCGCGGTCGGCTTCGTCGGGGGATCGAACGTCCTCGGTATCGGTCAGTCAGAGGGTGAACTGATCCTGCTGAGCGTGTTCGGAGTCGCCATCGTCGGATTCCTGTTCGTCGGCCTGTACAGTGCGGGGCGGAGTCGCGGGCTGAAGGACGCCCAGGCGGCCGGGATCGGGTCGATTCTCCTCGCACTCCTCCTCGTCGTCGTCATCTCCCTGCGACTCCTGCGAGCGTAGGTTCCCTTATACTGTCGGTCACGACTCGATGGGGATGTTCACCATCCCGGGGTGGCGAATTCCTCCACGAACTTGTGACCGACAGTATTACTCCCTGCAGGGAGTAGTTTAATAACCCGCTAGAACGAAGATGCGATAATGGCTGGTCCGGGCCGTCCAACGGTTCTTATTGTCGACGACGAACCGAATCTCACTGACACTCACGCCCAGTATCTGTCCGGAAAGTACGACGTCAGAAAAGCGTACTCCGGTGCGGAAGCGCTTGAGCGACTCGACGAAGAGGTCGCGGTGACGCTTCTGGATCGCAAACTCCCCAACAGTTCGAGCGACGACATTCTCGAAGGCATCAACGAGCGCCATCCCGAGTGTCGGACTGCGCTCGTGACCGGCGTTACCCCGGATTTCGACATCCTCGAAATGGAGTTCGACGACTACGTCGTGAAACCGGTCGGGAAGGCGGAGTTGCGAAACACCGTCGAGCAGATGCTCGCCCGATCCGATTACCAGGAACTTCTCAGAGAGTACTTCGCTCTCCTCTCGAAGTACGCGACGCTCAAGACTCACAAGCCGGAGACCGAACTCGAAGAGTCACCGGAGTTCGTCCGGCTCGAAGCGCAGGTGGAACGACGTCGCAGTGAACTGGATGAACTCACTGCGGAGTTCGAACCCGAGGACTTCCAACTGCTCTGTCGGGAGATAGCCCCATAGTAAGTACGACGAACCGGACGACAACGGATGATTTATCATAGTGTCGAAGTACGGCACTGGTATGGAGATAGCGGACGTTAGCGGTTACGCGCTGTCGTCTCCGATTGATCCGCCACAGGACAGGCCCTTCCACGGCGGGACGAGACGGTTGCTGAAACGAGATGTCGTCCTCGTGGTCGTCGAGACGGCGGACGGACAGCGAGGCGTAGCGACCGCTGGCGCGAGTTGCTCGGCGATGAGAGAGTTCTTCGAAGGCGAGCCCCAGGGCACGTTCGCGGACGTCATCTCGGGTCCGGTCGCCGACGCGATCGAAGGCGAGACGGTAGAACGGATTACCGATGCCCACGACCTGATCCGCGATACGAACCTATCATCCGGCGACGTGACGGAAGCTATCTCGGCTATCGACGTCGCACTGTACGACGTTCGCGGGCGGGAACTGGGTGCACCGGTGTGCGAGTTGCTCGCCGAGGAGTACGGGACTGACCCGACGACGGACCTGGACCTCTACGCGAGCGCCGGCATGTACATGGAGCCCGAGGGATACGTCGAACAGGCCGAAGTCATCGAGGAACTCGGGTTTTTCGGGTACAAGTACCGCCCCGGGATCGGCGTCGATGGCGACCGCCGGACGGTGAAACTGCTGGCAGAGACGCTTGCGGACTGTGAAATAATGCTAGACACCCATACGTGGTGGAAAATCCGCGATGGGTACGATCGCGCCACCGTCCGGAAACTCCTCACCCACGCCGACGAGCACGGCGCATACTGGATCGAGGAGCCCGTCGAACCCGACGACCACAAGGCGTACGCCGACCTCGCGCAGACCGGAGCCCCGCTCGCTGGCGGCGAGAGCGAGGAGACACCTGCCGGACTGGTCAATCTCGGCGAGACCGGCGCGGTGCGGTTCCTTCAGGGCGACGTTCGCCACCACGAAGGGTTCAGCGGGTGTCGGGACGCCGTCGAGTTCTGTGCCAGTCGTGACGATATCGAGTTCGTCCCGCATAACTTCGGTACGTGGATTGGACTCGCAGCCAACGCCCACCTCGTCGCGGCCGCGCCCGAGACCAGCCTCGTCGAGTACCCCGTGTTTGAAAACGACCCCTTGTTCGACGCCGACCCCGACCCGGGAATGTACCCCTTCGATCTGGCGTTCGAACTGATCGAGGGCCAGCCGGCCATCGAAAACGGCGTCATATCCATCACGGACGACCCCGGACTGGGCGTCGAGGTGAATCTGGATGTCGTCGACGACTACCCATTCATCGATGGACCGTGGACGGAGTTCCACTACGACGAGTGATACTGTCGGCTGTGACTCGACGAAGATATTCGCCACGCCGGAGTGGCGAATTACGTCACGGACGTACAGTCGACGGTATACTGTCGGACAGAGACATTGATAATCGAACCCCCGGGACGGGGGGCCTTCGAATTATCAATACTTCTGTCCGACAGTATATCACTCCGCGACCGTCGAGGGAACGACGTCGACGTTCGCCAGGCGGTCCTCGGAGTCGACTTCCATCACGATCACGCCCTTCGTGTTCCGGCCGACAATCGACACGTCATCGATCGGCGCTCGGATGATCTGTCCGGCCTCCGTCATCGCGACGAGGTGGTCGCCGGAACACACCGTCTCGATCGAACACACGGGGCCGTTCCGGTCGCCGGTTTTGATGTCGATCAGGCCCTTGCCGTTGCGGGACTGGAGGCGGTACTGGTCGATCTCGGTCCGCTTCCCGTAGCCGTTTTTCGTTACTGTGAGCGTCCACTCACTGTCGGACCCGACGGCGGTGACGCCGGCGACCCTGTCGCCGTCTTCGAACGCGATCCCGTGCACGCCGCGGGCGTTGCGGCCCATCGAACGCACTTCCTCCTCCGCAAAGCGGATCGACATTCCCTCGCGGGTGGCAATGACGAGGTCGTGGTTCCCGTCGGTCATCACGACGTCGGTGAGTTCGTCGCCGTCCTCCAGCTTTGTGGCGATGATCCCCGTCGAGAGGATGTTCTCGTAGGCCGAGACGGGCGTGCGCTTTACGTATCCGTTCTTGGTGACGGTGGTGAGGTACGCTCCTTCATCCAGGTCGTCGGTCGCGACGACCGACTCGATCTCCTCGCCGTCATCCAGATCGAGAACGTTCACCGCCGACGTCCCCCGCGCAGTCCGGCCCATCTCGGGGATGTCGTACACCTTCAGCCGGTACACCTGGCCGTGGTTCGTGAAACAGAGGAGGTAATCGTGGGTGCTGGCCTGGAACACCGTCGAAACGCGGTCGCCCTCCTTGGGGTCCGCGCCGATGATCCCCTTGCCGCCGCGGTTCTGTGCGCGAAACTCCGAGAGGAGCGTGCGCTTGATGTAATCGTCCTCCGTGACGACGACGACGACGTCCTCCTCGGGGATGAGGTCCTCCCGGCGGCGCGTGTCAGCACCCTCCTCGATGTCCGTGCGGCGCTCGTCACCGTACTCCGCCTCGATCTCGCGAAGTTCGTTCGTGATGACGCCGAGGAGTTCGGACTCGTTCGCTAGGATCTCCTCCAGGCGCTCGATCCGGTCTGTCACCCCCTCGTACTCGGTCTCGATCTCCGCGCCCTCCATCGCGGTGAGACTGCCAAGTTGCATCCGGACGATGTGTTCGGCCTGTGCCTCGGAGAACCCGAAGTCGGCCCCGAGGGCGTCCTTCGCGGCGTCACGGTCGTCTGCGTCTTGGATAGTTTCGACCACGGCGTCGGCGTTCTCCAGGGCCTTCAGACGACCCTCGAGGATGTGGGCGCGGTCCTCGGCCTCCTCGAGTTCGTACTCCGAGCGCCGGCGGACGACGCTCTTCCGGTGGTCGAGGTAGTGTTCCAGGGTCTCCTTGAGATCCAGCACTTCCGGCTGGCCGTCCACGAGGGCGAGGTTGATGACGCCGAACGTGCGCTCGAACACGCGCTCCAGGAGCTGGTTCTCGACGACATCGGCGTTCGCTCCCCGCTTCAATTCGATCACGACCCGGATACCGTCGCGATCGGACTCGTCCCGGAGATCCGAGATGCCCTCGATCTCCCCGTCGTTGACGAAGTCGGCGATCTTCTCGACCATCCGGGACTTGTTGGCCTGGAAGGGAATCTCGTTGACGACGATCCGGTCTTCCCCCCTGAGCACGTCGTAATCGGCGCGGACCCTGATTCGTCCCCGACCTGTCTCGTAGGCCGAGTAGATCGGCTCCCGACCGACGATTTTCGCCCCAGTCGGAAAGTCCGGCCCCTCGATCGGGCCGTCCGATCCGTGCAGGAGGTTCCCTTCGTCGTCGAACTCGCGGGTGTCGACCAGATCGAGAACGTTACAGTCGGGGTTCTCGATGAGGTGAATCGTCGCCTCGACCACCTCACTCAGGTTGTGTGGCGGGACGTTCGTGCTCATCCCGACCGCGATTCCCGAGGAGCCGTTCACGAGCAGTCCGGGCACCTTCGCCGGCAGGACGGCCGGCTCCTCGAGGCGGTCGTCGTAGTTCGACTCGAAGTCGACGGTGTCCTTCTCGATGTCCTCGAGAAACTCCTCGGCGATGGGCGCCATCCGGGCCTCGGTGTAGCGCATCGCGGCGGGCGGATCGCCGTCGACGGAGCCGAAGTTGCCCTGGCCGTCGATCATCGGGTACCGCATCGAGAACTCCTGGGCCATCCGCACGAGCGTGTCGTAGATTGCCGAGTCGCCGTGTGGGTGGAAATCGCCCATCGTCTCCCCGACGACCGAGGAGGACTTCCGGTGGCCCGAGCCGCTGGTGACGCCCGAACGGTGCATCGCGTACAGGATGCGCCGGTGAACCGGCTTCAGGCCGTCCCTGACGTCCGGCAGGGCGCGCCCGGCGATGACGCTCATCGCGTAGTCGATGTAGGACTGCTCCATCTCCTCCTCGACGCGGACGTCGTCGATGCGATCCCCGGGCTCGGTCGGCGTGTCGGGTACGTCTGAACTCATGTGTGTGCTGTGTTGAAAGTCGTAGTCGGCTCGTGTGTACTGGTCATGCTCAGATGTCCACCCACTCGGCCTCGTCGGCGTGGTCCTCGATGAACTGCTTTCGCGGTTCGACGGCATCACCCATCAGGACCGAGAACATCCGGTCGGCTTCGGCGGCATCCTCCAGGCGGATGCGTTTCAGATACCGGTTCTCCGGGTTCATCGTCGTCTCCCAGAGCTGTTCGGGATTCATCTCGCCTAGCCCCTTGAACCGCTGGACCTGCGAGGGGTTGCCGTCACACACCTCCTCGATGATCCGGTCGCGCTCCGCGTCGGTCATGGCGTCGTAGGTGTCGCCGCGGTACCGGATCCGGTACAGGGGGGGTTTGGCGGCGTAGACGTGGCCGTGCTCGATCAGCGGGCGCATGTGGCGATAGAAGAACGTCAACAGGAGCGTCCGGATGTGGGCGCCGTCGACGTCGGCGTCACAGAGGAATATCAGCTTCCCGTACCGCAGGTCCCCGATGTCGAACTCGTCGCCGATGCCGGTGCCGATGGCGCGGATCATCGCCCGGATTTCGTCGTTCTCCAGAATCCGGTCGAGCCTGTGTTTCTCGACGTTGAGGATCTTGCCCTTGATCGGGAGGACGGCCTGAAAGTGTCGATCGCGGGCCTGTTTCGCGCTGCCGCCCGCGGAGTCGCCCTCCGTGATGAACAGTTCCGCCCCGGCGGGATCGCGGGTCTGACAGTCCGCGAGTTTGCCCGGCAGCGCCGTCGACTGGAGTGCGTTCTTCCGGCGGGTGAGCTCCTTTGCTTTCTTTGCGGCCTTGCGAGCCTTCGCGGCCTGGATGGCCTTCTCGACGACCGCCTCGGCGGTGTCGGGATTCTCCTCGAAGTACGTCGAGACGCCGGCGTGCATCGCCGACTCGACGATGCCTCGGACCTCGGAGTTGCCCAGTTTGGTCTTGGTCTGGCCCTCGAACTGCGGGTCGGGGTGTTTGACCGAGATGACAGCGGTGAGCCCCTCCCGGATGTCCTCGCCTTTGAGGTTCTCCTCGAGATCCGAGAGGAGGCCGTTGTCGCCCGCGTAGTCGTTCACACACCGGGTCAGCGCGGTCTTGAACCCCGTGAGGTGGGCGCCGCCCTCCCGGGTGTTGATGTTGTTCGCGAAGGAGTGGATCGATTCCTGGACATCCTCGGTGGCCTGCATCGCCACCTCGACCCGGATGTCCTCAACCTCGTCCTCGAGATAGATCACGTCCGAATGGAGCGGGTTGCGCGACTCGTTCAGGTACTCGACGAACTCACGGATCCCACCCTCGTACTCGAAGGAATCGGTCTCGTCGGATCGTTCGTCCTCGATAGTGATCCGGACGCCCGGATTGAGAAAGGCGAGCTCGCGCAGCCGGGAAGCCAGCGTGCCGTAGTCGAACGTGGTCGTGTCGAAGACTTCCCCGTCCGGCGAGAAGGTGATCCGCGTTCCCGTCTCGCCGTCCGAGTCGCCAGTGCGTTCGAGTCCATCGGGGACGCCGCGCTCGAAGGATTCGGTCCAGACGCCGCCGTTCCGGCACACCTCGACCTCGAAGCGCTCCGAGAGGGCGTTCACGACCGACACGCCGACGCCGTGCAGGCCACCCGAAACCTGGTAGGACTCCTTGTCGAACTTCCCGCCGGCGTGCAGCGTCGTGAGGATGACCTCCACGGCGGGCCGGTCGTACTCGGCGTGCGTGTCGACCGGAATACCCCGACCGTCGTCTGCCACGGTCACGGAGCCGTCCTCGTGCAGGGTGACGTCGACCGTGCTACAGTGGCCAGCCATCGCCTCGTCGATGGAGTTGTCTACGACTTCCTCCACGAGGTGGTGGAGGCCGCTCGCGTCCGTCGACCCGATGTACATCGCCGGGCGCTTGCGAACCGCCTCGAGCCCCTCAAGAACCTGAATCTGCCCGGCTCCGTAGTCGCTCTGGTCGGACATGAGAACTTGTTATGAATAGCCCCCCATCGATGTTAAACTTGTGCATGTGCGCGCGGGCGCGCGTCACGCAGCGGTCAGCCCTGCGTCAGACGAGGGTCATACTGTCGGCTGTAAGTCGAATCTCGCGCCAGCGATTCGACGGACGGCGTTTACTTTCACCGTAGTATCGGTGGCGTTTTAACTCCGCCTTCGGTACGAATTCACAGAGATGTCGTTCCAGTCGACCCTGAGCGAAGGGGACATCGCCGACGAGCTGGCCGAGAGCCAGCGCCAGATCTCCATCGCCGAGTTCTTCGAGAAGAACAAACAGATGCTCGGGTTCGACTCGGAGGCCCGGGCGCTCGTGACGGCAGTCAAGGAAGCCGTCGACAATTCGTTGACTTGGTCGACGCCGTTCGTGTACCGTCGGGACGGAGAGACCAGACACGAACCGATCGGTGCGGCCGTCGATGATCTGATCGAGGAGAACCGCGAGGACGTGATCGTCAAGCGTGACGGTGACCTCGAAAAACTCCGTGTGGACGGGATGAACGCACTATCGTTCGATCAGGAGTATGATGTCGACTTCCAGTCCGTCAGTAGCGTTTTCCGCCATCGGGTGAACAGCGATATCTACCGAATCACCGTCGAGGGGGGTCGCGAGGTCGAACTCACGGATTATCACAGCGTCTTCGTCCTCCGCGACGGTGAAGTCGTGTCCGTCGAGACAAGCGACATCACCGAGGATGATTACGTCGTCCTTCCCGACACGGAGTGGGGTGACGGAGCGACGGAACGGATCGATCTAGTGTCTGAAATACTCGACCTCCCGCCGGAACGGACGGAGTCGATCGGGGTCTACGGCGTCGGGGAACTAATCGAAGAGCGATACGAAGAGATCCGAGAACAGGCAGACGAACAGTATCGGATGAGCGACTATCGGAAGTGTGACCGTCTCCCCCTCAACGTAATCCGGGAGCTCAATCTCGATATCGAGGAATACGAGGACTGTGAACTCGGAGTCCGATTCGGTCGATATACCATCCCTACGGTACTCACTGTCGACGACGAACTGGCGGGACTTCTCGGTCTGTACGCTGCGGAGGGGTGTATAACGGGTGGTGATACCGATCACGAGAAGGTGTACCTCTCACTTGGCTCTCACGAGACGAACCTGATCGATCACGCGGAGGATCTGGTTGAATCCGTCTTCGGAGTCCCCCCATCGACCGTCTCGGCACACGAGTCGGCGACCAACGTCACGGTACCCTCAAAGATCGTCGGATTCGTCATGAGTCGGATCTTCGAGGTCGGGTCAGGCGCCTCGGAGAAGCGGATACCGAGGTTCGTCTTCGACTTTCCGGACGCGCACAGGGAACGGTTCGCTCTCGGGTACGCGGCCGGAGACGGGTATCCGACTGAAGCCGTGATTCCGGTCCTCTGTGAGGGCGACGGACTGGCAGATATCGAGGAGGGTCGACTCGTCCTGTCGACGAAGTCGGATCGACTCTCATCGGGCCTCAGATACCTGCTCTCCTCGATCGGGTACGACACGACCCACGAACACCAGCCGGCCGAAACGCGGTCGATAAACGGCAGAAAAACGGAGTTCGAGGAGAGCCACCTGCTGTATGTACGAACCGATCAGTCATCGACATCGATCAAGAAACTCCCCGCAGAGCACGTCTTGGAAGAGGTCGACGACGCAAAGCTCGCGGATGGCGGTGAACTTGAGTTTCAATCTCGTGGTCGAAGGGTTGCGGAGGGAGACCTGACCGCGCTCCCGGTTACGAAGGTCGAACGGATCGAGTACGACGGCGAGTGGGTGTACGACGTCTCGGTGCCGGGCGACGAGAACTTCATGGCCGGGACAGCTCCACTCGCCTGCCACAATTCCCTCGACGCTACGGAGGAGGCCGGGTTCCTCCCCGACATTTACGTTGAAGTTAAAGAAGAGCGGGACTACTACACGCTGATCGTCGAGGACAATGGACCAGGAATTACCAAGGAACAGATCCCGAATATTTTCGGGAAGCTGTTGTACGGCTCGCGGTTCGGGGCGCGTGCCCAGTCGTTGACGCCGGATCAGCAGTTGCTGGTGCGTCGTGGCGATAGCGTGGAGTTCGTTCCGATCGGCGTCCTCTGTGACGCGTACCTTCCCCAGGGGGGCGCAGCGACACGCCCGGTTCCGGCGGGAATCGAGGTCCCGTCCTTTGATCGCGGGACCCACGAGATGACGTGGCAGCCAGTCACGCACGCGATACGACACGAAACCGAGGAGCGAACCTACGAGATCACGACCGAAAAGGGCCGAACCGTCGAGGTGACCGGGAATCACAGTCTCTTCTCGGTGACGGCGAACGGAGAGACGAAGGAAGTAAACGCCGGGGAGCTGGCCCCCGGTGATACGGTTCTGGCCCCGAAACGGCTTCCGCAGTTCGATGAAACCACCGAGGAAGTGAACCTGCTCAAGCACCTCTCGGCGACGCAACTACAGGACCGGAGGATGTACGTGTACGGGTTCGATGAGGGGACGCTCCGCGAATTGAAAGACGGCGAGAAGATACGGAAAAAGCCGAGCGAAGAGAGCGATCGAAAACGCACGTACTACCGGTACGACGGCGTGGACGTTCTCAAGGACAGCCTCGAAAACAACTACCTCGAAAAGGGATACCTGCCGGCCGAGACGGTGATCGAACTCGGCTGGGAACAGAGAGCCTCCGATTGTGAGTTCAGAACGTACCAGGTCGGCGGCGACGAGATGTCGATGCCGGTCACCGTTTCGCTGTCCCCGGAGTTCGTGAAGCTACTCGGGTACTACGTCTCCGAAGGTCACGCGGGGCCGCGCCAGGTGGGGTTCACGTTTGGCTCACACGAGGACCACCTGATCGAGTCAACCGAGAACGCCGTCGTCGGTCTCGGAGGGAAAACGACGACGGTCGAACGCGAACGGAACTCGACTCGGGTGAAAGCCTTCGGTTCGCCCCTGGCGCTGTTCCTGTCGAACGTGTGTGGCGAAGGTGCCGACGAGAAACGGGTCCCGGAGTTCCTCTTCCGGGCGAGCCAGGACCGCCAGCGACAGTTCATCGCGGCGCTGTACCAGGGTGACGGGTGTGATTCGTATCCGGGTAATGAGCTCTCACACGCGACGACGAGCGAGACGCTGGCAAGACAGCTCTCGGTGCTCTGGAACATGCAGGGAGTCCTCGCGAGTACCGAAACGACCGAAAACACCGATGGGTACGCCCCCGATTCGAGCACCGTCTACCGGACGAAGGTGTACGGGGAGGACGTTTCAGTAGCGGGAACGTTCGACGAGGCGGACTCACCCGGTGAGCAACGTCATAAGGACGGATGTAAGTCTTTACCGATGCGCTCGCGTGAGGCCGGCGGATTCGGCCGATATCCGCCGGCTCGGCGAGCGCGCGACGAAAACAGTTACATCCGTCCTTATCACAAACGGATTCCTACCTCGGTGCTTGAGGAGGTTCGCGTCGGTGAGGTGAACAGGGACACCGTCCCGGATACGATTCCGGGGCTACTGCTCGGTGCTGGCGTCGGATCGAGCATGGACCACGCGGCGGTCTATCAGTCACTGATAGAGGATGCCCTCGATGGGGAGTTCGTCACGAAGCCCTACTACGTTCACAATCTACAGGAGATGGGATTGCTCGACGGTGATCACCAGCCGACGGAGAAGCTAACGACACTCTGGGAGGCGGTTCAGAATCTCAAGGGCATTACGGAGACCGACATGTGCTTTCTGCCGGTACGAGAGGTCGAGGAGACAGAGCCGCCGGAGTACGTGTACGACATCTCCGTCCCGGGCGCGACGGGCGAAGACGAGAACTTCGTCGTCGCGAACGAGGGAGCGTTATCGGTCAAGAACAGTCGCGGGCAACAGGGCATAGGGATCTCCGCGGCCGTGATGTACGCCCAGCTCACCTCGGGCACGCCGGCGAAGATCACGAGCCGCACCCCCTCACGGGACACCGCCAGGTACTTCGAGTTGATCATCGACACCGAGAACAACGAGCCCGACATCAAGGTAGACGACACCACCACCTGGGAGCGCCCCCATGGCACCCGGATCGAGCTCCGTATGGAGGCGAACATGCGTGCCCGGCGGCAGCTCCACGATTACATCACTCACACTGCCGTGGTCAACCCCCACGCCCGGATCGAACTGGTCGAGCCCGATTCCGAGTTCAAGTCAGACCGCGCGACCGACGAACTCCCCGCCGAGACCGAGGAGATCCGCCCCCACCCCCACGGCGTCGAACTCGGGACGGTCATCAAGATGCTCGAGGGGTCCGACTCGTACTCGCTGTCGGGGTTCCTCCAGGAGGAGTTCACCCGGGTGGGTAGCAAGACGGCCGACGCCATCCTCGACGCGTTTCGGGACCGGTACTTCGGCCGGGAGATGGGGTGGGACCCGCCCCGGGCCACGGACGTGGAGTTCGAGGCGGCGATCGTCGACGCCGTGGCGAACAAGTCCGCCGAGGCGACGGCGACGTTCGCCGAACGCGTGGCTGGTAGCGTCGACGCCGACGCGCCGGTTACCCGCTCCACGCTCGACGGGATCATCGATGACGCGGCCGCCGCAATCGAGACGGAGTTCGACACGACGTTCGGCGCTACCGTGCGAGAGAAGGCGACGGCGGCGGCCTGGGAGGCGCTCACCGCGGACCGTACCGACCGCCTGTACGACCTCGTCGACTCGGCCACGACCGATCGCAAGGACGAGGCCACGGTCCGGGGGTTCACCGACCGGCTCGCTTCGAAGTTCGACGGACTCGACCGGGACCGCGCGACCCGAGAGACGGTGCGTGAGTTCGCCGACCGCGCGGCCGACATGACCGAGGAGCGCGACGACGCCACGTTCGGCGACACCGCCCGGGAGAACGTGACCGACGCGCTCTGGTCGGCGATGGAGACCGTTCCGGAGGAGCCCCCGAACGTCGGCACCGTGGCCGAGGACCGCGACGCAGCAGCCGAGTTCGTCGACGCCATGCGGTCGATCGACGTGATGGCGCCCCCGACGGACTGTCTCTCGCCGATCCGCGCCGACCTGATCGAGGAGGGTCTACGCAAGGAGTTCAACGCGGATTTCTACGCCTCGGAGACGCGGGACGCCGCGGTCCACGGCGGCGATCCGTTCATCGTCGAAGCCGGGATCGCGTACGGCGGCGAACTCGAGGACGGCGACGCCGACCTGATGCGGTTTGCGAACCGGGTTCCCCTCGTGTACCAGCAGGGTGCGTGCGCGATCACTGACGTGATGCGGGAGATCGACTGGCGCAACTACGGCCTCGACCAGCCAGGCGGCAGCGGGATCCCCGGCGGGCCCGCGGTCATCCTGATTCACGTCGCCTCGACGAACGTCCCCTTCACCAGCGAATCGAAGGACGCCGTCGCGAACGTGCCGGAAATCGAAAAGGAGATCGAGCTCGCGGTCCGGGAGGCTGCCCGGGATCTGAAGTCACACCTCAAGCGGCGCCGCTCCCTGGAGAAGCGCCGGCGCAAACAGACCGTCATCGCCGACATCCTCCCGAGGATGGGCGAGAAGCTGGCCGCCATCACGGGACGCGAGGAGCCGGACGTCGACACCACGCTCGCGCAGGTCATGAACAACGTGCTCGTCTCCCGAACGCGCGAAGAGGGAACGGTCGAGTTGACGATCGAGAACAACACCAGCGCCGGCGTCGAACTCGACGTGACGGAGATCGTCTCCGCCGAGCCGGAGGAGCTGTCGGCGGGCACTCCCGTCGAGATGGACGGGGAGTGGTACCTGAAATGGGCGCCAGAGGTCGCCGCTGGCGATGCGGTGACGCTCACGTACCGGGTCGGAGATGACGCCTCCATCGACGTGGCCGTCGATGGAATCGAAGCGGAGAAACTCACGGTGGATGCATGAGCACTGACACGGCGATACAGGACGAGAGGGCCCGCGAACAGCTGATCGACCTCGCCGCGGAGATGTACGACCAGTTCGAGAACGGGGAGATTCCACGGATGTCCCTGCCGACGCGAACCAAGTCAAACATCGAGTACGACGAGGACGCCGACGTGTGGGTGTACGGCGACCGCGAGACGACGCGGAGCGCCAACACGGTGAACGGGGCTCGCAAGCTCCTGAAGGCCGCCTACACCATCGAGTTCCTCGCCGACCAGCTCGCCGAGGACCGTTCCTCGACGCTGCGGGAGCTGTACTACCTCTCCGAAAGCTGGGAGGAAGAGGAGGCACAGTTCTCGGATCAGGACGAGTCAAACCAGCTCATCGAGGATCTGGAGATCGTCTCGGAGGTGAAACGCGAGGACTTCCACATGCGTCCCGAGGAGTCGGGCGCGACCGTCATCGGACCGCTGGAGATCCTCGAGCAGACCCGCCGGGGGGAACGCGAGATCCACTGCCAGGAAGACGTCGGCGAGGGTGGCTATCAGATCCCGAACAACCCCGACCAGATACAGTTTCTCGAATGCGACGCCGACTTCGTCCTCGCGGTGGAGACCGGCGGCATGCGGGACCGTCTGGTCGAGAACGGCTTCGACGAGGCCCACGACGTCGTGATCGTCCACCTCAAGGGCCAGCCAGCGCGCGCGACCCGGCGGCTCACGAAACGCCTCCACGACGAACTCGACCTCCCGATCACCGTGTTCACCGACAGCGATCCCTGGTCGTACCGCATCTTCAGCTCCGTGGCGTACGGGTCGATCAAGTCCGCGCACCTCTCGGAGTACCTCGCAACGCCCGCCGCGCAGTTCATCGGAATCCAGCCGGCCGACATCGTCGCCTACAACCTCCCGACGGACCCCCTCTCGGACTCCGACCGGAACGCCCTGGAGAACGAACTCGAGGACCCGCGGTTCCAGACGGAGTACTGGACCGAGCAGATCGAGCTCCAGCTCGACATCGACAAGAAGGCCGAACAGCAGGCGCTGGCCTCGCGGGGACTCGACTTCGTCACCGACACGTATCTGCCCGAGCGGCTCGACGAAATGGGCGTCCTGTGATCGAGTCGGCTGTAACCGTGTTGGGGTACGACCGCACGACCCCGT
>JBDGQL010000077.1:0-14243 GCA_042219105.1 Karumarchaeum halophilus (SeqCode) | reverse complement strand
CGTCGGAGACGTTCTTGTAGTAGGCGACGTTGTAGATGGGCTCACAGCCGCCGGAAGTGTTGCCGACCATCGAGGTGGTGTTGTGCGTCACGAACCCGTTGGCAACGTAGGTGTTGTTCGATGGGACGCTGATGTCTTTCGTGTAGGCCTTCTCTTCGGTGACGGAGCCGACGGTCGCGGCGTAGAAGTCGACCAGCGGTCGACCGTCGATCCGGACCGTTTCGCCGGTCTCTTCCTCAATATCCCTGACGAGTTTCCGTGAGACGGAACCATTTATCGGTGACTGATCGACGCGGCTTTTCACCGGCTTGCTGACCGAGTCGTACCCCGAGACGTCGCGGAGGGAGTCGACGACGGCAGGGGGGTACGTGTCGTTCTTGTACGACTGGGGCGTGAGGTCGAACTCGGTGGACTTCGTTATGAATCCGACCTCCTCGAGGAACCGCTGGTCCTCCCGTTTGTTCGCGCCACGGACGCTGTGACGCCGCCGGTCGCCGTAATGGTCGTTCCTGTCGGCCGTCTCCAGCGTATCGCGGACGAACACGCATCCGAGCGCGAGCAACAGCGTCTGCACCTGATCCGCCAGCGTCTTCGAGACCGTCGACAGTTCGACTTTCCGGGAGGCAGTTCCGCCGGTCTCGAAGAGCCCGCGGAGGAACGCTCTCGCGACCGCTTCGTTGCCCTGCAGGACCTCGTCCGGGACGAACGCGCTCGCCGCGGCCTCGCCCTCGTTTCCGTCCGCCTTCTTCCAGCCGTTGTCCTCGAAGTACCGGGGCAGGTGCCGACCGCCGAACACGAGGACGTGACGCGTGTCACGGTCCTCGACGGTCGGCGACACGCCGAACACGGACTCGCCTAACTTTCGCAGGTAGGCGTCGAGTCCCTCGGCGTCGGACTCGACGACGAGTTTGACGCCGACGTCCTCGTGGACGTACCCGTCACCCATGAAGTAACCGAGGAACTCTGCGAGTTCGGGCGTCATCTCCGACGGGAGTTCGAGTTGTTCGTCGCTGTTCCAGTGGTAGTTCTGGCGCTCGCTCGTGTCCAGCGTCGCTCGCGACCCCGAGTCGAAGGTCCCGCGCTGGAGGAGGATCCGATCGCCGGGCTCGAACTCCGCTGCCTCCTGCCAGACGTACTCGCCGTCGTCGGTGATCGTCCGGAACCGGTGGTCCGGCGTCGAGGCGACGCTGAAACCGCCTTCCGTCTCGATCTGACGGACATCGGCGAACCCGTTGTCGTAGACTGCGGTCGCTGCCTTCGTTCCACCGTCCGTCGAGACGCCCACCTCGATCTCGTTCCACTGCTCGAACTCGGCGGTCGTCTCGTCGAGGTCCTTGATCGGGACGAGGCCCTCGTCGGTCGACACCAGCGAGTTCTCCTCGACACACCCGGTGGGCGCGATGGTGGTCGTGTTGTGGTTTCGGATCGGGAACCCATCCGTCCACTCCTCGGCGTCCAGTCCGGTCATGCGCTCGAACCAGTCGGCGTACTCCGTGGGGTTCGCGTACTTCGAGTCCTCCCAGTTCGCGAAGGAATCACGATCCTGTGCGAGTTCGTGGGAGGCCCACTTCGAGCCGTGGTTGATGTCGACCATCAGCTGGCGGGCGATCTCGTTTGCCACCTCCGAACCGTAGGCGACACCAAGCTGGATGTACAGCTGTGCCAGGCCCATGATGCCGAGGCCGACCTTCCGGTTGTTCCGGACGGTCTCCTCGATCTTCTCGACGGGGAAGTCCGACATCGTGACGACGTTCTCCAGGAAGCGGGTGCCCCACTCGATGCGGTGGTCGAACTCCTCGCGATCGATGGCGTCCGCGAGGAAGGCGTCGACGGCGTCCTCGAGGGTGTCGTACTCCTCGCGGTGATGGTCAGACCAGACCCGCCAGTCGGGGGTGTTCGTATCCGCGACTGTAGAGAGGTTTATGTGGCCGAGGTTGCAGGCCTCGTACTCCATAAGGGGTTGCTCGCCACAATTCAGTACGTTGATAAATACGTCTTCGTCGGCATCGATGCCGGCGAAGTAGTTGTGATGCTCGTCGACAGTAATGTTGTACACGTCGCCTCGACCGGCAGGCTCGACGCACTCCACTTTGTGGTTGGCTGCCGAGGCTGGAGTCGGCGACGTGGTAGAGTCGAGTCTGGAGGCAGGAAGGATGTGAAGCGAGTCGCCGCGTCGGAGATCAGCAGCCTCGACTATGCCACGATTTCGCGTTGGGATCTCGTGATCGGTCGTACACCGGAGTTTGACGTCGCCGTCGGTCCGGACCTCGACGAGTTCTGCGTTTCGTCGAGTCAGGCGAGGGTCCCGCCCTGTTCGGATTTCGACATCACCAGTGTCCTCGTTTCGACAGTACACGGGTACGTCCTCCCCCGCTGTCGCGATCTCTTCGATCGGGACACTCCCACGGCCGTCGGCAGTCGCGATCTTGGTATCTCCTGTGACGCACGGATTAGTGGAAAGAATCTCATACTTCGAGCCGTCCCCTGTCGGCGTGCTCTCGACGGGGAAGGAGTGCTCGTCGTTGACCCGGTCGAGGTAGATGACGCCGGGTTCGCCGTTCTCGTGGGCGCCCTCGACGATGCGCTCCCAGAGCACCTCGGCGGGGATGGACAGCTCCTCGCCCGGTTCGACGTACTCCCCGAGGTCGTACCGGGAGTACATCTCCTTCGTCTCCTCGCTGGCGATGTGGGCCTCACCGGTCCGGGGGTTGATGAACGTGTACTCCTCGCCGTTCTGCATGGCCTCCATGAAGCCGTCCGTGACGCCCACGGAGATGTTGAAATTCGAGAGGTGGCCCTCGACGGCGTTGCGGAGGTGTTCGGGAACCTTGCCGTCCTCGTCGATGAGTTCGCGGGCCTCCTCGAGAGCCTCCGAGAACGTCGTGTAGGTGAAGTCGTCGGGATCGTTCAGTTTGAGCTGGTGGGCCAGGGAGACGGCCTTGCGTTTCGAGTGGATGAACTCGATGACGTCCGGATGGGAGACGCGCATGATCGCCATCTGGGCGCCCCGGCGGGTGCCACCCTGGGCGATCGTCTCACAGAGTTGGTCGAAGGTCTCCATAAATGTCAACGGCCCGGAAGCAATACCCCCGGTCGAACCCACAGAGTCGCCGTACGGCCGTAATCGCCAGAAGGCATATCCGACTCCGCCCCCGCTCTGAAACACCTCGGCAGCCTCCTTTGCCTTCTCGTGTATATCCGTTAAATCGTCCTCGGGTGACATGACGAAGCAGGCGCTCAACTGCTGTAATTCGTCGCCAGCATTCATCAGCGTGGGCGAATTTGGAAGCCATTTGAGGTATTCCATCATCTCTTGGAACTCCCCGGCGACGTTCTCGACGTGCTCGCGGACCCCCTCCGGGAGTTTGGGGACGATCGTCTCGTAGGCGAACTTGTTGACGTTGTGCTCGGTGAGAGTGGTTTCGGCGTCGTCGTCGACGGTCGTGCCGGCACCGAACACTTCCTCGGCGAGTTCGTCGCGGCGGGGGTGCTCGGGTTTGACCTGGTCCGGCGTGACGGTTATCTCGATATCGCGCTTCTCTGCCTCGTAGACGGCTTCGGCGAGCGCGGTGTTTCTTGCGACGCGCTCGAACAGGTCCTCCTGGTCCTCGGCGAGGTTCCCGTCGGCGTCCTTCTTCAGATAGCGCGCCGGCAGTATATTATGATAGGCGTTGCCGGTCAGGCGTTCCTTGATCGTGTCCCCGTCAGTTCGCTTGATCGGCAGCGTCAGTTCGTCGGCGGACAGCTCTGGCGTACTCATGGCCGTCTCCTCCCCCGAAAAGACGGATCGGCGTGGCTGGTTTCTCGTGTCATTTTTCGCGATATTTTGTTATTGGATCGGTCCGGATAACGCTTTCGTTAGCCAGTTCTGTGTCTCGATCATAAATGTTACTATGTAGTACTTTTTTCCCGTGGGGCGGTCGGACCCGGCAGCGTGCGTCCGATACATAGGAACGGAACTCTGCGTAATAAGCGTACCCAGACCGGAGTGAAAGTGAAACGTAACGACGGAGATCCGGGGGACGTGACGGGGTTTTCCAGGAGAAAATAAAGGGGGGTTTCGGCCGAATAGCGGCGCCTTCGTCGTGCATCCGTCTGACGCAGGTCGTACGTATCCCTCACAGGCGATGGGGAAAATCGCAAGACGTGACGGCGTTATCAGATATCACCATGTTAATGTGAAGCAATCGCAGTGAGGTGTCGCGCTCGCGAGGAGGAGGTGAAAGTGATTTCCTACCGCCGATCGCCGCCAATGGGGGTGACAGTCGGGGGAAAAGTGAGAGTAATCATTATCAGGGATTCGACCCGTATAGCGGCCCCTTGCAGTCCCTCGCCGGACATCTCCAGTTCGATTGGCTCCTCCTGGGGCGTGACTCGACGGTCGAACGTCAGAAACGAGCAACACTCGTGTTCGAGGCGGACGTACTCATCAGGCAACCGTCTCCCGGTAGAACGCCGCCGTCGCCAGCGCGGTGAGTACGGCGAGGACGGCCAGCGCCCAGGGGAGCGGTTCGGTCGACACCGTCCCGGAGAACCCGGCGTCCATCGCGAGTTCGATCGGGTAGTGCCCCGGCATCACGGTCGCGAGAGCGGGCGTGTCGGTCGCCATCGGGTTCTGGAAGAGAAACAGGTCGATCATCGTTCCGAACAGGATGAGGTACACCCCGGGGAGGCGATCCAGAAGAACACCCGCGAGCACCCCGACCATCCCGTAGATCAGGGCGGCGAGCATGACGGCGCCGGCGAAGACGAGGAGGTGTTCGGGAGCGAAGGCTACCCGCATCACGCCGACGGCGACGAGCGTGCCGACCGCGCTGATCCCGACGAGCAGGGCGAGTCGCGCGAGAACGACCTCGTGAGATCGGTAGCCTGCGATCAACAGCCGCGAGTCGGCCCGGGCGGCGTTATCCATGAGAAACAGCCCCGCGATGGCCGAAAGGAGTGCCGCAACCATCGGCGTCGTGAACGCCGGGAACACTTCGCCCATTCCGACCCGAACAGCCTCGCCGCCGGCGAGTTCGAACTGCACCGTCGAGTCGGGCGCGACGTAGGTGAACACGCCGACGATGTACGCCGGGAGGAAAACGAGCAGGGCGAGCAAGACGGGGGTTCGCCGGACCTCCCGTGTGCCCATGCGCACCACGGTCGTGACGCGACTCATTCGATCACCCCGCCGGTTCCGGCGACGTCATAGGGTCGGTTGTAAGTCATTTCCGGATTGACCGCACGAGGGCGTGCGGTCGTCTCGGTAAACAGTTCCAACCGACCCTATCAGTGTACGCGACGAACGCGGCCACGAGGAGCACGGCGACGTATGCGGCCATCGGGACGAGGTGTCCGGCGGCGAGTTCGCCCTCGAGCACGGCCGCGGTGAACAGTTCGTGGGGATGGTACAGCGGGGCGAATTCGGCGACTGCCCCGAGGTCGAACAGGCCACTCGAGAGGACGTTGTCGAGGTCGGCCATGAACACGAGGACGAGGGACCCTTCGAGCTCCCTGGGAATGAGCGTCCCCACGAGAACGCCGATCAGGCCATACAGGAGTCCGGCAGCCGCGAGAACGCCGAACGCGAGCACCGGCGCAGCGACGTCGACGCGCCACGCGAACACGCTGAAGGCGACGACGGCCCCGACACCAGCGACGATCAGGAGCGTCACGATGCGGGTGAGGAGCAACGTCGACCGCGGAAAGCCACACAGCGCGAGTCGTTCGTCGCCGTTCCGTGCACCGATCACCTGGAACAGCCCGATCAACCCGGCGAGAAACGCCACGGCGAACAGCGTCCCCGTGATGCGTCCCGCCGTCGCCGGATCGGTCCCGAGCGCCGGGAGGTCGGGAAACGACTCGAGCGCGATCCCGTACACCTCGATCGCTATGGGGGGGAGAAAAACCAGTAGCGCGAGCGTCGTCGGCTGGCGGGCGAACTCCCGCAGTCGTGCCGCCGTTCCCGTCGCCGCGCGCATTCTCACTCACCCCGATGGAGGCGGCCGTCCCGGAGTTCGTAGATCCGGTCGAAGCGCTCGCGCTCGTTGATCAGATGTGAGATGATCCCGACCGCCGTCCCGTCCTCGGTGAGTTCCTCGGCGAGGTCCCAGAACGCCAGGTACGTGTCCCAGTCGAACCCCGTGTACGGTTCGTCGAGCAGGAGCACGTCGGGATCGTGCATGAGTGCGACCGAGAGATTCACCTTCTGTCGGTTCCCCCCCGAGAGGTGGTCGATCCGGTAGTCGAGGAACTGCTCGAAGTCGAGGCGGTCGGCGAGTCGATCCCTCGCGTCCTCGATGTCCGACTGAGACATCCCGTGGGCCTCGCCGAACAGATCGAACGTCTCCCGGACGGTGAGCCGATCGTACAGCAGCGTCTCCTGTGGACACCATCCGACCTTCCCGCTCGCCTCGACCGTCCCGGCGTCGGCCTCCAGGGCCCCGACGAGAATCTTCATCAGCGTCGACTTGCCCGACCCGTTGGCCCCGACGATTCCGACGATGTCTCCGGCCGGAATCTCGATGTCCGCGCCCGTCAGCACCTCGACGGTCCGCCCGATCGGGAGGCGTGAACCGTACGTCTTCTCGATCCCTTCGGCGTGGAGAACTGTCGTATTCGACTTCTCCGCTGTGGGCGTCACGCTCATTACGTGATGTTTGCTCTCCGAACCTAATGTCTACACCATCTAGACATTCTGATCCCAGCGGTCACCGGAGAGTCTAGTCATCTGCAGACGCATGTCCGTCGGCGAGCGGGACGGCCGACTGGCTCCGGGACTCGTGATGATTGCCCCCGCTCCGGAGGACACTGTTTTCCGGGTCCCGGAAGACAACGTTTAGGCGCTCCGCCACGCCACGTGTGACCATGACCGGCGCCGAGCGCCTCCTCGAACGCCTACGTGAGGGTGACGTAGGGCTCCGCGAACTCGAATCCCACGCCGACCACGACACCGCCGCGACGGCACGCCGGCGGTATCTCGAAACGGAGACCGGCGCCGACCTCGACACGGTCGGCCGGTATGGATTCGACGCGGCCGATGCCGACCCGAACATCGAGAACATGGTCGGGACAGTGGGCATTCCGATGGGGGTCGCCGGCCCCCTCCCGGTCGAGGGTGCCAGCGCCGGGGGCGAGTACCACCTCCCGCTCGCGACGACGGAGGGCGCGCTTGTCGCCGGGGTCAACCGCGGCTGTTCAGCGATCGAAGCCGCGGGGAGCGCGACCGCCCGCGTGATCGAGAGTGGGATGACCCGGGCGCCGGTGTTCTCGGTAGGAGATGTCGCCGAGGCCGCCACGGTGGTCGAGTGGGTCGGCGACAGCGAGGACCGCCTCGCCGAACGCGCCGAGTCGACCACGAGCCACGGGGAACTCACGGCAGTCGATCCCTACGTCGTCGGCGACTCCGTGTACCTGCGATTCGTGTACGACACCAAGGACGCGATGGGAATGAACATGGCGACGATCGCGACCCGGGAGGCGGCAGACCTGGTCGAGGCCGAGACGTCCGCCTCGCTCGTGTCCCTCTCGGGGAACCTCTGCTCGGACAAGAAGCCCGCCGCGATCAACGCGATCGAGGGGCGGGGGCGTAGCGTCACGGCCGACGTCGAGATTCCTGCCGACGTGCTGGCCGAGCGGTTTGGCGCCACGCCCGAGGGGATCGCGGAGGTGAACACCCGCAAGAATCTGGTCGGGAGCGCGAAGGCTGGCAGTTTGGGGTTCAACGCCCACGCCGCGAACGTGGTCGGCGCGGTTTTCCTCGCGACCGGTCAGGACGAGGCCCAGATCGTCGAAGGCGCGAACGCGATCACGACGGTCGAACGCCGGGGCGACGTGCTGTACGCCAGCGTCACTCTCGCGAGCCTCGAAGTCGGCACCGTCGGCGGCGGCACCCGGTTGCCGGCACAGTCGGAGGCGCTCTCGATTCTCGGGGTGGGAGGTGGCGGCGAACCCCCGGGCAGTAACGCCGACGAACTCGCGGAGATCATCGCGGCGGGCGTCCTCGCGGGCGAACTCAACCTGCTCGCGGCGCTCGCCGGGCGCCACCTCGCGAGCGCTCACGAGGATCTCGGACGGTAGCAGTGATCGGCGGCGCGGGATCGCGCCGATCAGAGAAGCCGGTACCGGCCGCCGCTTTCGCTAACCTCGCCAGCCCGCACCAGTTTTGCGAGCGCCGTTCTCGTGTACGTCTCCGGCACGCCGTGGTCGGCTGCGTAGGCGACGACCTCCGCTTCCGTCGGCGCGTCAAGATGCTCCAGCCCCTCCAGGACCGTCTCGCGGCGGCTCGACCCGCCTCCTCCTGAGCTTTCGCCGGCGTCGGCCACCGTCTCGGGATCGATCCCGAGTCCGGCGAGATACTCCTCGTCGCTCACGCCCGCCGCCTCGGCCCGCCGTTCCATCCCCTCGAAGGAGTCGAGTGCCTCGCGAGCCTCGTCGCCGCCGCTTCGCTGTGCCAGTAACGCGGCCCGTACGTTCCGTGCTTCGTTCTCATCGTCCGTCTCGACGAATGACTTCAGCCGCGTGAACTGGTGGCGTGTGCGACACCGCGGACACCCCGTCGTTTTCGGGCGATCCTCGACGATCCAGAGCGCCGTACACTCGCTGCACCCCACGACGGCGTACATACCTACTGCTGTGGCTCGATCGGTGTTGATACTGTCGACTGTGACTCGATGAATCTACCGGGGGCTCCCCCGATAGGACTATTAGGCGGGCGGCCGACCTGACATGTGAAACCAATGGAACTCTCGAACGATCTCCTGTGTCTGTTTAACGCCGAAGTCGAGCGCTCCGAAGACGGGTTCGTGGTGACGATCCCGAACCAGGAAGTCGAGACGGGTGCGGTCGACGTCGGAGAGGTCCACCGCGTTGCACTCATAGCCCGTGAAAGCGAAGACGATACCTCCGAATCGTCAGCTTCGTCTCCCCCGGACCAGCCACAGCCCCCCGTCGAGGAGGGCGAGATACGGTACGTCGAAATCGAAAACCTCGGCAAGCAGGGCGACGGCATCGCCCGTGTTCAGCGTGGGTACGTCGTGATCGTCCCCGGAGCCGAGGTCGGCGAACGCGTGAAAGTCGAGATCACGGAAGTGAAGTCGAACTTCGCGGTGGGCGAAGTCGTCGAGGAGACGTTCAGATAACTCCGGATTCGACAGTTTCACTCCGCTCTCGGCTCCTCGGAATACCGATCGGAGGCGGTGAACTCACTCAGATCGATTTCCGCCGACGCGGCAAGTCCCGCTGCCGACTCGTGGGGGCGATCCACGACGATGTCGCCCGCTCGTCCGCGTCCAATTCCCGGGATCGCCGTCAGTTCGTCCATCGACGCGGTGTTGGGGTCGAGGGGGTAGGGAACGCCCGTCACCGACCGGTAGCCGTGATCGACCACCGCGACGTCGATCGTGCGGCCGAGTTCGCGCTCTCCGGGCACGCCCACCAGCAGGGAGTACGTCCCCAGTTGTCGGCCGAACGTGGTTCCGTTCTCGTGGTACTCCAGGTGGACGTCCTGGAGGACCGTTCCGGGAGGCACGACGCGCTGTAACATCGGGTTGTCGATCCCTTCGCGGACCTCCCGTTTGTACTGTTTGAACAGGTCCGTGTGGTCGTGGGCGATCTCCGCGCCCGTCTCGGACATGTCGGTGCCGGGGAACGCCATCACCTGGCGGATGTTGATGCGCCGCAGCATCAGGCCCGCGTCGTAGACGCGCTGCAGGAACCGCTTGTTGTGCTCGAACGTCTCCCGACGTTCGCCCTGGAGGCCGTGAACGAGGTTGATTCCCGGCAGGAGTTTCGGCAGGCGCGTCCGCCCGTCGGCGTCGTCGTAGGGTGCGTCGGGGCGCTCGCCGGGGCGCCACCCGCCCTCCTCGTTGACGATCCGGACGGCACGAAAGCACTCCTCGGCGCTCACGTTGAGGTTGTTCTCCTCCTGGACGACGGGGTCGGCCGACTCCAGGCCGAAGGCGGCGGTGTCGCCGGGCGTGTTGTGCTCGGCGATGATCCGGATCCCTTCTCGGGAGAGTTCGGGCCACCGGACGATCGTGATCGGATTCATGTTGTCCAGGTGGAGCGTGCCGAGATCGGGGACGGCCTCCCGGATCCCACCGTACAGTTCGCGCAGTGCGCCGGGATTCGGCTTCTCGCCGTCGCCACCGTACGCGAGGATGTCCGCCTGCCGTCCCAGCCGGAAGTGCCGGAGCCCCCTGTCGGAGAGGGCGTCCACCTCCGCGACCACGGACTCGGGCGCCCGGAAGGATGGATCGGCGCCGTACAGCGGTTCCGTGCAGAACGAACACCGGTAGGGACACCCCCTCGAGGTCTCCATCTCGGCGATGAGGTACTCGGGATGGTTGGGATGCTGTTCGACGACGAACGCACCCTTTCGGGCCCACCGGCTCACCTCGGTGTTGTCGCGCATCCGGTCGCCAAAGCCTTCCAGACCACTCTCGACGAGGTCGTGTGCTGCGGCTTCGACATCGCCTTTTGCGACGAAGTCGAAATCGAGGTCGTCGCGGTCCATCTCGGTCGCGCCGGCGTTCTCCTCGCCGACGCCAAAGCGCACGGGACCGCCCATCAGCGACGTGCCGCTGGCGGTCCAGGCGAGTTCCCGGACCTCGTCGGGTTCGGCGGGTGTTCCCCCGACGTACTTGCCCGGGACGGTCATGCCGCCGACGTAGATCATGAGGTCGGCGTCGTCGACGTCGCGCCACGTCTCGGTGTCCTCGCGGAGTTCGTCGATGGTGTGGTAGGTGATCGCCGCTTCGGGGACCCCGGCGTCCACCAGCGCCCCGGCGGTGTAGCGCGGATAGGTGGAGATGTAGGGCGGAACGCCGAAGTGTGCCGGCTCGTCTACGTACCCGTCGACGATAGTCACGAACGGAGAGCCGGGATCGGTCATGATCGACTGTAGCGTTCCGAACGGTAAAACGGGTGTGGATCGGCAGTCGCTGGTCGATTGTCACGAGGCTGTTTCGCTCGATTCGGTGAGAGCCACCTCCTACCGTCTCCGACGATGTGGTCCGCGTAGCGCCCGCCCATCGGGACGCTTTTGTCCGCGTCGCCGGACCCCCCGGTATGGACGAGCGCGCCCTGCTGGATCTGATCCGCGCGGAACTCCCATCCGCCGGTGACGACGCCGCCGTCGTGGACGGGCTCGTCGTCACGACGGACATGCTCCACGCGAGCACCGACTTCCCGGCCGGAACGACCAGGTACACCGAGGGGTGGCGGGCGGTGGGGGCGTCGCTCTCCGACGTGGCCGCGATGGGTGCGGAGGCAGTCGCGACGGTCGCGGCCTATGGCGCACCGACGTTCGACGCCGATGAGGTCCGGTCGTTCGTTCGCGGCGCACGCGAGGTGTCCGAGCTCGCCGGAGCGTCGTACGTTGGCGGCGACAGCGACGCCCACGGGGAGTTCACCGTCGCGACGACTGCCATCGGGCGCACCGATGACCCCGTGTACCGCGACGGGGCATCACCCGGCGAGGCCGTCTGTGTGACGGGGACCCTGGGCCGGACCGCGGCCGCGCTCCGGCTGTTCGAGGAAGGCGACTCCAAGCGTGGAAACGGGCTGTTCAGGTTCGAGCCACGGGTCGACGCCGGGCGAGCGATCGCGCCCCACGCGACCGCGATGATGGACTCCAGTGACGGGCTGGCCCGGTCGCTCCACCAGGTCGGCGAGGCGAGCGACTGTGGATTCGCGATCGACGGTGATCGGCTTCCCGTCGACGATGCGGTGGTGGACGTGGCCGCGGACGCCCCGGAGGCGCTCGATCTCGCGACGACCGTCGGCGAGGACTTCGAACTCGTGTTCACGGTGCCCGAAGACGTGCTTCCGGACGCACGCGCCTCGTCGCCGGTTCCGGTCACGCGGGTGGGGAGGGTTACTGAGGGGAGAGTCGAACTCGACGGCGAAGAGCTGGCCGACAGGGGCTACTCCCACCACGAGTATACGGGTCGACAGAACGATTGATAGAATTCGCCTCCGCCAGACCCCGGCGAATATCTATCAGGGCTTCTGTCGACCCGTATAGGTATACTGTCGGACAGAAGTATTGATAATTCGAAGGCCCCCCGTCTCGGGGGTTCGATTATCAATGTCTCTGTCCGACAGTATACTTGACCCGACCAGTCAACGGGAGTGACGATCACCGGTGAACGGTGAGAACAGTAAGTATCAGTACATTATCTCGACGGGGACGGGGGTGAAACAGAGCATTCCGAGAAACAGCGTCACCGCCCCGACGGCCTTCCGGCGGTTGTCGAGTGGCGTTTCCCGGATCGGGTCGGCCGATCCGGCGCGGGCGATAAGTATCGTGAACACGCCCCAGAACACCCAGACGCCGATCTCGCTGCCGAGGCCCTGGAAGTAGTAGAGATACCCGGCCAGACCGAACAGGAAGCCTGGAACCACCGCGGAGACAGTCTCGCTGCGCTTGCCGAAGATGGCGCGCGTGATGTGGCCGCCGTCGAGTTGTCCGACGGGCAGCAGGTTGAGAAAGGTGATGAACATGCCGACCCACCCGCCGAACACGACCGGACTGGCGCGCTTTCCGGGGTCGTTGACGTACCCGGTCTGCTCGCCTATCGCCGTCGCTATCAGATCCAGCAGCGGCGGGTTGTTGAACACCAGCACCGGACCGCCCGCGCCACCGGTCGCTCCCGAAGCTTCGAGTGGTGGCAACATGAGTCCGATGACCGTCACCACGACCGTGGCGACGAGCCCTGCAAGCGGTCCGGCGACCCCGATGTCGAACAGCGCCTTCCGGTCGGGCATCCTGTCGCGGATCCGGATAACTGCACCGGCGGTTCCGATGACCGTGATCGGAAGCGGGATGAAGTACGGCAGCGAGGCGTCAACGCCGTGGTACCGGCTCATGACGTAGTGGCCGAGTTCGTGCACGCCGAGAACGCTCATCACGGCCGCCGCGAACGGCCACGCCCCCAACAGCCTCGTCGGTGGCGATAGAGGGTCCGAGATGCCGTACCAGAGCGACCCCGCATACAGCGTCGAGAGCGCCGTCACGAGGAACAGAAGCAGGTTGACCCAGGGGAACCCCTGGCCCTGTGAGGTGGGCTCCGCGACGACGACGTGCTGGGGACCGCGCTGGGAGGTCGTCACCTCGTACCCGCGTTCCTCAAACTGTGGGCGAACGTGCTGGAGAACCACTTCGGGGGGAGCCAGCCGTTCACCGTAGTACACCTGCGTTTGTCCCTCCACGCGAACACGGTCGACGGCGAAGACGGGGGCGAACGCGTCAGGTGACAGTATCGGTTCGGTCGGGACGCTGTCCGCCATTATCGTGTATTGTAATTGTGGACGGATAAACCCTGATAAGCCGGAATGGTCTTTAACAGGACAGGTCTCACCGCTCGTGGCGCCAGAACGCATCCTCGACCGTGACCTCCTTTTTGAATATCGGCACCTCCGCTTTGAGGCGGTCGATTCCGTCGGAGACGGTCTCGAACGCCTCCTCGCGGTGGCCCGCGAGGACGACGACGAACACGATGTCTTCGCCGCTCTCGATGACGCCCGTCCGGTGGTGCATGCGAACCGCAAACACGCCATCGCGGGACTCGAGTTCGGATTCGAGCGCCGTCATCCGTTCGTCGGCGACCCCCTCGTAGGTCTCGAACTCCAGGTGGGTCGTCGGCGTGTCCTCCGGCGTATCGCGCTCGCGAACCCGTCCGGTGAACGTCGCGACCGCGCCGGCCCGGTGGGCCCCGGGTGCGTCCTTCGTCCGCTCGATCAGCGATTCGAGGGTCACGCGTCGGGGTGTGGCCTCCAGCGATTCCCGGACTGCCCCGGGGTCGACGGACGCCGGATCGGACGCGGCGTGGAGCACGTCGCCGTCGAATCCGGGATCGCCGATCACGAGATGCGGGACGGCCGCGTCCGGAAATCCGGCGAGGATCACGTAATCGTGTGACGGTGTCAGCCGATCGAGTGCGTCCGCCACGTCCAGCCCGGACCCGTCCGCCTGCCAATCCCCACCGTCGTCGATCCGATAGGCAGTGGTTGCCCCGGTTTTACTCCGTTCCACCGTGTCACTCTCGATCACCGCCACCCGACCGTGGTCGGCGAACGCGTCAACGAGTCGCTCCCGGACGGCCTCGGCAGCGTTTGAGGGAACGATTCCAAGCGGATGCATACCGGCAGGAACGGCGTCGCGGGGCTTGTACTCTTCGCCGGGGCGGCCGTCCGCCGAGGTTCACAGCGGTAACAGCGCGGAAGCCCATCGGCTTTAACCGTGGGAGGAAGCGCGT
>JBDGQL010000109.1:0-14344 GCA_042219105.1 Karumarchaeum halophilus (SeqCode) | reverse complement strand
CCCCCAGGACGGGGGGGCCTTCGAATTATCAATACTTCTGTCCGACAGTATATGAATCCCTCCGCCGTCCGGAACGACCGCAGCTTTATTTCTCTCCCAGCACCCCAGCTAGCCATGGATCAATCGAACACGGACGAGCCATCCAAGCCGGAGTGGTGGCAGAAAAACGAACGGTTGCGCCAGCGGATGGGGTTGCCGCCCTACGAACCACCCCGATTCGAGGATGGAACCCCGACGTTTCGGGTGACGGATAAATTAGAGTCGGAATACGACTGTACGATCCGCTTCATGGGAAAGAACACGACCTATCCCGACAGTTTCGTCGTCACTGTTGACGGAGCGCCGCTTATGCGGGTCGGTCGACACAGAGACCACAATGCGAACACAGTCTACGAGATGGATGCAGCACGATTTCGGGAACAGTTAGAACAAGAGCTTACCGACTGAGATTAGCTAGCTGACTACCCGGTCACCTCTGTCATTTGCCCCGAGAAACACGATTTTCACTACTTAAAGTTGACACAAGCTACGAAGAGAGAAATCAATCCAGCCATTTTCTTCAGACTAAGCGACAAGAGTGCGTGAAATCTGGCGTGATTTCGTAGAACCCCTCATCGGCTCGTTCGGGGTGCGGAATATGGGGAGCAAGGTCGTCGAGTCGGCCTTCGGGGACGCGGCGGACTGATAGGGTCGGTTGGAACTGTGTCCCGCGACGACCGCACGCCGTCGTGCGGTCGATCCGGAAATGACTTACAATCGACCCTATGACGGCCATGCCCGACAAGGCGGGTCCTCCCCGCGACTGCCAGTCCAGCTTGGCTTCGTCGCGGGTGCCCTCCTGTTCTCGGTGCTCACGGTGTCGGACGTCGTTCCGCCCCGCTATCTCTTCGCCGGATCCGCCGCCGCTGGCGCCGTCTTCACGGGCGTTATCGCCGCCACCGTGAACACCGCACTGCCGGCCATCAGCTTGCGGTTCCTGACCGGAGTGGCGCTCGCGGGCGTGTATCCGCCGGGGATGAAGATCCTGGCCGGCTGGTTCGAGGACGGCCGCGGGTTCGCAATCGGCGTCTTGGTCGGGGCGCTCACCGTCGGGTCGGCGCTTCCGCACCTCATTCGGGCGGTCGGCGGCGTCGGCCGGCCCAGGGTCGTGCTGTACGGCGCCGCCGGACTTGCGACCGTCAGCGCCCTGCTGATTCTGCTGGTGGAGCCAGGTCCCTATACGGGTCGACAGAAGTCCTGATAGATATTCGCCGGGTACGGTGGAGGCTAATTCTATCAACAGTTCTGTCGACCCGTATACCAGGCACCGGCAGCACCGTTCGATCCCGGTGCGATCGGCCGCATGCTCCGGGATCGCGGGACGATGCTCGCCAACGGCGGATATTTCGGTCACATGTGGGAGTTGTATGCGGTGTGGACCTGGATTCCGGCGTACCTCGTCGCGAGCATCGCCGCGAACGGGGCCAGTGGCGAGTCCGCCAGTGTGGCGTCGCTGCTCGCGTTCGCGACGATCGCGATCGGTCCCGCGGTCGGCACGCTCTCGATGCTCCGTCTCAGGGGAGTCCCGGCGGCGTCGAACCTGGCAGGCGGCTGGAAATGACGCCTATACTCGGTACCGACAGTGGAACCCGGCAATCCGGCAGTAGAACGTGGGGACGACATCGGTTCGCAGGTCCGCGTCAGGACGGTCGGTGAACTCCCGTTTCGTGAGAGCGCGTGCATCCTCGATCGCCAACTCGACGTGGGTTGGAACCTCCGATCCATCGGCCGCGTCGAGATACACCTCTCTGAACGCCGACTCGAGTCGATCGAAGAACCCCTCCGAGGAAGGGTCGCTGGCGCCGCTTCCCCGAAGCCGGTAGTAGGTTCGCGTGACGAGGTCGGCTCCATCTCCGATGCCGTGGTCGCTGAACGATTCCGTCGTCGTGCAGTCCTCCGGGAGTCGCTCCCCGGGAACTGTTCCGTGGTCACCCATACGTGATAGTTCTGCTGATTACCATAAGTAACTATCTCGGGTGTGTGACCGCATTACACGGCGGATCATACGTCGGCTGTACGTTCGTGAATCGACCGGGATGCTCAGGCGAGAATACCAGTTCCCAGAAACGCTCCCAGGACGAGCCCGTAGACGACGTGAACCGTTCCGAACATCACCATCATGTCACGGTCGGGGTCCATGCCGATCACCGCCCGCATCCAGAACGCCATCCCGCCGATCATGAGGACGACGCCGTAGAGGAGTCCAACTCCGACTGCGACGGCGATCGATTCGAACCCGACCCCGACCACAGGGCCCCCGACGGCGAAGACGGCCCCGGCGACGATGCCGTAGATCACGTGTAGCACCATCCCTGGCATCGCGTAGTCCTCGGGCTCACCGCCCGCGAACTTCGAGACCAGTGCAGCGGTCGGCGGCGGCCCGCCCTCCCCCATCACCATCATCAGGGCTGTCATGACGATCGTTGCAGCGAGTCCACCCGCGAGGCCAGCGATAACTGATGTCATTGTCCCGTGTTAGCAGACGCGGGAGGCGTATTAAACGACGACGCGGTCGTGAAACGCGGTTACACACCCGCCGAACCCTCTGGTAATAACTGTTCTCGTCGGTTAGCAGCGTTCGAGCACGATCCAGTCGTGCTCCCCGAAGGGACTCTCGTAAGTGATGTCGAGTCGATCGTACACCGTTTCCGGGATGCCGATATCAGCGAGATACAGGGTTCCCGAGACCGCATCGAGGCCGATCTTCGGAAGCGCGAGGGTGACCGTCCGATCCGGGCGGACCGCGCTCCCGAGGGTCTCGCCGGTCGTGGCGTCCACGCCGGAGGGCACGTCCAGCGAGACGACCGGCCCCGGCGCGTCGTTCGTTGCCTCGATGTACTCTCGGGCCGGCGACTGCACCTCGCCGGCCAGGCCGTAGCCGATGAGCGCGTCGACGACGACCGCCGACACCCCAACACTGGAGAGTCGCTCGACGTCTGTTGTGTGTGGAACTCCCATCTCGGCGAGTATCCCGTGCTGGTGGGCGGCCGCGCCAGCCAGGTCCGCCGGGGGTCTGTCCAGCAGGACGGAGACGGGCACGTCCCGGTTCGCGAGATGGCGCGCACAGGCCATTCCGCCGCCGCCATTACCCCCGTTTCCGGCCACGACGAGCACGTCTCCTACTTCGTCGCGAGCGTCGCGTGCGTGATGCGCGAGCGCCCGGCCGGCGTTTTCCATCATCTGGAGCAACTGGAGTCCGACATCCTCGACGGCGACGCGGTCGACGTCCGCCATCTGCCCGGCGGTCACGGCAGTCACGTCGCGACCAGCCGGCGTCCGGAACGAACTCCCTGTCATACACCGGCGTCTCGGCGCGCGCACAAAACGCTTCCCGCAGCGGCGAAGCACGCCCCATCACGACGCTCTCGATATACTGTCGGACAGAGACATTGATAATCGAACCCCCGGGACGGGGGGCCTTCGAATTATCAATACTTCTGTCCGACAGTATACTGTCGGAGGGAAGCAGTGATACATTCCGCCGCGCAACGGTTCCGGCGGAGATTATCAAACGTTCCCTCCGACAGTAGAGTTCAAACTCACCCGTTCATCGTCACGAGTTTTATATCCCATCCCGTTGTGAGCGACCCGTGCATATCCGCGCTACCGATATAATACCCGTCCGTCCACGTTGTGGCATGGCAATCGACCGCCGCCGGTTTCTGTACGCCGGGCTGGTTGCATCGCTCGGTGGAGTCGCGGGCTGTTCCTCGCCGTCAGATTCAGACGATGGGAACGATAAGACGCC
Organism: Karumarchaeum halophilus (SeqCode); assembly: GCA_042219105.1. Taxonomy (GTDB): domain Archaea; phylum Halobacteriota; class Halobacteria; order Halobacteriales; family Hikarchaeaceae; genus CAYSJP01. The sequence continues at coordinate 10,557 of JBDGQL010000109.1, read as the reverse complement.
CACGTCAGCGCCGACGGACACGCTAACCGACACGCCGACACCGACAGGGAGTGGTTCCACGACTGGGCCGCCTGGCGCAGACGAACTCGGTGGTCCCGGGAACCTGCAGTCCGCACCGACGGTCCGTGCGGCGACGCTGGACGCCGACCAGGGCGCGGGCACGTTCGTCTTCACGCCCGCCGTCGTCTGGATCGAGTCGGGAACGACCGTCACCTGGGAGATCGAAGGGGCGAGCCACTCGGTGACGGCGTATCACCCCGACAACGACAAACCACTCCGGATTCCCGAGAACGCGGCGGCGTTCGACTCGGGAACCCTGGCGGACGGAGACACCTACGAGCACACCTTCGAGACGCCCGGCGTGTACAACTACTACTGTACGCCCCACGAGTCCCTCGGGATGACGGGGATCGTGATCGTCGACGAAGCGAGTGACGGACCGGGAACAAATGCGATAACGGATCTCTCCGGGACGCCCGCACAGCGTCTAGAGCGCCAACTCACGGCGGTTGCCGGACTGACGCTTTCTGACGGCGGGAGCGGAGCGACCTACGGATGGGAGGACGCTACCTGGGATTCGTACTGGTACTCGCTGTACAACATGAGTACGAACATCGCCATGAGCGGAAACGGGGTGACGTTCCCCAGTAACGACCAGCAGCAGGCGGCGTTCGAGCAGCGCCTCCCGGCAATGCTACAGGCCGCCAACCAGGAGAAGCCGCCGGTCAAGAACCCCAACCTCAACATGATGCCGTTCACCACCGGTGATCCCCACTTTACACAGGAACCCGTCCTCTCGGGGGAAGACGGCCGCCCCGACGCTGCTACCCTCCAGTGGGACAAATCCGAATCCTCCGGGATCGTCAGTCCCTCCTCGGTCGCGTGGACGCACCTCAAAGGCGTCACGTGGGCGAAGAACTTCCAGAACCACTTCGACATCCTCCCCGACTCCCTGGCGGCGGAGTTCCGGTCGGAGGTTCTCAGCACGCTCGCCCAGGTCGGCATCAACGCGACGCTGATCGGAGGCGGTCCGGAGGGCAACGGCGCGCTCACGAAGGGCGAGAGCATGGAACTGATCTCGGGACTGCGGCCGGCCGGCCCGGAAGTCGTCGACGGGACCGCTCGGCCCCACCACCACGCCGCGATGCTGTGGTTCCTGGGCGACATGGTCAGCCTCGCGAATGGGGGATGGTTCGGCTACGAGAACCCCGAACCCATGGTCCCGGCCGAAAAGATCCAGGGACTCGCAGACGGACTGGGGAAGACCGTGATGAACACCTTCGACCCCGATTCCTTCGAGAACACGCGTGATATCGGGGAAATGCTCGGGGGGATCGGCTGGTACGGAACCCACGCCGGCAGCGACGACCTCGCCACGAGCGCCGCCGACTACGCGAACACGCTCGCCGACTGGATCGAGTCTGAGGTAGACGACAACGGTAAGCTCGCGAACGGCGCCGCTAACCAGGCCGCCACCCAGGGAATCGCCGGACAGGGGCTCGTGTGGGCCTCACAGGTCGATGGGGTTGATCGCGTCGACCTCGCCGGGGACGTGCTGGGCTATCTGGTTGACACTCTCTATGACGACAACGCCGGTACCTTCGCGAGCGCGGAGGGAGCCTCGACGTACACGATAACGGCCCGGGACGCCGGCGACATCACTGGCGGGCTGAACGCCGCGAACGCGGAACTCGACATGGACGTGCAGGCCACGTTCGCGCGCTTTTTCAACCAGACGTTCAATCGCGGACGACTGCAGCGAGCCGAACGGCCACAGTCCCGGGAGGCGTCCGCAGAGCACACGCTCCCCTTACCTCCGATGGCCGGCGGCGAGAACGGACAGGCCGCCGTGTACAACGCGGAGGTGGAGTACGACGTTGAGTCGGCGGAGTGGTCGGTGACGGATCCGACCTTCGACACCGAGGGGGCGCTGTATCTCGCGAACCAGGACATCTGGATCGGCCAGTGGGGCGGGGAGTTCTTCCAGGGCCGTGGTCTCCCGGGGAAAAACGACACGCCGAAGTGACGCCGGATCCCGAATTCGGGTCATCAGTGCCCGGTCGCTCGTCGAAGGCGGCTACCGGGTGACGCTCCGTCCGAGGGCGAACACGAACAGCGCAGTGAGAAACGCCCCCGCCAGCGCTTCGGTTCCGACCACGGCGCGGGCGAGGCCCCCGACCGGTTCGACGTCGCCCAGGCCGAGGGTGGTGAACGTGACGACGCTGAAGTAGAGACTGTCGAGGACGGCACTCGCGCCGGCGTTCGCGTATGTGACAATTCCGCCGTCGGTGTCGATCCCCCCGAGAGCGGGGTACGCGAGTCCGGACCCGAGGATCACCAGCAGGGCGGCTACGAGCACCCGCTGTGGGCGCTCGCCGTACCCCGCGACCAGGCCAAGAAACTGGTTCGTCGCCCACCGCCCCGCAGCCCCGATCCGGTGTGAGAGTGAGTACGCCGGATCCTGGCTGTGGATCGCGTACCGACCCCGGCGGTACGTCATCTCCCGGACGAAGAAGGCCGACGCGCTCTCGTCGTCTCCGACCGCGCTCGCCCCCTGTCTCGCCTGGAGATACGTGATCTCCAGGTCCTCCACGTCGTCCGGCCGGTCATCGGCATACTCGTGGATGCGCCAGCCGTTTGCCCGAAGCAGGTCTCTGTTCGCGGCGAAGGGGAACCCCGAAAACCCTGTCCGGTAGAACCGGTAGCGGTCGAACGTCGACGGCGTGCACTCGAGGTCGATATCGCCGACGGTCGCTTCCGTGAGGTCGTACAGGACACGGCCGTCCGTGGGCTGGTCGAGACGCCCGCCGGAGACGGTCGCCTCCGAGAGATCGACCACCGCGTCGCCGCTGGGTCTGGACCGGAGCGTTCCGACGGTGGCGTTCGACAGGTCGAGCGGCTCCGGGAGTCGGATCTCCTCAAGAGCGAGGTGGTCGACGCTCGCGCCCGCGAACTCGACCGCCGCCTCGAACTCCGTCCCGAGAAACTGCGCCATCGCGAGGCTCGCGCCGGGGAAGTGGGTCCGTCCGGTGACCGTCGTGTCCTCGACGTCGAGCCATCCCCGGACCGTGCAGGCGGCGAACTCGACGCTTCCGCGCAGCTCGGTCCCCGTAATGTCGAGGCCCTTCTCGAAGCTCCCGTCACGTGCCGTCAGACACGTCGGTGACGCCTCCGGCGGCCCGAGCGTCGTGTTCTCCACCGAGACGCCGGCCTCGAAGGTCGTGTCCGTGGTGTCGGCGCGGCCGATCGTACACCCCACAATATCGAAAGGGTGCCCCACGACGGCCCCCGAGAGGTCGAGCGTACCCTCGATCGTGACCTCCTGGAGGGCGATCCGGCCAAGATCCGCCCCATCGAGGACCAGCGAAGAGAGGTCGAGGTCGGTGAGACGGGCCCCGGTCAATTTTTTCCGTCGGTCGTCGCCTGACCGGACATCGGCAAGAAACGTTTCCCGAAGGTCGCCACCCGAGACGCCGGCCGCATCGCGTTCCTCGGGTGAGAGGTGGAACATACAGCGGTCGCAGTCGGCGACGACCGTCCGGGGACAGCGTCGCGACGCTCCCCCGGTGGCGTGCGTGAACGAACACTGTGTCATCAAATCCACCGAGGAAGCGCGGGACCGTTATCTTTGGGGCGAGTGTGACGAAACGCCCTAATAATGTCTGTTGTAGCTGTTTACCGGTGATCGCCACCCCCGGTGGCGGCGAGCACCGGTAAGAGACTACAACAGACATTATCAGTGAACGAGATGTCGGGGGGTGGACAGCAGCTTTATACACACTGACATACAACGTGTATCCATGAGTAAGAAACACGTCACGGCACGAGTGCCGGAGGATCTCTACGAAGCGATCGAAGAACTCAGAACCGAGGAGCGACTCGATCGGTCGACGGCGATCGCGCGGTTGCTGGAACGTGGCGTCGAGGACTGGCGGATCGACACTGCCGTTCGGCGCTATCGCGACGGCGATGTCTCACTTGAAAGGGCTGCCGAGAGTGCTGACCTCTCGCTTTGGCGGTTTCTCGACGTGCTCGATGACCGCCAGGTCGAAGCCAACTACACCGAGGCGGATCTCGAAGCCGACCTCGCCGCTGTCCGGGAGGAATGAGTCGCGCGATAGCGGATGCCACAGTCCTCATCTATCTCGCCAGGCTCGGTGAGCTGCGACTACTCGACGAACTGTTCGACGCTGTCGTCGTCCCGACACCCGTCTACGAGGAGACTCTCGAGCGAGGTCAAGATGAAGGGTATCTGGATGCGATGCGTATCGAAGACGCGACGGACCCGTTTCTGGAGACGCACTCGATCGACGGGGATGCAGAGGACCGTGCGACGCAGGTCCGGAAGACGGCAAACCTCGGTGCAGGCGAAACAGCCGCGATCGCACTCGCCGCCGAGCAGGATGCTCGCTGTCTGACTGACGACCACGCTGCCCACCGCACCGCTCAATCGCTCGATGTTACTGTTGGTGGTACCATCTACGTCTTGCTTCGAGCGCTCGAACGAGATATGCTCTCGTTCCAGGAATTCGAACACCGACTAACCGCACTCGACGACGCCGGACTCCACATGGGCGCCGGACTGTACCAGCGTGCGCTCGAGGCTGGCAACGAACTGGCAGAATGATCTCTGCGTACCACCCCAGTAACTGAAGAGCGTACCGTCGTCATCATCGCCACCGACAGCGTTACGCGGAGCGTGATGGCGCCGATCCCACCTCGCGTGACTGCCCGAACTCGACCTCGATCTTCACCGTGTCGTATATGGGTCGACAGAAGTCCTGATAGATTATACCTTCGACGTCACCACGGTAGTGGCGGTGATGTCACCTAACGCCGTGGGTGTCGTTCGCGTTGTCGTATCGCAAGATCTCTTCGTCAGCCGGACCGGGGTACTGAAAGCTGCACTTCATATACTGTCGGACAGAGACATTGATAATGCGAACCCCCGGGACGGGGGGCCTTCGAATTATCAATGTCTCTGTCCGACAGTATAGGACAACGGGCGCGTAACAGAGTCACGTCCGGGTGTATAAGAGACGAGAGTGATCATCATGGGGCAACATCGCCTCCGATCGGTACATACTATAGGTTGGGGTGCCAGGGATGCTCACATGAGTCGCGCGAACAAGGGATACGACCGCGGACTGGTCGAGGACTTCGGCCGCTGGCGGGAGTTCTCCGCCGGGATGTGGGCCTGGATCTTCCACAAGTTCACCGGCTGGGTGCTGGTGGGATATCTGTTCACGCATATCGCCGTGCTCAGTACCGCGATCACCGCCGGATCGGCGGGCCAAGAGACGCTCCTGGCCAACGAGGACGTGTACACACAGACCATCCGGACCCTGGAGAGCCTGGCAGTCGTCCGGGTGCTCGAAGTCGGCCTGCTGGCCGTCGCCGTCTTCCACATTCTCAATGGCATCCGCCTGCTGTTGATCGACCTGGGACTCGGCCTCGAATCACAGGACAAGAGCTTCTACGCCTCGCTAATCCTGACGGGCGCGATCGTGATCGCGAGCGTGCCGACGTTCGTCGAGGGGGTGTTCTGAGATGGCCGAGCGCTACTCCTCATTTACCCCCGGCGGAACGGGATGGCTACTCCAGCGTATCACCGCTGGCTTCCTGATCGTCGTGCTCGCCTTCCACTTTTTCCTGCTTCACTTCGTCAACCACGCCGCCGACGTGACCTTTCTCGCGAGCGCCGACCGGATGGCCCAGACGGGGTACTTCGTCACCATGATCCTGTTTCTGGTGACCGCGACGTTCCACGGCGTCAACGGCGTGTACAACGCGCTCGTGAACCAGGGCCTCACCGGTCGCACCAGACAAGCGGTGAAGGGCGTGCTCATCGTCGCGAGCGCCCTGTTGATCGTCCAGGGCGTCAGGCTCGCACTCGCACTCCAGGGTGGTTCGCTGTGAGCGCCGACGACGCTGCCGCGGACGCGAGTGCCGGAACCGAGGCCGACCCGGGCGTCGAGACCGACGTCGACATCGAACCGACCGGCGCGGCACGTGCTGCCAGCGGTCAGATCGACCGGATGGAGAAAGAAGCCGAGCGCGCACGGGAGCAGGACGCGATCGAATCCGAGGAGGACATCGACGATGAGGACGCGGTCGAACTGGTGGTGTTCCGGTACGACCCCGACGTCGAGGAGAAGGCCGAACCCCGCTTCGACGAGTTCCGGGTCCCACGCCGGGAGGGCATGACGGTACTCGACGCGCTGATTTACGCCCGAGACGTGTACGACTCCTCGCTCACCTTCCGACACTCCTGCCGGCAGGCCGTCTGTGGCTCGGATGCCTTCTTCGTGAACGGGTCCCAGAAACTCGGCTGCAAGACCCAGATCGCCGATCTGGAGGAGCCGGTACGCGTCGAACCGCTCCCCCACCAAGAGGTCGTGAAGGACCTCGTCGTGGACATGGAGCACTTCTACGAACAGATGCACGCCGTCGAGCCGTACTTCGATCCCGACGAGGAGTCACCCGGGGAACTAGAGGAGTACCGCCAGGATCGGGAGAACCGCGAGAAGGTCAAACTCTCGACGCGGTGTATCTGGTGTGGCGCGTGTATGTCCTCCTGTAACGTCGCGGCCGGCGACAACCAGTATCTGGGCCCGGCAGCGATCAACAAGGCCTACCGGTTCGCGATGGATAACCGGGAGGGCGAGGACCGCAAGGAGGAACGCTTGGAGATCATGCAACAGGAACACGGCGTCTGGCGCTGTCAGACCCAGTTCTCCTGTACGGAGGTCTGCCCGAAGGACATTCCGCTGACCGAGCACATCCAGGAACTCAAGCGGGAAGCGGTGAAGTCGAACCTGAAATTCTGGTAACGACTTTGGTGGTGCCGTCGTGATCTAGTAGTCGCCGGCGAGTTCATGAAACTCCGCGTCGTCCTCGATAGCCTCCGTCACACGATCGTGGAACTCTCGAAGGACCGCGGCCTCCTCCTCGGCGAGCACGACGTCACTCGCCGCCAGCGTCGCAAGCCCGAACGCCCGCGGCGAGGGCGAGGAAAGCGACTGAGTACGGATCTCGATCTCCCCCTCCCCGATTGCCTCTAATACCTCCTCTATCCCCGCGACGTTCAACTTGTCTTCGAGAATCTCCCGGTAGGTCTCTTCGATCACCGCGAAGTCGGACAGCTCCTCGGCGAAGGAGAGCAACATCTCGCTGGAAACTTGCTGTTCGGCGGCGGACTTTTCGTAGCCCTTGTAGCGTTTCAGGATCATCAGCGCCCGCGTGGCGTTGATCCGGAAGTACCGCTGCAGGAGGTCGGTTCCCTCGATGGCTTCTCGGAGATCGGTCCGGACATCGCCCGGATTCAGCGACCGGAGCACGTCCGCGACATCGACTTTCCGGTTGAGCGGCATCGACACGGTAAACCCGTTGTCGGCGACGGCGACCTGAACGTTTGCGCCAGTTCGCCGTGCGCAGTGGTACGCCACCAGCCGCGAGAGGCCGTCGTTGAACCGCCGGCCGTACGTGGAGTGGACGTAGTAGTGCCTTCGGTAGGCCTCCTCGTCGCGCTCCGCCTCGATCGCGATTCGCCCGTCGGTGCTCACGCTTTCGGCTCCGGCGTACCGGACCTGCTCGTCGAACAGGCGGGCGAGCGCCCGGACCGTGTTCTCATCGAGGGGGAACTCCCGGAGCCAGTTCCGGACGGCAGGACGACCATCCCGCTCCAGATGATCGAGAAGGTCGCCCTGGAACTGCAGGATCTCCCGACCGAGATCATATGAGAGGGGCAGGCGCTCGGAGAACCACGAGGGGACGGTCGGGCGCGCGCTCGTCGGATCGACGTACACCTTCGTCCCCCGGCGGTAGCGGTACTCGAAGTTCTGGCCGCCCAGGACGAAGACGTCCCCCGGTTCGAGCGTGTCGAGGTAGTCCTCGTCTAAGTTCCCCACCCACTCCTCGCCGTTCCGGGTGAGCACGTCACAGGTGAACGAATCCGGGATCGTCCCGATGTTCGTCATGTAGATAACCCGGGCCATCCGACCTCGCTTGCCGATCAGGCGCTCGCCGACCGGGAACTCCTCGTGGTGGTGCTCACCCTCCGGCGGGTCGTTCGTGTCCCGCCAGATCTTGGCGTACACGTTCTCCTCCTCCAGTCCGTCGTAGTCGGACGTGAGATACCGCATCAGTGACTCCCACTCGGCGTCGGTGTACTGGCGGTAGGGATGGGCCCGGCGGAGGATCCCCTTCACCTCCGCCTCGGGCCTGATCTCGGCGATGGCCATCCCGTAAACGTGCTGGGCCGCGACGTCCTGTGCGTCCTCGGGCACGAACACCCGGTCGACGAACCCCTCCTCGGCCTTCCGGAGCATGACCGCCGACTCGATCAGTTCGTCGCGGTCGAGCACCAGTACCCGCCCCTCGACTGTCTGCCCGAGGCGGTGGCCGGCGCGCCCGACGCGCTGGAGAAGTGCGGCGACCGACTTTGGAGAGCCGACCTGCACGACCAGATCGAGGTGGGGCATGTCGATGCCGAGTTCCAGCGACGTGGAGGTGGTCACGACGTCGATGTCGCCGGATTTCAGCTTCTCCTCGATCTCCCGGCGTTGCTCCTTCGCGAGCGAGCCGTGGTGACACCCCGAGCTGTCGGCGTCGTAGGCGTCGGGAAACCGCTCGCGCAGGTTGTGCAGGACGCGCTCCGCACCCGACCGTGTGTTCGTGAACACGAGCGTGTTCTCGTGATCCTGGATTAGCTCGTGGATCCGGTCGTAAAACCGGTGCTGGACGACGTCCCGTGGTGTTCCGATGAGGTCGTCGGTCGGACACTCCAGTCGAACGTCGAAGTCCCTGACGAACCGGGCGTCGACGATCTCGTACTCGCGGGGCTCTCCGCCGTCTTTCCGGCCGACGAGGAACTCCGCCATCGTCGAGAGGGGTTCGACGGTCGCCGAACAGCCGATTCGAGTGGGGGAGCCCTCCGCCAGCGCCTCGAGGCGCTCCAGCGACACGGAGAGGTGGGTTCCCCGCTTGGACTCCGCGAGCGCGTGGATTTCGTCGACGATGACGTACTCCACCGACCGGAGTTTCTCGCGGAACTTCGGCGCGTTCAGCAGGATGGCGAGGGTCTCCGGGGTGGTGTTGAGGATGTGGGGCGTCTCCTCGAGCATCTTCTGGCGCGCGGCCGAACTCGTGTCGCCGTGGCGAATGGCGTGTCTGATCTCGATGTCCGTCGCGGCGGCGTCCTCGCGGTACGCCGCGAGTTTCTCCGAGATTCCGTCGAGGGGGACCTCCAGGTTGCGGTGGATGTCGTTTGCCAGCGATTTCAGCGGCGAGACGTACAGACAGTACACGGTGTTGTCGAGGCCGTCACCGGGGCCGACCTCGCGACGGAACAGTTCGTTGAGGATCGAGGTGAAGGATGCGAGCGTCTTCCCCGATCCAGTCGGCGCACAGACGAGGGCGTTTTCTCCCTCCGCGATGAGCGGAATCGCCTCCTTCTGGGGCGGGGTGAAGAAGCCGCCGTTCTCGGGGACGTACGCGCCGAACTGCTTGACCCACCACTCCCGGACGGCGGGATGGAGGCGCTCGAGGACGTCGGCGTCGTCGATGGCGACCGCGTCGGGGTCGAAATCGGCGTCGACGCCGGCGAGCAAGTCCCGTCCCGTCATTGGATCGCTGTTATCGTGGGACAGTGATATACTGCCGGATCCGGGGACTCCCGGGTCACCGTCCGACGCCGTGGGCCGGTCCGTCCCACCGGAGCGCTTTTCGATCCGGGCCGACCACGTCCGGGTATGCACCTGACGTTTCTCGGGACCGGGAGCGCGATGCCGACCGGCGAGCGCCACCAGACGGGATTCCTTCTGGAGGCGGGTGAGGACCGCCTCCTCGTCGACTGCGGGAGCGGCGTCCTCCACCGCCTCGCGGAGACGGAGGCGGGGTACGAGGGCGTCGACACCCTCCTTTTGACCCACCACCACATCGACCACGTCTCCGATCTCACTGGCCTGATGAAGGCGAAGTGGCTGGCCGGCTCGACGTCACTGGTCGTCGCCGGGCCGCCCGGCACGCAGGACCTGGTCGATGGTTTGCTGTCCGTCCACGCGTACATGCAGGACAGGGTGGATCTCACCGTCCGGGAGATTTCACCGGGCTCGTTCGACCTCGCCGGGTTCGACGTCGCGGCCATGGAGACCCGCCACTCGATGACGTGTCACGCTTACCGACTGAGCACGGCCGGGACAGACGGGGACAATGGCGATGTCACGATCAGCGGCGACACGGAGGCGTTCGCCGAACTCGCGACGTTCGCCGACGGGTCGGAGGTCCTCGTGCACGACTGCTCGTTCCCCGACGAGGTGGACGTGTCGAACCACCCGACGCCGGCCTTGCTCGGTGAAACGCTCGCCGGCCACGACTTCGGGACGGTGTATCTCACGCACCTCTATCCACACACGCGAGGCAAGCGCCGGGAGATGCTCGAGTCGCTCGCGGCGTCCTACGACGGTGAGGCCCGGTTCGCACGCGACGGGCTGACGGTCCAGACGTCAGCTACCAACGGCTGAAGCCGTTGGCTTGTCGGTGGACTCCCGTTCTGCC
>JBDGQL010000171.1:0-14384 GCA_042219105.1 Karumarchaeum halophilus (SeqCode) | reverse complement strand
GTCGGTCCAGGTAGTTGTCTGGTCGGTCCAGGTAGTTGTCGTCGTTTGACATCTACCCCCCACCCCTTCGTTTCAAGTGGAGATGGAGAAAGACGGTGGACGGCGGACACGATGAAATTGGTCAGATCTCAAAACGGTCCGGTTCAGCCGTTCTAGCTAGTTGGAGTAGTTTCTAGAAATTTCTAGAAGGCCTAATTTTGTTCTAGATAACATTAATATTGCTATATATTGTTTTCAACTCTGGTTTGATAGACGTACGGATCTTGTTTTGATCCTGTAGTAATAAAAGTGCTGGTATTAAGATCCCCCGTGTGGGGGTGGGGTGTTGTTCCGGGTTCCAGTTGAAACGAAGGGGTGTGGGGGGTTCTCGGTCGGGGTCTCAAGACGGAGGTGAGGAAAAAAGACACGTGAATGGGTTCACGACGGTCGAATACATCTACCACGATCGGACTTGTTCCGGGACTCCCGCCTCACGTTCACCCGCATGGAGTCAGAATCGAAATCTGCCCGGAGTCCAGACTACTCTTATCCCAAACGAGTGAGAACCGATGATCAAAACGATTTAATACCCTCCCCGACCTTTGGTTCACCTGCATCAACTGGACGCCGTTGAAACCCGAATCCGCGACATTCGAGCGCGTTACACGGTCTACCGGGACTCTAGCTGTCCGCGCCCACGGGTTCCAGGTGAAACGGCGGCCCGGAGTGGAGAAATATGTCAGACAAGGGAACGCCAGACGAGAGCCAACGATCCGACACTTCCGGGTTCGATTTCACGGATCCCCCGGATAGCAACGGTTCACTTGATCTCGAGGAGGTCGTCAGTGCCGAGGAGGACGACGACGGCGGACTCTTCGACGACCTGCTGAGCGGTGAACCGATATTCGAGAACAAGGACGTTCTTCGTCCGTCCTACACCCCGCGAGAACTCCCACACCGGGACGAACAGATCAACGACATCGCGACGATTCTCGTCGCGGCACTCCGTGGTGAGACGCCTTCGAACGTTCTCATTTACGGGAAGACCGGGACGGGCAAGACCGCCAGCGCGAAGTACGTCTCACAGGAACTCAAGGAGACCTCCCGCCGGTATGAGGTTCCCTGCGAGGTCGAGTATATCAACTGCGAGGTCACGGACACGAGGTACCGGGTCCTCGCACAACTCGCGAACACGTTCGTCACGAAGAACCGTGCGCACATCGAAGAACGGACCGAAGCGCTCCGATCGTTACGTGACGCCGTGATCTCGGGTGACCGCGGCATCGAGAATCTCAGCTCCTTGGAGGATCCGGACGTCGACATCTCGGATCCCGACCTCGAAGCGCTCAGGGGAACCGGGGCCGACGACGTAACGGACATAACCGCCCGGATCGAGGCCCTCGAGGAGGATCAGGACGCCTGGGACGACGTCCCGATGACGGGATGGCCGACCGACCGCGTGTACGACACCTTCTTCAACGCAGTCGACTACCAGGAACGAGTCGTGGTGATCATGCTCGACGAAATCGACAAACTCGTCGAGAAGTCCGGCGACGACACGCTGTACAATCTCTCGCGCATGAACTCCGAGCTAGAGAACTCAAGAGTGTCGATCATGGGTATCTCGAACGATCTCAAGTTCACCGATTTCCTCGATCCCCGGGTCAAATCGAGTCTCGGCGAGGAGGAGATCGTATTCCCCCCCTACGATGCTAATCAACTTCGTGACATTTTGGAACACCGTGCGGAGGTGGCGTTCAAGAACGGAATTCTGTCCGACGACGTGATCCCGCTGTGTGCAGCCTTCGCTGCACAGGAGCACGGCGACGCCCGACGGGCGCTTGATCTTCTCCGGACCGCGGGCGAACTCGCCGAACGCAGCGGTGCCGACCTGACCGAGGAGGACCACGTCCGCCAGGCCCAGAAGAAGATCGAACTCGACCGCGTCGTCGAGGTTGTCCGCACGCTCCCTACCCAGTCGAAACTCGTCCTGTTTGCGATCATCACCCTCGAGAAAAACAGCGTCGATAACATCAACACCGGCGAGGTGTACAACGTCTACAAGCGACTGTGCGGGGAGATCGACGCGGACGTCCTCACACAGCGCCGGGTCACCGACCTCATTTCGGAACTCGACATGCTCGGCATCGTCAACGCAGTCGTCGTCTCGAAAGGCCGGTACGGCCGGACGAAGGAGATCTCCATTTCGGTCCCCATCGAAGAAACCGAAGCCGTCCTCGTCTCGGACTCCCGGCTCGCGGACATCGACAATCCACAGCCGTTCGTCCAGGCCCGCTTCGGTGACGGCGACTCTACGTGAGGCTCGCTTCCGGCTCGACTTCCGGGACGAAAGCGAGCGGTGCCGGACCGTGATCGAGTGATGACGGAAAGAGAGTGAGTCCCGACAGTTTGAGCCGGATATGTCCGAGCCACGGGATTCGCAGTTCCGCGGTCCCTTTTATCCACTCCGGTTTCACCGGCCCGCTGATTCCCGAAACCTGATCGTACTGTTCGTTGTTGTCACCCTTCGTAATAAACCCGCTGTGGGGTGCGGGACAGTTCGTAATCGACTCACAGCTATCCCCGCTGAGGAACGACTGGTTTGCCTTCTTATACCAGTTCTCGCTCTCGTTCACCCAGAACCGGGCACGGTGGATGATCGGCGTTGACCGTTGGCTCCCGTCCTGCCGATAGATGATCACATCTCCGCCGTTCCCAAACTTCTCGTACCCGGATTTCAACGATGAGCGGTAGGTCGCGATTCCGGTATCACCGACGGCCACGTCGGGTTTGAACCGGTCCTCGTGCATCACGAACACCAGATCGCCGCGCTCCATGTGTGGTTCCATGCTCCCGCTCTCCACGGCCACCATCGGCGGCCAGACCCCGCTGATCGCGAACAGTAACAACCCGATGAGAACGACCACGAGTACGCTCCCGACGAACTCCCTGAGGAACGTCGCTCCGGTGTCCTCGCTCCTGAGTACCCACCCGATCACCCCGCTCGCTTCGTCTCCCCCGCCATCACTTCCTGGCGGTCCCGGCAGATCCGGAACCTCCCCAGCTTCATCCTCGCCAGGCGGAACCTCCCTGGTTTCCTCGGTGTCTATCTCGCTCATCACGAACGGTTCTCCGGCGTCTGTCCCGGTCACCCCAGGGAGAGCGTTCTCTTCCGTTCCGTCTGGGGATCCAACTTCGTCGTCGGGTGACTCGGAGTCGTCATCCTCATTGACGCGGTCCCCACCAGCAGGTCTGTCGTACTGATCAGGATTCCCGCCCTGCTCGTTGGAGTCGTTCGACTCTCCGTCCTCGCCAGCGGGCGGCATTACTCCACACTTGGCCCCGCCGCGTTTGAAGCTTCTGTGTTCGCTATTCTTTTGACCGCTCCCACCGACATCAGTCTCGTGTCGCTCGACACCTCGGTTCGGATCGTCAGGGAACTCACGCATCGTGGCTACAACGCCGACCGCGAGGCCGTCACCCTGCTTGCTGATGCTCCGGATCCGGAGCGCGCCATCGAGCGCACGATCGACGCCGCACCCGAGAGTACCCTCTCGATAACGGCCGAACACGTCCGTGCTGCCCTCGACCGATCTGATCCGGACACCCCCATTTCAACTGGATCCAGTGCTTCGACAAATACACCAGTGGATGACGATTCTCCAGTTGAAATGAAGGGGGTGTACTCTCCGGTGTCGACCCGGGACTCCTCCGATCCGAGATCGGAGACGCTCCGTACCGTCGAGATCGACAACGACATCACCGGGAACAGCACCGGAACCGGGACCTACGACGACTTCGTCTCGGTGTTCCGCGACCGGTACGACCGCCTCTCGGGATCACTTCGCTCCCGGGTGAACCACCGGCCCACGTCGTCCGTCGCCGGGATGGCCGGCGGGAGTGAGGCCGCCCTGGTGGGAATGGTCTCGGATCTCCGTTCGACGGCGAACGGCCATCGCCTGATCGAACTCGAGGACACCTCCGGAACGTTCCCCTGTCTGGTCACGAAGGACAAGGAGCTGATCGACGTGGTCGACGAGCTCCTCCTCGATGAGGTGATCGCCGTCGAGGGGCGTCTCGCTGACGACTCCGGCATCCTGTTCGTCGATTCGATGTATTTCCCCGACGTTCCCCGGACCTACGAGCCTTCGACCGCCGATCGCCACGTCAGGGCGGCCCTCATTTCGGACGTCCACGTCGGCAGCGAGGAGTTTCTTGAGGACGCCTGGCACCGCTTTGCCGATTGGCTCCACACCCCCGAGGCCCGGGACGTGGGGTATCTCCTGATCGGCGGCGACATGGTCGAGGGGGTCGGGGTGTACCCGGACCAGGACGAGGAACTCGACATCGTCGACGTGTACGACCAGTACGAGCGGTTCTCACAGCTCCTGAAAGAGGTGCCCGGCGACATCGAGGTGGTGATGATCCCCGGGAACCACGATGCGGTCCGACTCGCGGAGCCCCAGCCCGCCTTCGATGACGAACTCCGGGAGATCATGTCGGCCCACGACGCCCGATTCACTGCCAACCCATCCTACGTCACCCTCGAAGGTGTCACCTTTCTCATGTACCACGGCGTCTCGCTAGACGAGGTGATCGCGGAGGTCCCCTCGGCGAGCTACGAGGAGCCCCAGGAGGCGATGAGCTACCTCCTGAAAAAACGCCACGTTGCACCCCAGTACGGCGGCTCGCACATCCGGATCGCCCCGGAGAAACGCGACTACCTCGTGATGGAGGAGGTACCGGACGTGTTCCACACCGGTCACGTCCACACCCTCGGCTACGGCCGATACCACAACGTCACGACGATCAACTCCGGGTGCTGGCAGGCACAGACCGAGTTCCAGAAATCGGTCAATCTCGACCCGGACCCCGGGTTCGCTCCGATCGTCGACCTCGACACGCTCGACGTGACGATCCGGCGATTCGCGTGATTCGACCGAAACGTCTCATCCGCCCCGGCGAAACGGTGAAACGACTGTTTGAACCTTCTGAAAGGATTTAAGCCCTCCGGTCATACTGACGGATATGGATCGAATCACGCGTCGCGAATTTCTCGGAGGCGCCACCGCGATCAGCGCTATCGCCGTCTCGGGGTGTGTCGCCGAGCCGGAGGACGTATCCGGAGGGTCTCCCGATCCAACCGACGGCGAGCCCACTCCCGGAGACGGTGACGACAGGAACACCGATCCCGGTTCGGATGGCGGGACCACCGGTCCCGGTTCGGATGGCGGGACCACCGATCCCGGAGATGGAAACTCCCGTGACGATACCTCCGCAGGGAGCATCACCGATGCAGCGGGAATCGACAGCGCCTCGATCGAGACGGTCGAGGCTCGCTGTGGATCCCCCGACGAGGATCGGATCACCGTCGAGAAGAACGCGGAGACCGTCGTCATCGACGGGATTCTTCCCGCGGCGAATCCCTGTCACAAGGCAGTCCTCGACGCGGGGAGCATCGACAACGGTACGCTCTCGGTCGTGATCGACGTCGCGGACACCACCGCGGACGGGGAAGGATGTGTCATGTGCCACGGCGTAGTCTCCTACCGAGCGGAGATCGAACTCGGGGACGCTCCGGCGGTCGAATCGGTCGCGGTCGACCACGAGACCGGTGACCGACACACCGCTGATCTTGACGGGGCGGACACCGACACGGAGACCCCGATCGAGTCCGGCTCCAAGGCCCTGATCGAGTCCGCCTCCATCGAGACCACTGACGCCAGCTGTGGATCGGGCGATGGGGAGGAGATCGCCGTCGATTTCGGCGACGAGGCGATCACTGTTACCGGGACGCTTCCGGCCCCGGATCCCTGCCACGAGGCAGTTCTCGCGTCTGTCGGGCTCGACGATAACCAGCTCTCCGTCATCGTCGACGTCCGGTCGACACGCGGGGACGGCGGGATGTGCGTCCAGTGCGTCGGCGCTGTCACCTACACGGCCCGAATCGTTCCGAGGGATCCCGGTACCATCGAAAGCGTCGCGGTCGACCACGCCACCGGAACCGAGTCGACGATCCCGCGGTAGGTGGGTACTCATACTGTCGGCTGTACGTTCGTGATCGGTCCCAGGCTGACGCTCCGGAGTATCTCCCGGGTTTCGTAACCGATAACCGCGCTCTGCCCGGCATCCCGACCGATGACCGCGGCTACCTCAGTGTTCGTCTCCGCGGTCCTTCCGGTGCTCTCCATCGCCGCCGTCGGCTACCTCCTTCGGACGTTCCGACCGATCGACGTCGAACCGCTGAACACCGTCACGCTCTACGTGTTTTTACCCGCGCTGGCGGCCCACTCGCTGCTGTCGAGCCAGCTCGCGGGCGACCTGCTCCGGCTCGTCGTCGCCGTCCTCGCCTTCGCGCTTCTGACGTTCGCGGCCGCCCTCGCGGTCGGTCTCGTCCTCGGGGAGTCAGGGTCGCGGCTGAGCGCGCTGGTGTTCGTCGCGACCCTTCCGAACGTCGGCAACTTCGGCATCCCTGTCTCCACGTTCGCGTTCGGTGCGGTCGGGGGGACCGTCGCGGTCGTGTTCACCGTCATCCAGAGCGTCCTCTCCTACACTGCGGGCGTGTACGTCGCCGCCTGGGGGACCGGCGCGGAGTGGCGCTCGCGGGTCGGCGAGGTGCTTCGCCTCCCGCTCGTGTACGTCGTCATCCTCGCGGTCGGGATCCGGGCAGCCGGCCTCGCCCCGCCAGCCGGTGGCACCGCGATGCAGACCCTCGAACTCGTCGGCAACGCCTCGATCCCGACGTTTCTCGTCGTACTCGGCGTTCAACTCGCCGAGACGGAGCCCGCGGCGGCCCTCAAGCAGACGGCCCCTTCGATCGCCCTCCGTTTTCTCCTCGCCCCCGTCGTCGGGTTCGGTATCGCCCTACTGGTCGGATTTGCCGACCCCGTCGTTGCCCGGACGTTCGTCCTCCTCACCGCGGCACCGGCCGCGGTAACTCCGCTCGTGCTCCTCATCGAGTTCGCCGGCGAGTCGGATCGCTCGCCCACCGCCCCGGAGTACCACGGGACGGCGGTGTTCGCCTCGACGCTACTCTCGATCCCGGTCGTCACGGCCCTGATTCTCCTCCTTCGGTCCGGGATCGTGCTGTAGATTGATATGTACGGGTCGACAGAAGAACGGTCAGTATCAGTCCGGATGACGCCGGTATCGCACCGTCGGGACGTCGCTAAACTGGGGTCCGGATCCGACCTCCTCGAACCCGGAACGGGCGGCGGCATCCCGGATCGCCTCTTCGCCGTCGGGGAGAAGGAGTTCGACGTTCATTGCTTCGCCGCTCGCGAACCGGATCGGCTCCTTCAGGAGCCGCTCACAGGCCCCCGGCTCTCCCCCGATCTGGGTGACGTACACGGTCCCCGGCCGCGCGTCGAAACTCACGAACCCCACCAGGTCGCCGTCCTCGGTCGCGATCCGCACGGTGCGGTCGTGGATCAGGTTCCGGAAGACGTCGCGTGGTCCCTCTCCGAGGCTCGCGAGCGTTTCGGCGTCTTCTTCGACCGCGTCCCTGACGTCCATGTTTCGACGTTTGTAGCCGTCCAGATAAACTCCCCGCTGATTCCCCACTCTCCCCGCCAGTCCACGGATGAAAGCAATTATCCCATCTCATGTGTAACCCCGGTGCATGACACACCGACGCACGGGTGGGGTGGCACGGTGCGCTTAGTCGTCAAGTTCGGAGGCACCAGCCTCGCCTCTGGGGAGCGTGTCGAGCGCGCCGCCGGATCGATCGCCGACGCGGTCGAACAGGGCCACGAGGTGGCCGTCGTCGCGAGCGCAATGGGGAGTTCGACGGACGACCTCATCGAGAACATCACCTTCGACGCCGACAAACCCGACCGCGCGGAGATCGTCAGCATGGGCGAGCGAACCTCAGTGCGGATGCTCAAGGCCGCCCTCGCGTCCCTCGGGATCAACGCTGACTTCTTCGAGCCTGGGACTCACGAGTGGCCCATCGTCGTGGACAAGCACGGCGAGGTCGATCGCCAGGAAACCGCCCGCCGGATCGACTCTATCAAAGACCGGTTAGAGACCGTCGTTCCCGTCGTGACGGGCTTTCTCGCGGAGGATCATGAGGCCAACGTCACGACGCTCGGACGGGGCGGCTCCGATACCACCGCCGTCATGCTCGGACAGTACATCAACGCCGACGAGGTCGTGATTGTCACCGACGTCGAGGGCGTCATGACCGGCGATCCCCGCGTCGTCGAGGGTGCCCGGAACGTCGGCGAAATCACCGTCGACGAACTCCGGAGCCTCTCCTTTCGGGGCGCGGAGGTCGTCGCCCCCTCGGCGCTGGCCTACAAGTCCGAGGATCTCGAGATGCGGGTCGTCCACTACCAGCACGGCGATCTGCTGACCGGCGGAACCGACGTCGTCGGGGAGTTCGCGAGTCTCATCGACATGCGGGAACGCCCGCTCGCGTGTATCACCGTCGCCGGGCGCGCGGTTCGCAACCGTCCGGGCATCCTCGCGAAGCTCTCTACGGCCCTGTACGACGCCGGCATCAACATCGACGCCACCTCCAGCGGTCTCGACAGCATCACGATCTACGTCGACCAGGCGGATGCGGAGGACGCGGAGGCGGCCTTACACGACACGGTCGTGGATTCGACCGTGCTGTCGAGTTTCACCGTCGAGGATTCGATCGCCGCCATCCGGATCACCAGCGGTGACCTGCCGACCAACGTCGCGGAGCTCATGGACGTGGTCGAACCCCTCGCGGAGGAGTA
This sequence comes from Karumarchaeum halophilus (SeqCode), assembly GCA_042219105.1. Taxonomy (GTDB): domain Archaea; phylum Halobacteriota; class Halobacteria; order Halobacteriales; family Hikarchaeaceae; genus CAYSJP01. Next base: position 5,676 of record JBDGQL010000171.1, on the reverse strand, counting down.
TATCGACCTGTACGACATCGTCACCAGCGCCACCACTGTCGCTGTCTTCGTCGATGAGTCCGAAGCCGAACGCACACTTGAACTGATCCAGAACCGCCTAGAATAGCGGTTTCCGGCTCGATTGAGCGTCAATTTTCACCGCCCGCTCTCCAGCCGTGACCCCGTCCGCCGTGGTAGCCCCGCCGCCTCGATGTCGCCCTGCACCGCCTCGATGTCGTACTCCACGCGGTGCTCGTCGACGGTGAACGCGTCCAGATCGACCACCGCGTAGGCCGCCCGCGGGTCGCTGTCGCGCGGCTGGCCGACGCTGCCGGGGTTCAGGACGATCCCCTCCCCGTACTGCTCGACGTGCTGGACGTGGGTGTGGCCCATCACCAGGACGTCCTCTTCCCCGAGGATCCGGGGGGAGAACTCGTGGGGGTAGGTGTACCGGTCGGGGTCGTCGGGATGGCCATGCACCACCTTCATCCTGCCCTCAAAGAGCGTCCGCTCGTCGGGCAGGTCGGCGAGCCACTCGATCGCCTCGTCCCCGAGTTCCCGCCGGCCGTACTCGACGCCCGCCCGGGCCATGTGGTTTCCCCGAAAGTTCCGCCCCGTGGCGAGCATCCTGTCGTGGTTGCCCATGACGGTCGGTATCTCCGCCTCCCGCACCGCCTCGACGCAGTCGGCGGGATAGGGGTTGTATCCCACCACGTCGCCCGCACAGACCAGTTCGTCCACGTCCGGCATGTCTCGGAGGACGGTCTCCAGGGCGACCCGGTTCGCGTGGATGTCCGAGATGACGCCGACGCGCATATCTGAATTTTGACCCCCGTACTCATAACTCCGGGGCCGGGTCGCGTTCGATCCCGACATGACTTGCAACCGACCCTACTAGCGTGGACGCGGACGCGAACACATAAAGTTCCGAAACGCAAAGCGTCGCCGGACCAGTAACTCATGAACACGACACCTGAGGAGACGAGCCGGTATGCGATCGAGGCGACGAACGTGCAGTTGACCTACGGTGACGGCACCCAGGCAGTGAAGGGCGTCGACATGCAGGTCCCGGTTGGGGAGTTCTTCGGGTTTCTCGGGCCGAACGGTGCCGGCAAGACGACCACGATCAAAACCCTCGTGACTCTCCTGTCCCCGACGGGCGGCGAGATCCGGGTCAACGGGTTCGATGTCCGGACTGACGCCCGGGCCGTCCGGGAGTCGGTGGGATACATGGCTCAGGAGACCAGCGTCGACCCGGAACTCACTGCCGAGGAGAACATCCGGTTTGCGTGTGAGGCATACGGCGTCCCCCGGGGAGAGCGCGCCGACCGGATCGAGGAGCTTCTCGACTTGGTCGATCTCGCGGATGTCGCCGACAAGGAGGCCGAGGAGTTCTCCGGCGGGATGAAAAAGCGCCTCGACGCGGCGACGGCGCTGGTCCACCGCCCGCCCCTCGTCTTTCTCGACGAGCCGACCACGGGGCTGGACCCGAAGGCCCGCAACCGCCTGTGGGAGTATTTCCGGCGCATCAACGACCGCGGGACGACCATCTTCCTGACCACGCAGTACTTAGAGGAAGCCGACCAGCTGTGTGAACGCCTGTCCGTGATCCTCGACGGCGAAATCGTCGCGACGGGGTCGCCGGCCGACCTCAAACAGGAGGTCGGCGGGGAGATCCTGGACGTCAACCTCGACGGCGACGCGGCCCAGGACCGCGCGGCCGAGGTCGCCCGGGAGTTCTTTTCGGACGCCACGAGTGTCGAGGAGACAGATGACGGGGTTACCGTCACGGCGGAGAACGCCCGCGAGCGCGGTACTGATCTCCTCGTCGCGATGCGGGACGCCGGTCTCACGGTGACGGGATTCAACATCCGAGCGCCGACGCTCGACGACGTCTTCCTCGCGATCACCGGCGAGGAGATCGACGAAGGAGACGACTCGCCGGGGGAGGGTGCCGCCCGCCAGGCGGCCCAGGGGCCCCGATGAGCTCCCCCGCCGAGACGTCCACGGAGGGGAGCCCTTCGGCCGACGCGTCTGCCGAGAGCGTCCCAGCCTCCGGAACGAACTCGGATGGCGGCGTTCGGCGCTCGGGGAACTCGTTTTTCGGCGACGCGTGGGTCAACTTCAAGCGCTGGAACGTGAAAGCGGTGCGCAACCCCTTCGTCCTCGTAGTCTCGCTCGCACAGCCGATCATCTTCCTGCTCCTGTTCACCGAGGTGTTCGGCGGGATCGCTGGCGACGCGATCAACCGCGGCGGGAGTCCCGGGATCGGCTACGAGACGTTTCTCGTGCCCGCGATCGCGATCCAGGTGTCGCTCGCGGCTGCCGTCACTTCGGGGATCGGCCTCGTCAACGACATCGAAAACGGCATGTTCGAGAAGGTGCTGGTGACGCCGATGAACCGCACCGCCGTTTTCGCCGGCAAAACCGGCGCGGAGGTGCTCCGGATCGTGATCCAGGTCGGGATCATCCTCGGCCTGGGCGTCCTGCTGGGCGCACGGATCGCGACCGGAATCGTCGGTGCGATGGGCATCGCCCTCGTCGGCCTCCTGTTTTCGCTCTGGTTCATCTCCATCTCGAACACCATCGCGGTCATCACCCGCGACCAGGAGTCGACGATCATCGCCGCCAATCTGGTCCAGTTTCCCCTCCTGTTTCTCTCCTCGGCGTTTCTCCCTCTCGATGAACTCCCGGGGTGGATACAGACCGTCGCCCGGTTCAACCCCGTCACCTACGGCGTGGACGCCGCACGGGCGCTCATGCTCGATCGGGACGTGATGACGGTGATCGAGGTGACCCGATTCGAGGGGCTCTGGAACACGCTCGTCCCCGGGATCGGCGTTCTGGTCGCGCTCGATCTCGTCTTTGGCGCGATCGCCGTGTACATGCTGTCGGGGGCGACCAGTTCCGACGTGGAGTGATACTGTCGGCTATAACTTCGTGATAATGTCTGTTGTAGTCTCTTACCGGTGCTCGCCGCCACCGGGGGTGGCGATCACCGGTAAACAGCTACAACAGACATTATGAGCGATTCCGCCACGACGGGGTGGCGAAACTGCTCACGTGAGTATAGCCGATAGTATAATCATTATCAATCCCCGTTCTCGATCGCGAACCCGACACCCGTCTCCGTCACCTCGACCCCCGCGGCACAGACCGCGTGCTCGAAGTCGAGTCCATAGGCCTCGCTTGCGGCCGCCGCCGCGCTCTCGGCGTCGAAGTCGAACGCTTCCGGACTGTTCTTCTCGTACGTCGCCACGAGCGTCGGCTCCGCCACCTCCTCTACGACCAGCGCGTCCCGGCGGACGATCCCGACGTGGGCGGTCTCCGCGCCGACGACGGCGGCTACCCGGGGGGTGTCGTAGTCGTCCTTCTCGAAGTCCAGGCAGAGGAGGGCGGTGGCGAGAGCGTCCCGGGCGGGGTAGCCCATGCCCAGTTTCTCGGTGATCGGGTCGACGTGTGAGCCGTTTCCGAGGACGACGACCGGCCTACCGTCCGCGACCTCCCGGGCGCAGTTGTACGCGATGTATGGGTTGTCCGTCTCCGGTGCGTCTTCCGTGGGATCGATGGTGAGTGTTCCGCCTCGATCAGTCACTTTCCGGTTCGGGAACGACCGCGAGGAAACACGGTAGGCACCGATCCCCGCCCCGGCGACGACGAAGCGCCCGATGTACATGGACGTTTCGAGACTCCCGCCGGAGTAATAGCTGTTGAAACTGTCGGCTGTGACTCGATAACGATATACACCCGGACGTGACTCCGTTATGCGCCACGACACCAGATCAATGCGTTCGGCTCGTGATACCCTGAGTTTGTGACGACACGGCTTACGCAAATCACGTCCGGGTGTATATTCGCCACTCCGGGGTGGGAAATTACATTACGAACGTACAGCCGATATACGGATCGACAGAACTGTTGATAGAATTAGCCTCCACCGTACCCGGCGAATATCTGTCAGGACTTCTGTCGACCCGTATAGTATCACTCGGTTTCGGGTGATTGATCGCGTGTTTTTATCCACTCGTCGATCAGGTCCCGGATCGCCGCTTCACGATTGTCACGGTGGTCGGCGAACGCTTTCCGGTCGATGGCTTCGATCGTTTCTTCGTCGAACTCAACGGTGACCGACTCCATATCGGGCGTCTCCACATTCATCGGTGCGGAATGATGTGACCGTGACTCAAATAATCCAGTCAGACGGCCGTCACGCGGTCGTCTTCTCGATCACCGCGACTGCCTCCTCGCGGGCGGTCTCCCGATCCGCCTCGTTGAGTGCGTCCCGAACCGCCTCCGACTCGACGACCGCCCGGAGTGCCTGCCGGCGGTGTCTACTCCCGACGCCGTGCTCGTCAAGTTCGCCCCGCAGTTCGCCCAACAGGTCCGCCAGCGCCCCGGTACCCTCGATGAGGGTCTCGACGTCCTCACGGAGGAAGCCACTCAGAACTGGCGCCTGGCCGCCGGTCGCGATGGCCACGACCACGGGATCGTCGCGGGCCGTCGCCGGCACCACTACCGACCCGGGATCGCGCTCCCCGGAACGGTCGGCGCGGTTCACTAGAATCCCCCGTTCCCGGGTCGCTTCCTCCACGGCGGCGTTGACTGCTCCGTCGTCGGTTGCTGCGACGACCAGCGCGGGGTTGATACGGTCGATCCACTCGCCGACCTCCGCCGGGTCGGGCGCCCCGCGCAGCAGGGTCGCCCCGCCGAACTCCCGATCCCCGAACTCGGGGCCGACGACGAGCACCTCCGCTTCCCGGGCGAACCGCCGGGACTTGCGTGCTCCGACGCCGCCCCCGCCGAACACGAGGACGCGCTCGCCGGCGAAGTCATGAAAGAGCGGTATCATCTCGCCTCACGTGTCCTCCTGATAGGGTCGGCTGTAAGTCATTTTGGGATCGACCGCCCGGGCTTCGCGTCGATTCCCTCCGCCGAACCCGACGATCCCTAGCGTTGCCCACTACTCCACGGCGAGTTCGTGGACCGTAACCGGTTCGTGTCCGGGTGTATTGGGAGTCCACACTCCGGTCCCTGGCCCCCAAGCCAGCGTTCACACCCAGTATCTTGGAAATAGCAAAAAATTTATTAAAGACGAGCTATAAGTGTTAGTATGGCCCACCAACCAGAGGAGCCACAAAGATACGTCTGTGAGAACTGCCAGATCACTCACGCTGGCACCCCGATACACGTCTCCGGGGGCGAGCACAGGTTCGAGGCCCCAGACCAGTGTGGCGGATGTGGCGAGTCCAGTTTCGTCGAGCTTGAGGAATGGGCGTACCATCACGAGTGATACTGTCGGCTGTGACTCGATTACCTGAAACATCACGATTCGAACGCACTATACGGGTCGACAGAAGTCCTGATAGATATTCGCCGGGTACGGTGGAGGCTAATTCTATCAACAGTTCTGTCGACCCGTATACCCTGCCACGAAAGCCCTATTCGTACCCCTGTCCAACCGACGCCCATGCCAGCCCTGGTCATCGTCGGGCACGGCTCCCACCGCAATCCGGCCTCCGACGAACCGGCCTTCGCACACGCCGACCGCATCCGGGAGACGGGCGCCTTCGACGAAGTGCGGGAGGCGTTCTGGAAGGAGGAGCCCTCTCCCCGTGAGGTGCTCCGGATCGTCGACACTGACGTGGTGTACGTCGTCCCGCTGTTCATCAGCGAGGGCTACTTCACCGAGCAGGTGAT
>JBDGQL010000016.1:0-14612 GCA_042219105.1 Karumarchaeum halophilus (SeqCode) | reverse complement strand
CCCTGATGACGGCGTTGCTGTTCGTCCTTCCGTATCTCGTGGTTACGAACCTGATATAGAGCCGGCGTTCTGTTACGAGTGCTCTCTGATCGCCTCGTTGAGTTCCGGCACGACCTCGTGGAGGTCGCCGATGACGGCGTAGTCACCCTTCTGCATGATGGCCGCCTCGGGATCGGTGTTTATTGCCAGGATGTTTTCGGCCCCCTTGCAGCCGACCATGTGCTGGACGGCGCCGCTGATCCCACACGCGAAGTAGATGTCGGGGGTGATCTTCGTCCCGGTGAGGCCGATCTGGTCGTCGTGGGGCCGCCAGCCCTCGTTGACGGCAGCGCGGGAGGCACCGACCGCGCCACCGAGATGATCGGCCAGTTCCTCGAGCTGGTCGTAGTTCTCCGGGCCCTCGACGCCGCGACCGCCGCCGACCACCACGCGGGCCTCACCCAGCGGGACGCCCTCGACGTCGGACTCCTCTAAGTGGTCGACGCGAACCGTCAGGTTCTCCTCCTCGAGTGACGGCTCGACTGCCTCGACGACTGGCTCGGTCGCCGCCGCGGCTGGTTCGGCCGGAAGCTCGTGTGCTGCGACGGTCAGAAGCTTCGTCGGCGCGTCGAGACGGGCACGTTCGATGAGACTGCCACCCCACCGGTGGCGGGTCACCTCGTAGGTCTCGCCCGTCTCGACGTCGATACAGTCGGCTGCCATCGGCAGGTCCATCGCCGTCCCGACGCGGGCGAGCACCTCCTGTCCGCGGTCGCTCCCTGGACCGAGGACGGCCTCCGGCTCCACCGCTTCGGCGATGCCGACGATGCTTTCGGCCCACGCGTCCGGGGCGTAGCTGTCGAGCCGGTTGTGTTTGACGTGGTGGACCGCGTCGACGCCGTACTCGCCGAGGTGGTCCGCCACGCCGCGGCCCTCGGGGCCGAAGGCGACGACCTCGACGGGCCCGCCGTCGGCCAGGTCACGGGCCAGCGTCAGCATCTCTAGAGACGTGTCGATCGGGACGCCGTTCTCGTGTTCGAGCAGTCCGAGGATCATAGCACTTCCACCTCGTTTTCCAGCACGTCGACGATGTCGGGGACGGCGTCGGTACCTTCACCGAGTATCTCGGCGTCGGAGTCGTCCCCGGCTGGCGTCTCCAGCCGGATCTTCTCGAAGCTTCCGGCACCGGTCTCGTGGTCGGGACTCGCCCGGTCGATCGGCTTGTTGCGGGCCCGCATCTTCGCGCGCATCGAGGCGTAGCGGGGCTCGTTGATCCCTTCCTTGACGGTGATCACTGCCGGGAGGTCGACCTCGTACACCTCCTCGCCACCCGAAATCTCGCGCTTGGCTATCGCCCGTCCGTCCTCGACGTCGAGGGTCTTGATCCCAGCAACGCAGGGCAGGCCGAGTTCGTCCGCGACCCGGGTGCCGACCTGGTAGTTCGCCATGTCGGCCGATTCGTTGCCGAACAGCAGGAGATCAAACCCCGTTTCGGCGTCGCGAATCGCGTCCGCGATCGCGTTGGCGGTCGCGCGGGGACTCCACTCCTCGCCGTCGGTTTCGAGCAACGTCGCCTCGTCGACCCCCATCGCCAGCCCCGTCCGGAGTTGCTCGTCGGCTTCCTCGGGTCCCAGCGTCAGCACCCGTGTCGAGCCGCCGTGGGTCTCGACTTGCTGGATCGCCTCCTCTATCGCACACTCCTCGTGTGGGCTCATCGTGAACCCGAGGTTGCTCGTGTCGATTCCTTGTTGGTCGTCCGTCAGTACGATCTTCGCGCCGGTGTCCGGCACGCGCTTGATGCAGGCCAGTACGTCCATTGTAGTCGTTTGGTTGTGTCGCGGTGTAGTGTGTTGCGGTCTGATTGATTGCGCCCAGTTCGTGATTGCTGTCCCTCCCCGCGTGAGTCCGGTCTAGCTGAAGATCCGCTCGTTCTCCGGATCGAACAGCGGGCGGCTCCCGACGATTTCGACCGTCACCGGGTACTGCTGTCCCATGTACTCGACCTGCAGAGTCTTGCCCTCCTCGGCGTGCTCCGGCGGGAGGTACGACATGAGGAGGTGCTTGCCGACCGAGGGGCCGGTCCCGGCGCTGGTGACGTATGAACGGCGACCCTCATCGTCGACGATGACGTCCCCGTCCTGGTCAAGGATGGGCTCGTTGCCCAGCATGAAGCGCCGTTCTCCGCCGTCGGGCGCGTGGTCGGCGACCGAGAGCGTACACAGCGTGGCAGTGTTGTCCTCCTCGATCGCCTGCGCGTAGGCCTCCTTGCCGTTGAAGTCGGCGTCCTTGACGCCGTGGAACGTGAGCCCGGCCTCGGCGGGGTTGTACTCCAGTTCGAGTTCGTGGCCGTACAGCCGGTAGCCTTTCTCCATGCGGCCGGTAGTGCCGTAGACGCCCATCCCCACGGGACGGATGTCGTGGTCCTGGCCGGCCTCCTCGATGATGTCCCAGAGCCGGCCGGCCTGGTCCATCGGGGCGTATATCTCCCAGCCCTGCTCGCCGACGTAGGAGATCCGCAGCGCCCACGCATCGACCTCGCCGATGGTGACATCCTGGGCGGTGTACGGCGAGAACGCCTCGTGGGACATGTCCTCCTCGGTGATGGGATCGAGGACCTCACGCGCGTCGGGGCCCCAGACGCCCAGCGTACACAGCTGCGAGGAGCGATCGACGAGCTGGACCGACCCATCGTCGGGCAGGTGCGACCGGAACCAGGCCTTGTCCGGGCCCTGGACCGAGCCGCCGGTGATGATCCGGTAGCGGTCGTGGGCGATGCGGACGACCGACAGGTCCGAGACGAACCCGCCATTATCCGCCAGGATCGGCGTGTATACCGACTTCCCGACATCGACGTCCATCCGGCCCACGGCCATCTTCTCCATGTACTCGGTGACGCCCGGGCCCATCACCTCGAAGATGCCAAAGCCCATGTCGCCGACCATCGCAACCTTGTCGCGCATGTGGAGGTGCTCGCCGAGGATGATCGGCGACCACCACCGCGAGTCCCACTCGCTGGGCCGGAGCAGGTCGTCGAGTTCCTCGTTGTACCGCCGGACGAGGTCCTCGTTCGAGTTGAACCACTGTGGGCGCTCCCAGCCGCCGGCCTGGAAGAACCGGGCGTCGAGGTCGTCCTGGCGGTCGTAGAAGGCGCTCGTCCGGAGCGGGCGTGAGGACTGCCACTGCTCGCTCGGGTGAACGATCCCGTAGATCTTCTGGTAGCCCTCCCTGGACCGGTTCTTGACGAACTCCTTCGAGGTGCCCCACTCTTTGAACCGGTTGACGTTCGAGGAGTGCAGGTCGATGTCCGACCAGCCCCGCGTCATCCACTGGGCCACGGCCTCGCCGATGGCGGGCGCCTCCTTGATCCAGACGGCGGCACACGACCACAGCCCCTCGACGTCCTGCAGGGGTCCCAGAAGCGGCGCGCCGTCCGGTGTCTGTGAGAGCAGGCCGTCGATCTCATACCTGACGCCGGCCTCGGGGTCGTCGAGGACGTCCGGCATCAGGTCCAGTGCGTCCATCATCGACTGCTCGAAGGCGTCCTCCGTGAGCGGCGGCTGTGTGGGCGAGAGCGGCGCCTCGTCGATCGAGAGGATCTCCTCGACGTCCCAGAGAATCGGCCGGTGCTGGTAGGAGCCGACCTCCATGTCGTTGCCGCTCGGGCGCTCGTACATCTGCGTGTCCATGTCGCGGACGACGGGATGGTTGATCTCGCCCTCGAAATCCTCGAAGAACTCGATCGGCCCGACGCTGACGAGCTGGTGGACTGCGGGCGAGAGCGGGATCTCGACGCCGGCCATCCGGGCGATCTTCGGGCTCCAGAGCCCCGCCGCGATCGCGACCTCGTCGGCCTCGACGGTGCCGCGGTCGGTCTCGACGGCCTGGATCTCGCCGGCCTCGACGTGGAGATCGAGCACCTCCGTGTTCGGCGAGACGTGAAGCCCGCCCGACGCCTTCGCCTCCTGGATCCCGCCGTCGGTCTCGACGTCGGCCTTGCCGGAGTGAACCTCCTCGGGGTCGGCCTCTCCCGACGCGATCGCTTCGGCTCGCGCCCGCATGACCTCCCCGGCCCGCAGGGGATCACAGGTCCCCGCGCCCTTGCTGTGGAACCCGCCCTTGATGATGTCGGTGTTGATGTACGGGACGTGCTCCTCGACCTCCTCGGGCGTGAGCAGTTCCGCGGGTTCGCCCCACGCCTTGGCGGACTGGACGCGTCGCTTGAGTTCCTCCATGCGCTCGTCCGTCCGGGCTACCTCGATCCCGCCGCTGTTCGCGAACGTGTCCATGTCCTTGTACTGCTCTATGCTGTCCCGGGTGAGGTGGGTCATCTCCTTTGAGTGCTCGACGGGCATCAGGAAGTTCGACGCGTGGCCCGTCGACCCACCCGGATCGGGCAGGGGTCCCTTGTCCAGAAGGACGATGTCGTCCCGACCGTACCGGGTGAGGTGGTAGGCGAGGCTGTTCCCGACGATTCCGGCGCCGATGACGACCGTCCCCGTGCTCGATGGAAGGTCGTTGTCGCTCATCGTCGATCACCGCGTTTCGTTGTGATACCGCTACTCGATCTCCCGCTCGTGAGCCGTACAGAAGCAGGCGTTTCCCTCATGCTCATACTACTGAACGAACTCCTTGGCATTAAATTAGCGCAAAACCGCCGATGAGTGGTGATACAGGGGGACGAGCGTGCGTCAGGCGCCGGCGAACCACTACGTGTCGGGAAGCGTAGAAGAATAGTCGAGACGGCTCCGACCGGATACCGGACCGATTTTATGTGTATCGATCGGACAAGGCCGGTGTCATCATGGCGGCTGACTCTCCGGTCAACCTCGCAGCGGCGAACCCGTACGTCACGACGTTCGATGCGACCGTCGGGTCAGTCGACGGCCGGGACGTCTCCCTCGATCGAACGCACTTCTACGCGGAGGGGGGCGGACAGCCGGCCGATACGGGAACGATTGGCGGCGTTGCGGTGACCGACGTACAGAAGCGAGACGGCGTGACCGTACACACCCTCGAAACCGCCCCCCCCTTCGAGGCCGGCGAGACGGTCACCGGGCGCGTCGACGAGACGTTCCGGACGTACGCGATGCGTGCACACACCGCGAGCCACGTCGTGTACGGGGCGGGGCGAGAACTCCTCGCCGACCACGGCTACGGCGGGTTCGACATCCGCGAGGAACGGATCCGCCTGGATTTCGCCACCTCCTCCGACGTGGAGACGGTGAACCCGCTCACGGTACAGCGGATGGCCAACGAGATCGTCTGGGAGGGCAGGTCCGTCGAGTGGTACGAGATGGACGCCGCCACGGCCGAAGCCGACGACGAGATCGTGTTCAACCTCCGTGATGAGCCCGACCCGTCCGACGCCGTCCGGATCGTCGAGATCGAGGACTGGGACATCTCTGCCTGTGGGGGAACCCACGTGAGGAACACGACGGAGATCGGCCCGATAACGGTTCTCGACGTCTCGAATCCGGGCGCCGACCTCGTTCGCGTCGAGTTCGCGGTCGGACCGGCGGCGATCCGGCGAACCGTGGACGAACGGCGGAGCGCGATCCGGGCCGCGAAGACCCTCGACACGAGCGTCGACGACCTCCCTCAGCAGGCCGAACGCCTCCGGACGGAAGCCGAGTCCCTGCGGGACGAACTCGCCGAACTGGGTGACACGCTTCTGGACGCGCGGCTGGCCGCGCTCCGAAAGGAGACGCACACGAACGACGGCGAGGAGTGGCTCGTCGGGGCCGTTGAGGGGGTGGGACCGAACGCGGTGTCGGACCGTATCGCCGGCCTCGCTGGCGGCGCCGACGTCATCGCGCTCGCTGGCGAGGACGGCTCGACGTTCGTCGTCGTCGGAACCGACGGCGACACCGACGCCGCGGAGGTCGTCACCGACGTGACCGACGAGTTCGGTGGTGGCGGCGGCGGACGACCGGTCCTCGCACAGGGCGGCGGGATGGACGCCGACCCGGAGACCGTCGTCGACTACCTCCGAGAGGAGACACGCGACGCGTCGGACCCGGACGGATCTTGATACTGTCGGTCACGACTCGATGGAGATATTCGACACCCCGGGGTGGCGAATTCCTCCACGAACTTGTGACCGACAGTATGAGGATCAGTCCTCGTCCCCACCGGTCGTCGCGATCGCCTCGATCTCCACGGCCGCCCCCTTCGGGACCGCTTCGACGCCAACCGCGCTCCGTGCGGGTGGATCATCCCGGAAGAATCCGCTGTACGCTTCGTTGAACGCCTCGAAGTCGTCGATGTCGTCGAGATACACCGTCGTTTTCAGGACATCCTCGAGCGAAAGTCCCTCCGATTCGAGGACTGCTTCGACGTTCCCGAGACACTGCCGGGTCTGATCGGCGACGGACGCCTCATCGAGCAACTCCCCGTCGACCGTGAGCGGGAGCTGTCCGGCCGTGACGACGATGTCGCCGTCCGTCGTTGCCTGGCTGTACGCGCCGACCGCCGCAGCCGCGTCGTCGGTATCGATGATGCGCTTCACGGGACTCGCTACACCGGTAACCAGCATAAATTGATAGGCATCGACGCTGTACAGCCGGACACGAATCGGGTGCCCCCCAGTTCCACGACCTAACATCACTCTTATCTATTGTGTCGGTCCCACCGTTACAAACGTATTTTTCGAGCTAACCGGTATCTGTGATTACTGCGGTGAGAGCCCGCGGGAACTGTGATGACGACGCTACGAAACCCGATACGTGTCGAGAACATCGTGGCTACGGCCGAAGTTACTCGGGCGCTGGACCTCGAACAGTTGGCGTTCGATCTACCGAGAACCGACTACCACCGCGACCGGTTTCCCGGGCTGGTTTATCGCACCACGAACACGGAGGCAAGCATACTGCTCTTCCGGACGGGTGCAATCGTCATAACGGGAACCCGAAGCAAGGCAGGTACCCGGGGCGCTCTCACCGATCTCGTCACGAAGCTACGGAGTCTCGGAGTCGAGGTGCCCGACGATCCGACGCTGACCATACAGAACATGGTCAGTAGCGTCCAGTTCAGCGAGCGGCTGAACCTGAACGCGGTCGCGATCGGACTCGGCCTCGAGAACATCGAATACGAACCCGAACAGTTCCCGGGTCTCATCTATCGGTTCGACGAGATGGATGTCGTCACCCTGCTGTTCGGGAGCGGAAAGGCCGTGATCACCGGTGCTGTCAGACGCGACGAGGCCTCCGAGGCGCTCGCGCACGTTCGGTCTCGGCTGGAAGACCTCGGGGTTGTGTAACTGTTACAGAATTCGGTATTCGGATAGATACTACTCGCGCTCGGCGTCGAGAACGACCGCTTCGATCAGGTTTGCGGAGCCCCGACGCAGGCGACCGCTGATGGCCGTCCGGGAGACGCCGAGCAGTTCTGCCAGGTCCTCCAGAAACGCCTCGCGCGGTTCGTCGTAGTGGCCGTGGAGATACGCGGCGGTTAGCGTCTCGCGCTGTGCTTCGGTAAGCCCGAAATCCGGAACCTCCGGGGTCGTATCGGCGTGCTGGAGCTCGAGCACGTCGAGGTATATGTCCTCCTCTTTCGCGTGCTCGTTGAGTTCGTACAGCGCTTCGTTGTTCTGGAGGCTGAGCCCGAGCATCCACCCCTCCAGGTGGCTCCGTGACTCGACGACGATCCCGCCGATTTCGGTGATACGTGGCGAGACCAGTTTCGCGTCAGAACTATACATTATCCGATACGTCTGCCGGGTATCGTCCGTGATGATAGGCGTGAAGTCGGCGACGGTTGGATCCTCGGCCAGCGTCGCCTCGACTGTCTCGAAGTCGGACGCCTCGATCCAAAAGAAGTTGGCGTCGTGGTACGGATCGGTGCCCGCGTCGGAGACGACCCCGATCTCGGCGTCGGGGAGAGACTGGATCGTATGCGTGAGTGCGAGATCGGGGTGTCTCACGTACACTTGCGCCGAGACTGCCATGGTCCGTATGTCGGGATCGGGAACACGGGGACCGGTATCGGCGGGAGCGTCGATCGGCCACGTCCTGTTCCCGTGCTGTATGTAATATTCTGCTCAGACTGGCATAACGGTTTCGTCGACCGGCCGGGGTGGGGGTGATCTCATAGGGTCGGTTGGAACTGTGTACCGGGACGACCGCACGCCATGCGGAGGAGGATGTCAAAACGGGGGGCGTTCGAGTTATCAATGTCTCTGTCGACCCGTATATAGCAGGGCACTTACCCCTCCATGCTCGATGTGTAGTATGCGCGTCCAGGCCCGGGAGTCGATCGAGGCTGGTGGCGAGCGCGTCACGCTCGTCCCCGAGACCACCGACGACCTCTGGCATCTGCACCACGTCGTCGAACCCGGCGACCGAGTTGGGGGCGAAACGACCCGGCGAATCCAGCGCGACGACGATCGGATGCGCGACACCGGCGGCCAGCGCGAGCCGATGTCGGTCACGCTCGCCGCGGAGGACGTCGAGTTCCACGAGTTCGCCAACCGTCTGCGGGTGAGCGGCGACATCGTCGCCTGCTCGCGAGAGGACCAGCTCGGACAGCACCACACTCTCAACGTCGAGGCGTTCGACGAGATTGCAATCACGAAGCAGTGGAAACCCGACCAGCGCGAGCGTATCGAGGAGGCAACCGAGGAGGGCGAGGAGCCCGACGTGGCTATTGCGACCGTCGAGGAAGGCGAGGCCACCATCCACACCGTCTCGGAGTACGCGACGAACGAGTACGCCTCGATAGCAGGGCCGACGGGAAAGGGGGAGTTCGCCCGCGACCGCGAGGAACTGTTCGCGGATCTGGGTGACGCCCTCGCCCGGATGGACGCCGACGCGGTCGTCCTCGCGGGACCGGGATTCACCAAACAGGACGCGCTCGATCACATCGCGGACGCCCACCCCGATCTCGCGGAGATCATCACTACCGTCGATACGAGCGCGGCGGGTGACCGGGGCGTCCACGAAGTGCTCGCCCGCGGCGCGCTGGAGGACGTCCGCGCCGAGACCCGGATCGCCGAGGAGGCGGCGCTGATCGACGACCTCACCGAGCGTATCCGGGCGGAGGAGCCGGTCGTGTACGGTCCGGAGGCGGTCGAGCGGGCCGCGGAGTACGGCGCCGTCGAGGAACTGCTGATCCTCGACTCTCGCCTGCGCGAGGAGCGCGCTGGACGGGGCGAGTGGCCCATCGACGCCGACGACGTGATCCGGAGCGTCGAGCGCCAGGGCGGGGAGGTGACGGTGTTTTCCGAGGAGTTCGAACCCGGCCGGCAGCTGGATTCTCTCTCGGGGATCGCTGCGCTTCTCAGATACCGGATCGAGTGAGAGTAGTCATTGTGAACTCAATCGACGCTGCCGTTTCGTGCATTTCGGGGGATGATACACTGTCGGACAGAAGTATTGATAATTCGAAGCCCCCCGTCCTGGGGGTTCGATTATCACTGTCTCTGTCCGACAGTATACACAGGCTTTTGTCTGCCCGTATCATAGCGTATACCGATGCCAGATGCGCTGTTCAGCGTGAGCGAGGAAGGATACTGGGGCGAGGAGTGTGTCGAACCGCTCACCACCCTGTCGGATGCCGGCGTCGAAATCACCGTCGCGACGCCCAGCGGAGACCCACCGGTGATCGACGAGCGGTCCGTCGACCCCGAGGAGGTCGGCGAGGAAACCGCCGAACACGTGACCGAGGTTCACGAAACCGACGACCGCCTGAACGATCCGGTCGCGCTAGCCGACGTAGAGCCCGGGGACTACGACGCAATCGTGTTCCCGGGGGGCCACGGCACCGAGTGGGACATCACCCAGGACCGCCACGCCAGGGCGGCGCTCAGGACGGCCGTCGAGGAGGGCGACAAAAAGGCACTCGTCGTCTGTCATGCGGTCGGGATTCTCGCCTTTACGCGTGATTCGGACGGTGGACTACTCGTTGCCGGACGGGAGGTGACGGGGTTCCCGAACGAGTGGGAGGAGGGTATCGTCGACGACCAAGACCTGATGCCCGACGGCCGCAAGCTACCGTACTGGGTCGAGGACGAGGTGAAAGCCGCCGGCGCCGACTGGGACGCCGAACTCGACGCCGATACGTCCGTCACCGTCGACGGCGACCTCATCACGGCACGCGGGCCGCCGTCGTCACACGAGGCCGCGGTCACGCTGCTCGATGAGCTGTAGATTCCCCCGTACTCACGCGGGGGCGATCAGTCGCTCGGACCGCGCCCCGCCTCTCGCATGTACTCATCGAGAGTCGCTACGAGGGTCTCCGCAAAGGACTCCGCGTTGATTTCCGCCTCCCGCTCGATCAGTTCCACGTCCGCATCGAGGTGCTCCCGGATCGCATCGAACAGCGCGTTGTCGGCCTCCGGATCGTAGAAGTCCTCGCCCTCGACGTCGATCATCGACACCCCCTCCAGCGGCAGGGCGAGCGCGGCCGCTCCGGTCGCGGCGTTCAATTTCTCGGCGATGATCTCCCCGAGTTCGGCGTTCTCCTCCGGGGTCGTTCGCATGAGCGTCACCTGCGGATTGTGTATGTGGAACTGTCGGCCCTCGAACTCCTCTGGCACGGAGCCGCGCGGGCCGAAGTTCACCATGTCGAGCGCGCCCGTGGAGACGACCTGCGGGATGCCCGCCTCGCCGGCAGCATCGAGGCGTTCGGGGCCCGCACTCAGGACGCCGCCGACGAGTTCGTCGGCCCACTCGGTCGTCGTCACGTCGAGGACGCCATCGATGATCCCCTCCTCGATGAGCGACTCCATCGCCTTGCCCCCGGTGCCGGTCGCGTGAAAGACGATCGTCTCGTAGCCGCGTTCCTCGAGACGCTCGCGGGCGGCCTGCACACAGGGCGTCGTGACGCCGAACATCGTGATGCCGATGGTCGGGCGGTCCTCGACATCCACGTCTGGGTCGTTGTCGACCATCCCGACCATCGCGAGCGCGGCGTTGGCGATGACCTGCCGCGAGAGCTGGTTCAACCCCTCGATGTCCGCGACGGAGTACATCATTGCGATGTCTCGGGCCCCGACGTACGGTTCGGTGTCCCCCGAGGCCATCGTCGACACCATCAGTTTCGGCACCCCAACCGGGAGGGGACGCATGGCCGTCGTCGCGATGGAGGTGTTCCCCGATCCCCCGAGTCCGAGGACGCCGTCGAGGGTGCCCGCATCGTGGAGTTTCTCGGCGACGGCGGCCGCACCCTCGCCCATCAGTTCCATCGCCTCCCCGCGGTCGGCATCCTCGCGGAGGTGATCGAGCGTGGTGCCGGCGGCGTCGGCCACCTCGGAGGCGCTCGTGTCCGGTTCGAACGCCGGATCGCCCATCACGCCCACGTCGACGACGTGCACGTCGACGCCCTGGCTCTCGACGACGTCGCGAGCGAAACTGATCTCCTCGGCTTTCGTGTCTAGCGTGCCGATGATGACGACGGACATATCAGAACTCCAGCTCCTTGAACTCGCGCGCCTGGTTTTCGATGGCCTCCTCCGTCGGGAGGCGTTCGAGGCTGGACGCGCCGAAGAACCCGACCACGCCCTCGGTGTTGTTCAGGACGTACTCGGCGTCGTCGGGCCACGCGATGGGACCGCCGTGACAGATGACCATGACGTCCTCGTTGACGCTCTTGGCGGCGTCGTGGTGGGCCTGCACGCGTTCGGCGGCCGTTTCGAGATCCAGCGCGGTCTCCGCGCCGATATCGCCGGAGGTCGTCAGGCCCATGTGTGAGACGATGACGTCCGCGCCGGCCGCGGCCATCTCGCGGGCCTGTTCCTCGCTGAACACGTACGGGCAGGTGAGCATGTCCTGCTCGGCGGCCTCCCGGATCATGTCCACCTCCTGATCGTAGCCCATGCCCGTCTCCTCGATGTTCTGGCGGAACTGGCTGTCCTCGTCGATCAGCCCCACCGTCGGGAAGTTCTGAACGCCCGAAAAGCCCCGGCGCTTGAGATCCCTGATGAACACGTCCATCTCCCGGAACGGGTCCGTTCCGTTCACTCCCGCGAGCACGGGCGTGTCCTCGACGACAGGGATCACCTCGTGGCCCATCTCGACGACGATCTCGTTTGCATCACCGTAGGGCAACAGACCAGCCAGCGATCCGCGCCCGTTCATCCGGTACCGACCGGAGTTGTAGATGATCAAAAGATCGACGCCCCCCCGTTCGGCGAACTTCGCGGAGATTCCCGTCCCCGCACCGGCACCGATTATCGGTTCGCCGGTCGATATCGTCTCCTCGAGTCGCGAGAGCGACTCCGCCCGTGTAAACTTCATCCCTCATGAACTATCAGGGGATAGATATTCAATATTGTGGTGATCATTGCTGGGGACAACGTTCCCGCGGCAGCCATAGACGACTGGAAAGAGACGATGACCGCTGTCGCTGTTCGGTCCGATAGTATGGTATCACGGCGCCGGTACCATTATATTCTATCATCAACGAACAACTCGTCGTAGTCATGCCAGAGGAGAACTTCGTCAGCGGCGACGACGTATCGACACAGATGTTCGACTGGGGGACGCTGAAGTGGATGGCGACGCCGGAGGTCAACGGATCCGAGCGCCTCAGCGCCGGCGTCGTGAACCTCGAACCTGGCAAGGGTCACGATCTACACACACACCCTGACAGCGACGAGATCCTCTATTTCATCAGCGGAGAGGGCGAACAGACCGTCGACGACGAGACCCGAGAGGTCGGCCCCGGCGAGATGGTGTACATCCCTGCAGGGGTCGAGCACGGAACGATAAACACCGGCTGGGGGACCCTACAACTGCTTGCAGTGTATGCACCGCCCGGACCGGAAGCGGCACTGGCCGATCTTCCCGAGTGTGAGATCGTGCCGGCCAGCGAGACACCGACTCGCGACTAATAGTATCTGCAGTCACCCGGGCGACTCGAGCTCGACCTCGGTTTCGGTCCACTCCAGTTCTATGCTAGTGGTGTCGTTGACAACAGGGATCGAGGACCTATCCGAATTGACAGTGACCGTGTCGGGAGGCGGGAGTTCGAAGTCCTCGACATCGCCTTCGAGTACGATCCGCAGCTGTCTCTCGCTGTCGAGAGCATCCTGGAGGCGTTCGAGCGTTGTTCGGGGAACCCCAGTTTGATCCGGGATCGGTTCCGTGACGTGTTCTTTCGGAACGCCACCGACGAGCGGTTCCACGCTGACGTCCTCGCTTCGGTTCGAAAGGGTCGCATTGATTGCCGCCCCCACCAGAACGACTAGCCCGCAAAAATACAGCCAGGTCAGGAGAACGACGATACTCGCTAGCAACTGGTTGTTCGCTGCGGGGTCACTGAGTGCGACGTAATACCCGAAAATCGACTGTAACACGATGAGGGCGACCGCGGCGAACAGGACACCCGGCACTGTCTCCAGAATACCCATTTCGGACTCATCGGGGAATACATAGTACAGAGGAGTGAGAGTAAGCCCAATAACGCAGACAAAAAAGAGTCGAGAGAACGGCGAGAGGAATCCAGTGACGTCACCGAATCCGAAGGAGGATTCGAGTGTGAAGACGGCGATCAGTAGCGCGGCGAGTGATCCAAAGACGACGATCCCGTCCACAATTTGGTCGGTTACCGTATTTTCCGCCTGTGTCTCGTAGATGTCTGAAAAAGCCGTGTCAAGACTCCGAAATATACGAAACATCCCCCAGGCGAGTGCGACCAGTCCAACGAGCGATGCACCAGTCGAAGCGTTTCTGAGTTCCGCGACGAAGATTTCCGCCGCACCGGCAGTAACCAGCGCTTCCGTCAGCGAAATCAGGGTTTCCTGGAGCTCACCTCTCCCGATCGTGGAGGCGATTGTCAACAACACGAACAGGAGCGGGAGTAACGACAGGAAAGCATTGTAGGCGATAGCGCCCGCCATGAACGTAATCCGGTCCGTCCTGATCTCGTGAACGATCGCACGCAGAAAGGTCCCTGCCCGCATGAGATAGTCGCCCATTGACCGTTAATACTCAAAATATAAATATAAAAATTACGGCCATCCCCGAGAGGCAAGTCTGTCTCTTACCCATAAGTTCTATTCCCAAAGCTGACGAACTGAGACGAGAAGATGGGACGAGGTTCGCGGGGTTGGCGGCCTGATCTGGACGATGACGGAGAGTTGTATGACATGGATGTATCAGGTTGGATTCGGGCCGAGTTTCGCTCAGCTGATCTTGGAGACAAGCGCCTCGACGACCGACTGGTGAAGATTGGGGATGAACTCGGCAGTTGGCGGAGGAATCCCGAGCGGTGGGAGTTTCAGGTTTGCAGCCCCGCCGAGCATCCTCCCGTGAGAATCGGAGGGATGCTCATAGGGTCGGTTGTAAGTCATTTCCGGATCGACCGCACGAGGCGTGCGGTCGTCCCGGTAAACAGTTCCAACCGACCCTATCACGGACTGTCGCAGGTGGGACTGCTGGCAGTGCCAAACCGCCGTTACCCCTATCCTCACCCAGTCGGGATCCCCGGTGTTGTTTTGGCCACAGGGGATCCGCCGTGGTGTCGGCAGAGTCAGGGGTAGCGTCGTGCTTTCAGCAGTCACCACAGGACTGGACAGTTCTCGTATCGGATCAATGCGTTCGGCTCGTGATACCCTGGGTTTGTGACGGCACGGCTTGCACAAATCACGTCCGGGTGTAAATGACTTGCAACTGACCCGTATATGACACCCTCCG
>JBDGQL010000240.1:0-15018 GCA_042219105.1 Karumarchaeum halophilus (SeqCode) | reverse complement strand
TGTCTAGTCCGAACGACAGTGTTTGGGTGAGTTTGGACGACTGCACTGTAATTTGATATAGTTTGATACCTGTTAAAAGTTTAGATTCTGACGCGCTTCACCCACAGGCACGGTGGCCCGTAGTACTCGCGCTGGTTCTTCTTATAGAGGTGCTGATGGACGACGTCTCCCGGGTCCTCACGTCCGGGTGTATATACTGTCGGACAGAAGTATCGAACGCAGCGAAACAGTGGCGGGCCGCTACAGCGGGGTCGCTTCGGTCTCGTCGGAGTAGAGGAAACACGCCACCGGGCGGTCGTCCTCGATTTCGAGCGTCGGGTCCTGCTGGCGACAGATCGTGCTAAACTCCTCGCGAGTCAGCGACGCCGCGGCGTCGAAGTCGTCGTCGAGCAGGTGTTCGATGACTCTCTCGAGGACGGCGTCGGCCTCGCTCGAGGTGAGTTCTCGGGGGATGTCGTAGTGGTCCCGGATCTGTCCGGCAAGTTCCGAGGCCGGGTACTCCCCGACCCCCTCAAGATCGAGGATATCGGACTCCAGCGCCTCGTAGTCCAGTTCGTCGTCTTCGACGGCGATCTTCAGATCCAGGACCGAGAGCCACTCCTCCTGTTCGAACTCGTACCCCGGGGGCTGGATGACGTCCGAACACCTGGTGTGGTAGCGACAGCCCTGGGGCGCGTCGGAGGGGTCCGCGATGTCGATTTTCCTAACTGGCGATTCGCCGACATCCTCGCCGGACGCACCCTCCAGGTCCAGCTCCGGGGCCGCCCATCGAAGCGCCTTCGTGTAGGGGTGTTTTGGATCGTAAATGATCTGTTCGGCGGACCCGACCTCGACGAGCCGCCCCAGATACATCACCGCGATCCGGCCGTCGTGCATCTCGGCCATGTACCTGGCGTTAGACAGGTTGTGCGTGATCAGCAGATACGACGTCCCGAACATGTCCTGCAGTTCTCCCAGCAGGTCCATCATCTCGACGCGCAACGAGACATCTAGGGCGCTGACGGGCTCGTCCGCCAGTATCAGGTCGGGCTCCATCAGCATCGCGCGGACCAGCGCGATGCGTTGCTGTTCTCCACCGCTCAGCTGGTGTGGGTACCGGTCGATGTACGCCTCGGCAGGCTCGAGTCCCACGTACTCGAGCATGCTGGCGATTAGTTCCTGCTGGTCTTCGGAACCAAACTCGTCGTACCACCGGTTGAGCGGTTCCTTCAGGATCGCACTCACACGCCGCATGGCGTTCAACGAGCCCTCCGGGTCCTGGTGGATGATCTGCAAGGACTTCCGGATCTCGGGGTATGGAATGTCGACATCGCCCAGGCGACGTCTCGAATCCCAGATGTCTTGTCCCCGGTATTCAATAGTTCCGTCGGTCGGTTCCTGCAGCCCGATAGCCGTCTTTCCGAGCGTCGTCTTTCCGCACCCGCTTTCGCCGGCGACCACGAATACGTCGTTCTCGTGAATATCAAGGTCGACGCCGTCGACGGCTTCGACCGCCGGCTGTTCGCCGAACAGTCCGGAAAGCATCCCCTCATCTTGCTCGAAGTAAACGTCCAGATCCCGCAGGCTGAGGAGCGGGTCGTCCAGCCCTCGGTCGTCCACGTGTTCCGTCAGACCAGAGTGCGCGTCGGGGTCGCTCACCGATCGTTCCGTAGTGGGGTACGGGATGGCGTCTCCGGCCTCCTCCCAGTAGTGACAGGCGGCCCCGTGGTCGTCGTCAACGTCGTACCTATCGGGGTCGACCTCCCGGCAGCGGTCGTCTGCCAGCGGGCACCGAGGATGGTACGAGCAGCCGTCGGGCGTGTTTGCCGGGTCGGGTGCGGAACCCTCCACCGGGGTCATCTGATCCAACGGCGCGTTGAGGTTCGGCGTCGCACTGAACAGAGCTCTCGTGTACGGATGCGCCGCGTTGTTCAGGATATCTTCGGTTGCCCCTATCTCGATAAAGTCGAATGCGTACATGACGCCGATACGATCGGCCAGGGACGCCGCCAAGGGCAGATCGTGTGTTATGAAGACGACAGTGAGATCGTATTTCGATTTTATCTCCTCGACCAGCAAGATGATCGAGCGCTGCATCAACAGATCGAGCGCCCCAGTCGGTTCGTCCATTATAAGCACTTCCGGGTCGAGTAACAGGCTGAGTGCGATCAGTACCCGCTGGCGCATCCCACCACTCAGTTCGTGGGGGTACGAGTCGAGCACACGTGAGGGTTCCATATACAGGTCCGACAGCAGCTGGCGGGCCTTCTCCATGCCCTCGTCGATGACGTAGTCGTGTGCGACCAGCGTCTCGGTGAAGTGCTCTTCGATCGTCTGGATCGGATTGAACGAACTCATCGCCCCCTGGAAGACCATGGCGATCTCCTCCCAGCGGAGTTCCTTGAGTTCGCCATCCTCGAGATCGAGGATACTCGTCGACTCGCCGTCAGCCGGATGATACGTGACGTTCCCGGTCACGACACCAGGTTCGGGGACGGCGTCGACCATGGTCGAGGCGAACATCGATTTCCCGCTCCCGCTCTCGCCGACGATGGCGAATATCTCGCCTTCCCTGATGTTGACGTTCGCGTCCCGTACTACGGTCATCTGCCCCCGACTACCTTCGTAGTGGACGCTCGTTCCGTCATGTTCGACAACGACGTTCTCTTCGGCTGACCGTTTGCTGAATTGGGTTTCGCTCATAGATGTATCGATGTCCGGCGGTGCACGACATCTCGGATCGGCCGGTTCCGTGCCAGTTCATACTGTCGGCTATAACTTCGTGAGCGATTTCGCCGTCCCGGGGTGGCGAACATGCTCATGTGATTATAGCCGACAGTATCAGAAGTCGGCCGAGCGCGAGTGGTACCACCTTTCATTTAATCTACAGTCCGTATACGGGGAAGCGATTATAAATATTTGGTGGGATTCGCGCGCGCTGCAAATCGGCGGCGGAGGGCCAGCGAGCAAACGGGGAGATTAAATGTTGCGCCGTGAAATTTCCAGCAGGTGATCGTTCGCGTGGCATCAGTCGAAGAGACGTTCCCCGGGGGCGTTCGCGGTACCCTGTTGACGGCACTGGGAGTGGCGGGACTGTTGGCGCTCACGCATCTGGTCGTCGACCACTGGAGCGCCAGGTACGCCGCGTACCTGATCGCGTTCACCGTCTGGATGGCGTGGTTCGTCCTCGCGGGCGTGAACTTCATCGGTCAGCGGTGACCCCGGCGGATGTCCGGCGGGTGGAGACGAGAGTGATACTGTCGGCTGTGACTCGATGGAGATATTCGACACCCCGGGGTGGCGAATTCCTCCACGAACTTACAGCCGACAGTATGAGGTGGACCGGCAACGACAAGCCCTTTTCATCCCGGGTGCGGACGTGGAGGTATGGCCGACGTCGATGTCACAGGCGAAAAATACGAGAAGCACCGCGAGGCCGGGGAGATCCTCACCACGGTCTTAGAGGAGGCCGAGGAACGCGTCGAGGTCGGGGCCAGCATGCTCGAGGTCGCGGAGTTCGCCGAAGACCGCGCCCGCGAACTCGGCGGCGGACT
Source organism: Karumarchaeum halophilus (SeqCode) (assembly GCA_042219105.1). Classification (GTDB taxonomy): domain Archaea; phylum Halobacteriota; class Halobacteria; order Halobacteriales; family Hikarchaeaceae; genus CAYSJP01. The sequence continues at coordinate 11,485 of JBDGQL010000240.1, read as the reverse complement.
GGCTTTCCCGACGAACATCAGTATCGACGAGGAGGCATCCCACGCCACGCCTGGCCGGGACGACGACGCCACCTTCGGCGAGGACCTCGTCTGTCTCGATGTCGGCGTCCACGTCGACGGGTACATCGCGGACGCCGCGACGACGGTCGACCTCAGGGGCGTTCCCGAGCTGGTCGAGGCCAGCGAGGCGGCGCTCGATGCGGCGCTCGATGTCGTCGAGGCCGGCGTCCACACCGGCGAGGTCGGGGCGGCAATCGAGACCACGATCGACGGGTACGGGTACAATCCGATTGTCAACCTCTCCGGACACGGCCTCGCGGAGTACGACGCCCACACCGGACCGAACGTCCCCAACCGTGCCGTCGACTCGGGGATCGAACTGGAGCCGGGGATGGTGCTGGCGATCGAACCGTTCGCGACCACGGGATCGGGGAAGGTGAGCGAGGGCGCTGACGAGGAGATTTTCGAACTGCTCGAAACGAAGAACGTCCGGGGCCGGCGCGCCAGGGAGCTTCAGGAGACGATCGAGGCGGAGTTTGGCCGGCTGCCGTTCGCCGCCCGGTGGCTCGATTCGAGGCGAGCGTCGATGTCGCTGCGCCGACTCAAGGCGGCAAACGCCATCAGGGGGTACCCCGTCCTCAAGGAAGCCAGCGGCGAACTCGTCTCACAGGCCGAGCATACGATCATCGTCACCGAGGACGGCTGCGAGATCACGACGACGGATGCGGGCTGACGGAACCGTGACACGAGTAGATTATTTGACTGGTTCGTGTCCGGGTGTACGGTATACTGTCGGACAGAGACATTGATAATCGAACCCCCAGGACGGGGGGCCTTCGAATTATCAATACTTCTGTCCGACAGTATATCAGTCCTCGGAAGTGAACAAGTCCACGCCCATACGCTCGGCCGCGCGGGAAATCATGTGCCCGCCGGTCGGCGCGGTCAGGAAGAGAAACAGGATTCCGACGAGCGAGGTGAGGCCGTTCCCGCCAGGACCGAAGTAAACGAACCCGGCGAGAAACATCGACGCCGCGCCGAGCGTGGTCGACTTGCTCGTGGCGTGCAGCCGGTTGTACACGTCCGGCAGGCGAAGCAAGCCGAGAGTGCCCACCAGCAGGAAGAAGCTCCCGACGGCGATCAGTGCCGTGACCACGGCGGCGCGGACGATGCCGACGCCCGCGGTTGTGGCTTCGACAGTCATTGTATGATGTCTCCCTCCGTGACGTAGTACGCGACGGTGATCGTGCTGATGAAGCCGATGATCGCGAGCACAAGGCTCACCAGGATGAACGGCCCGAACCCGGTGGCGATGGCGACGAGGACGGCGATCGCGACGACGTTGGTTCCGATGGTGTCGAGCGCCACGACGCGGTCGGGCGTCGTCGGCCCGACGACGACCCGGTAGCCAGCGAGCAGGGTCAGCGCCGCCGACAGCGCCAGCCCGGCCTGTGCGGCGACCTCGAGGAATGTCGGGTCACTCGCCATGGTCGCTCACCTCCGGAACGGACCGCACGGCGTCGCCGGCGGCGTCGTAGTCGACGTCGGGGACCGGGTCGTCGGGATCGAGATTCTCATCGAAAATACCGAGCGCGTACTCCTCCCACTGCCGGATCGGCGCGATCACCTCCTCAGGGTCATCACAGGCGATGGCGTGGACGAGCAGGACGTTCTGCTCGCCGTCGTGATCCATCGTCAGGGTACCCGGCGTGAGGGTGATGCTGTTGGCGATGATCGTGATCGCCAGGTCCGTGCGAACCCGGAGTGGCAAAACGACCACCGCCGGTTCGATCGGAAGCTGGGGGTGGAGCACCCGGTATGCCACCTCGACGTTCGCGACAATCAGGTCCCTGACGAAGGCCCCGGAGTACAGCAGGACGTAGGGCAGCACCCGGAGGTTCCGCCGCAGGTCGGATTCCCCGGCGTAGAACCGCCGGGACCCATAGGAGACCGTCATGCCGAAGGCCAGGCCGATGAGGAACTCCCCGGCGATCGGGCGGGGCGCGAGTTCCACCCCGCGGACGAACAGCCACAGGACTGCGAGGATCGCCCCGATAACCGGCCACTTGCGAACCATCACTCTCCACCCCCTGTTGCCGTCGCGTTGCCCGCGACCTGCGGGTCCACGACCTCGACGTACCCCTCTCGGTCGAGCGCCGCCTCCGCGCCACCACGGGCGGCGTCGATCACGGGGTCGACGCCGACCCCCAGCGCGATGACGAGGGCGGCGAAGCCGACGATGACGGCCACCTGTACGCGATCGGGACTGAGCGAGCCGACGGTCTCGCCCGGATCGCCCCAGAACCCGCGGTTCCAGGCTCTAGTGACGTAGGCGATGGTGAGCACCGCCCCGAGCAGTGCTGTCCCGAGCGTGGCGGCTGCGAGCGCCGGCGTCGCCCCCTCGCTCGACAGCGCGTCGAACACGAGGAACTTCCCGAAGAAGCCAAACAGGGGTGGCACCCCGATGAGCGCGAACGCGCCGACGAGGAACGCGCCCGATAGCACCGGCGTCCGCTCGGTCAGCCCACCGAGCCGGGGCAGGTGGGTCGTCCCGACGGCGTCGTTGATCGCGCCGCTGACGAGAAAGAGCAGGGACTTCGCGACCCCGTGGTGGAGAGCGTAGATCAGGGCGGCAGTGATCGCGAGTTTCTGTGTGACCGCGTCGCTGGGGGCGATGGCCATCGTGTCGGCGCCAGCGCCCGGTGGCAGCGTCGTGAGAGCGTCCGCCACCGGCACCGTCGCGGCGATCCCCAGCGGAAGGACGACGAAGCCGATCTGGCCGATGCTCGAATACGCGAGCAGTCCGTCGATGTCGCTCTGTGAGACCGCGAGGACCCCGCCGAGGAGGATGCTCGCGGCTGCGAGGATCAAGAACACGGGGGCATAGAAACCGACTGCGAACAGCCCCGCGAGGGAACTCCCGAGGAACGGAAGTTCGCCGACTGGCATCCCCCCGAACACGGTGAAGTACAGCCGGATGATCGCGTATATCCCGACCTTCTTGACGACGCCCGCAAGGACGGCCGCGATCGGCGCGGGGGCGGCACGGTAGGCAGCGGGCACCCAGAAGTGGAAAGGGACGATCCCCCCCTTGAGCGCGAACACCGCGAACAAAAGCATCGAGAGACCCAGGATGGGGTCGGGGGCGATGCCGTACTCGGCGGGTGCTGCCAGCCGGCGCGCGAGGTCGGCCATGTTGAGCGTGCCGGCCGTGGCGTAGATGCCGCCGATCGCGAGCAGCATGACGGCGCTGCCGATCAGGTTGAGCACGACGTACTGGAGGGCGGCCCGCGTTTGCTCGGGGCCCGAGTAGAAGACCACGAGCACGTACGAGGCCATCAGCATTACCTCGAACCAGACGAAGAGGTTGAAGATGTCCCCGGTAAGGAAGGCGCCCGAGACCCCGACGATCATGAAGTGATACAGGGTGTGATAGGAAAAGCGCTGGTCGGCGGGGGCGACGTGTACGACGGAGAAGACGAGCGCGCCAAGTGAGACGACAGCCGCGAGCGCGAGCATGAGCACCGACAGCTCGTCGGCGACGACGGTGATCCCGAACGGTGCGGGCCAGGCGGAAAGCTGGTAGGCAATCGGGTCGCCAGCACGGACGCGTTCGAAGAGGACGGCCACGGCGACGAGGTAGCCGACCCCCCCGAGCAGGCTAGCGCCGACCTGGAGGCGTCCGAACCGCCTGAGCGCCAGGGTGAGGATTGCGGCGGCGAGCGCGACCAGCAGGGGAGCGATCGCGATCTGTTCGGGCGCCTCGGCGAGGGCTGTGGCCGTTCCGCCGGCCATCAGGTCTCACCCCCGAGCGCGTCCATGTCGATGGTGCCGTGTTCCTCGTAGACGCGGTAGGTGAGCACCAGGGCGAACGCGGTCGTCCCGAACCCGATGACGATCGCCGTGAGCACGAGCGCCTGGACGAGGGGATCGGTGACGGTGCCGTTCCCGCCGTGGCCCGACAGGACGGGGACCGTCTCCCCAACCCGGGGGTTGCCCATCGTGACGAGATAGACGTTCGCGGCCTGGCTCATGATCGCGACGCCCCAGACGACCCGGACGACGTCGCGGCGCAGGACGAGGTACGTCCCGACGGCGAACAGGGCACCGAGTACGACAGCGAGAACGACCTGGGTCATCGACGTTCACCTCTCGTGGTCCGGGTCATTCCGTTCCCACCACCGCGACGATCGAGAGGAGGCCACCGACGACGATCAAAAACACCCCGAGGTCGAACGCGAGTGCGCTCGCGACCTCTAGCTCGCCGTACAGTGGCACGTCGTGCAGGATGGTGTAGCCCTGCGTGAGGAACGCCTTGCCAAAGAGGATCGGAACAAGACCGGAGCCAAAGGCGAGCAGGAGACCGGCGGCGAGTATCGTCCGGTAGGCGGCTATTGGGGCGTGACCGAAGGGCGAGTCGGCGCTGGAGGACATCCCGAGCCCAGTCCGTAGATACTCCAGGCCCTGAATGACGTACACGAGGACGAATGCAGTCGTCGCGAGGACGCCGGCGATGAATCCTCCGCCGGGGAGGTTGTGACCCTGGAGCAGCAGCGCGATGGCCGTCACGAGGATGATTGGGACGACCAGCCGCGTGACGGTCCGGGCGATCACGGTCGTCATCGGTCCGGCTCACCCCCGTCGGTCCCGGCGGTTTCGTCGGCCGTGTTTGCGCCCCCGTCGGCCGTCCCGGTGACTCCTCCGTGTGTCCCCCCCCGCCCCCGCATCCCGATCAAGGTGAGGATCGACAGCGCGGCCATCCCGACGACGGAAATCTCGCCGAGCGTGTCGAACGCGCGAAAGTCCACGAGAATGACGTTGACGATGTTCGACCCGCCCCCCGAGCCGATCACGAACTCGTGGACGTCGTGGTCTGCCGGTGCCCGTTTGATGAAGTACGAGGCGATGCCGTTGTCGGGGGTCGCTGACGTCGTGAGGAGCACCGTCACGGTGACCGTGGCTCCGACAGCGAGGGAGAGAAGACCGTCCCTGATCGATCGTGCCGGGGTGGCCTCCCCGTAGAAGGCCGGCAGGCGATCCAGCACAAGGAGGAATATCACGAGGACCAGCGTCTCGACGACCAACTGGGTGAGTGCGAGGTCGGGTGCGTTCGTCAGGATGTAGAAGATCGCGACCATGAATCCGAGGATCGAAAGCGTGAGCACGCCGGCGACGTGGGAGGGCGCGCGCGCTACCGCCAGCGCGCTCACGACGGCGACCGCCAGGACGAGCACGATCGGGAGCGTGGCCACGACGGTGGTCGGCATCGACAACCCGACGCCGGCCGCCAGGTATGCGCCAAGCGTGAGCGCACTCGTGGTACCGAGTGCCCAGAACGCGTATGTGCGCAACAGCCCCGTCTGTACACGCGGCGTGAGCCACGCACCTCCAGCGGTCAGTCCCTCGACGGCCCCGTCGTAGTACCAGTCCGCCCGGAGCGGATCGACCGCGAGCGCGCGCCGAGCGCCGTCGCGGATCCTGTCGTAGGCGGGATACGAGACGACTCCGAGCGCGATTGTGACCGCGCTCATCAGGGCCGCCGGTTTGGCTTTCGTGGGGAGGTGATAGGAGAACTCGTGGCCATGAGCGCCTCCGATCGCGACCGACTCGAACACGCGGGTGAGAAAGGACTCGACGGGCGAGAGATGGACGCCGACGGTCGCTCCGACCCCCCCGAGACCGACGGCGAGCGCCAGGACAGCCAGTAGAGCCGGCGGGACGAGCATGACGAGCGGAGGGCGGTGAACGTGCCCGAGCGCGTCCGGGCGATCGCCGAAGAACAGTGCGAGAAACCGGATCGAATACAGGAACGTGAACACGCTTCCCAGAACCGCGACAGCGGGGATGAGCCACCCGATCCCCCCGACGTGCTCGCCGGCAGCGTAGGCCGCCTCGAACAGGAACTCCTTGGAGTAAAACCCGTTAAACGGCGGAATCCCGGCCATTCCTAACGCGGTGATAGCCGCGATTCCAGCCGTGATCGGGAGGTCACGCCGGAGTCCACCGAGCTCATCGAGCGCTCGTGTGCCGGCCTCGTGGGCGACGATCCCGGCAACCAGAAACAGGGCGGCCTTGAACAGGGCGTGGTTGAGGATGTGAAAGCCGCCGGTTTCGCCGCCGAGAAGGGCAGCCTCCTCGCCAGCGAACCCCGCGAACCCGAAGCCCGCGATGATGAGTCCGAGATGGGAAGCCGTCGAGTACGCGAGCAGTTCCTTGATGTCGGAGGCAGCCACGGCGAGAACCGCGGCGACGGTCATCGTGACCAGGCCAAGCGAGACAAAAAACAGGAACCAGGGATCGCCGGCGAGCAGGGGACGGAGTCGGCCGACCAGGTACACGCCGGCTTTCACCATCGTCGCGGAGTGGAGAAACGCCGAGACCGGCGTGGGCGCTTCCATCGCGTTGGGCAGCCAGACGTGCAACGGGACCTGCGCCGACTTGGCGGCGGCGCCGATCCCGACGAGCGCGAGCACGGGAACGTACAGTCCCGCATCCCGGAGCGCCGCCCCCATCTCGTCGGCGTGTTCGAGCATCAGGAAAAGGTTGTACGTCGACCCGTCGATGGACGCGACGTCGCCGGAGACGAGATGGAGAAGCAGGAAGCCAACGAGCATAAACAGGCCCCCGGCGACGGTGATCAGCATGGACTTGCGGGCGGCGTAGCGTGATGCCTCGGCGCGCTGGTAGTGGCCGATGAGGATGAAAGAGGAAAGCGAGGTGAGTTCCCAGAACAGGAACAGGGCGATCAGGTCGGCGGCGAAGACGAGGCCGAGCATCGACCCCATGAACGCCAGCAGGGCGGCGTAGTACTTCGGCTGGCCGGGTTCGCCGTGCATGTACCCGCCCGAGTACGTCAGGATGAGGATCCCGATGCCGGATGCGAGCAGTCCGATCAGAAGCGAGAGGCCGTCGACGTACAGACGGATCGAAACGTCGAGGGCCGGGATCCAGGCCATAGAAACGGTGCCCTCGGTGCCGAACTGGCTCGCAAGGATCCCCAGGCAGACGGCGGCGACCGCGGCGGCGAAGTAGGCGGTCCGCTCGCCGAGGACGCGGTAGACCAGAGGGACGGTCGCAGCCGCCAGAAACGGGAGAAAGACGACCACGAACAGGGCGATACGTGAGGGTTCCACAGCCAATTTCCGTTCAAGCCGAACTTAAGAGTTCCCAAACCGCTTGCTCCCGTTCCGTCCGGAGGTCTCATCACAGTCGACGACATCATAATGATTACTCTCACTTTTTACCGCCGATCGGCACCCTCGTCGGCGGCGATCGGCGGTAAGAGACGAGAGTAATCAATATCAGAACAATCGCTTCTCAGCCGCTTTGCGGAGACGTCCCGGCTGGCTGGCACCGTAGATCACGAGCGTGCCGTGTTCGGTCCCAGCCTCGACCGGGTCCGACCCGCCACCGAACAGCCGGTCGGTGAGGCCACGCTGGATGCCGCTGACGACGAGTACGTTGGAATCGGTGGCCGCCCGCTCGATCGCGTCGTCCGTGCCCAACTCGATGATCCGGGATTCGGCCGGTGCATCACACAGCGCCACAAGTTCATCCAGGTAGTCTCCGGTCGTGTTCTTCCGACTCTCCGGCGGGTCCGGACCGACTGGGAAATAGAACGTGATCGTCGCGCCGACGGCGGTCGCGAGCGCGTCGGCGAGCGCGACCTTCTCCGGATCGAAAGCCCCCTCGTCCGTGATGACGCCGATTTGCCCGACGCCATCGTGCTCCAGATTCGAGATCTCGATCACGTCACACGGGGCGTGATCCTCGATCCAGTCGGCGTCGTTGTTTAGTAAGTGGTCGGATCCCGTCGCCCGCTCGATTATCAGCGTGTCGGCGTCGATGTCGGCCGCGTAGTTGACGATGGCGTGGCGGCTGTCGTGGCTGACGACCTCGCCGTACCGGATCGGGATCTCCGAGTCGGTCGTGCGGTCGGCCATCCTCGCCTCGAATGCCTCGTCGGCCTCGGTGAGCCTGCCGGCCGACTGGGGGAGCGGCGTCTGGTCGGGCGTCTCGTCGAACTGGGCGACACGGATGCCGCCCTCGCGGGTGCGCGCCAGGTCGGTGGCCAGATCGATCAGCGCGCGCTCGACATCGGTCTGTGTCGTCTCGGTGACCGCCACGAGCACCTCGTGGCCGTCGGTGTCGACCTCGGATTCGGTCTGCTCGACGATGTCCCGGCCGACGCTCCGGCGGAGGGCGTCGGTCATCGCACCCTCGCGGCCGACGCCACCCTGGCGGTAGACGAAGACGTAGTACCACGCCATCGAGCCGGCGATTATGAGAGCTGCCCCGACGAGGGGGACAAAGCCGATGTACCGCAGGAGGACGATCCCGCCCACGATGCCGACCAGTTGCGGGACGGGGTACAGCGGTGACTCGAAACTCGGGTCGTAGGCCTCGATCGAGCCCTGGCGGAAGGCGATGAGCGCGACGTTAATGAGGATGAACACGAGGATCTTGAACGCGCTGGCGAGTTTGGCGATGTCGTCGATCGGAACGAACGCGATGAGGACGAGCAACACCCCGCCGGTGATCGTGATCGCGTTGACCGGCGTCTCGAACCGGTTGCTCACGTTCTCGAAGACGTCGGGGGCGAGTCCGTCCCGGCTCATCGCGAATGGGTACCGCGAGGACGAAAGGATTCCCGCGTTGGCGGTGCTGATCAGCGCGAGCAACGCCGCGAGAACGACGGCGGTGACGCCGATGGCGGGGAGTGCGTTGCTCGCCGCGAGTTCCATCGGCGTGTTCATATCCTCGGCCGTCAGTGCCGCTTCCTCGGCGACGCCGACCATCACGGTCACGATAGCGATGTAGATCAGGGCGGTGATGACGAGCGACCCCAGGATTCCCAGTGGCAGGTTCCGGTCGGGATTCTCGACTTCCTCGGCCACGCTAGCGATCTTGGTGACGCCGGCATAGGAGACGAACACGAACCCAGTCGCCCCGAGGATCCCCTCGATCCCGCCGTCGAAGAATCCCTCGAAACGGGCGCTCTCGACGCTCGGCGCGCCGGCGACGATGAACCACACCATCACCGCGAGCATCACTGCGACGATCGCGATCTGCATCTGGCCGGTCTGCTTCGCGCCGACGACGTTGAGGATGATCAGCAGGACGGCCACCGTCAGTGCAAGCGGCGTCACCGGCACGTCAAACAGCAAGACGAGGTACGGAGCCCCGCCGACCAGCGCGAGCGCCCCCTTGAACGTCAGCGAGAACCACGTCCCGACGCCAGCGATCGTTCCAAAGAGGGGCCCCATCGCTCGCTCGATGTAGAGGTACGTGCCGCCGGCTTCGGGCATCGCCGTCGCCATCTCGGATTTGGAGAGTGCCGCGGGCAACACCAGCACGCCCGCGAGAAAGTACGCGAACACGACTGCCGGACCGGCCATCTTCATCGCCAGCCCCGGCAGAATGAAGATGCCGCTGCCGACCATCGCGCCGATGCTGATCGCCGTCACCGCCGGGAGGCCGAGGTCACGTTCCAGTTCCTTCATAGGTCTCTGGAAGCTGCCATGTGGGAGCGATACTGTCGGTCACAAGTTCGTGGAGGAATTCGCCACCCCGGGGTATCGAATAGGAACACCATCGATCTCATTCCGGATTAGAAGACAGAGATGGATAAATTAACCGATTATTTTGACGTTTCGTTATTAAAAATTCATATATATCATATACTGTCTTCACGAGGGTATCATCTCGTGGGTCGCTCGACTGTTGAAAAACTGAAATCCCCCGGGGCCAATAATCGAGTATGAAGAACGGCGAACTGGATTCGATCGACAAGCGCATTCTGTATTACCTCCAGCAAGACGCCCGGCGGACCTCCTCGAACGACATCGCCGAAAAGTTAGATCTCTCCGCGAGCACCGTCCGGACGCGACTCAACCAGCTCGAGAAAAGCGGGATCGTGCGCGGGTACCACCTCGACATCGACTACGATCTTGCGGGATACCCCCTGTACACCAAAATCATCTGCACCGCGCCCATCCCGGAGCGTGACGACCTCGCGAACCGGGCTCGCGACGTACGCGGCGTGACCGCGACCCGGGAGATCATGACCGGGGAGCGAAACGTGTACGTGAACGCCATCGGGCGAGACCACGACGACCTCAACCGGATCAGCGAGGAACTCGACGACCTCGGCCTGGCCATCGTCGACGAACAGCTCATCCGCGATGAGCACGTCTGTCCCTACCACGGGTTCCTCGAAGAGAGCTGATGATTACTCTAACCGGTAATTGCGAACGAACTCCTTCCATCGTAATAAGAGGCATGATATATCAAGCAAGGGTAATACATCCGTGGATATCGAAACACCAGTATGGGCAGCACGTCCGAGGACGACATGCCGGAGCATACCGTCGACTCGCGACAGTCGATCGGGCCGGACCGGCTCATAGAGGAGACGTTCGGACATGCTGTCTTCCTGCTCGATCCCGGGGGTCACATCGAGACGTGGCCCGAGCCGGCTATCGAACTCTACGGCTTCGAACCGGCGACCGTTCTAGGGCGGAGTCTCGTGATCCTGTTCGCCGATGAAGGGGGACAGGATCGACCGCTCGGCGAACTCCTCGCGGAGGCCGAAGACGGCGGCGTCGAGAGCGATGCCTGGCACGCGCGGGCCGATGGCTCGGTGTTCTGGGCGAGCGTGACGTTTTCGCCGATTCACGACGGTGAACTGCTCGGGTACGCGGTCGTCAGCCGGGACAGGACGGAGACAAAGGAGTACGAGCAGATGCTCGAGCGCCAGAACGACCGCCTCAAGGAGTTCACGGACATCCTCGCTCACGACCTCCGGAACCCGCTGAACACGATCGGCGGCTATCTCGATCTGTACGAGCAGACCGGCAACGACGAACACATCACGGAGATCAAGGAGACGACCGCTCGCATGGAGCGTCTGGTCGATGACCTGCTCCGCGTGGCCCACCAGGGGGACGTCGTCAAGAATCCCGAACCGACCGACATCGCCGACGTGATCGATTCGGCCTGGCAGGGCACGGGCAAAAGCGAGGAGGGTGCCACGCTCACATACGAGTCGGTACCATCGCTGAGCGCGGACGCCGACCGCCTCTGTGAACTGTTCGAGAACCTGTTTCGAAACTCCATCGAGCACGGCGCGATGGACAATCAGGAAGATACGGGAGTCACCGTCCGGGTTGGGCCACTCCCGGGTGGGTTCTACGTCGAGGACGACGGCCCGGGGATTCCCGAAGAACTGCGCGAGACGGCCTTCGACCACGGCGTCTCCACGTCCGGCGACGGCAGCGGATACGGGCTCTCGATCGTCCGCACCGTCGCCAACGCACACGGCTGGGACGTGATCGCGACCGAGGCCGCCTCGGGCGGCGCTCGATTCGAGATCACGGGAATCGACGCTCTCGGGTGAGCGTCGCCCGCCGACACGTATTCTGTCGACCCGTATATCACCACGCTTTACTGCCGGCCGGGGTAGATGCGGGATATGAACAGGCTC
>JBDGQL010000159.1:0-15060 GCA_042219105.1 Karumarchaeum halophilus (SeqCode) | reverse complement strand
GTAATCGATGACGAGTCCGGGGACGACAGCCGTCCGTCCCTATCAAATGACGACATCTACGACCAGCTCGCGAACCGTCGGCGGCGGTACGCCCTGCACTATCTCAAGCAGACCGGCGAGCCCGTTGCGGTCCGGGAGCTGGCCGAGCAAGTCGCGGCCTGGGAGAACGCCACAGCGATCGACGACCTGGACTCCCAGGAGCGCAAGCGCGTGTACATTTCCCTGTACCAGTCCCACCTCTCTTCGATGGATGAGGCGGGACTGATCACGTACGACGATGAGGCCAGCACTGTCAAGCTGGCGGACCCACTCGCCGGCACCGACGTCTACATGGAGGTCGTCCCTAAACGGGACCTCCCCTGGGACCTGTACTACCTCGGGCTCTCCGCCGCGAACGGCGTTCTGCTGGCGCTGGCATACCTTGACGTACGGCCGTTCGCCCAGGTGCCGGAGCTTGGATGGGGGCTCGTCGTTTTGCTCTCCTTCGCTCTCTCGGCGTTCGCCCAGCTGATCGAACGTCGTCGGATGCAACTCGGCGACGACGGGCCACCGCCGGATCTCGAGAACGTTGAGTGACGTGCGGGACGCCGATCGCCGCTACTTCGGCCAGCTTCACTTTCACTCTCCTGTTTACGGAGGTTTATATCCCGTGGGGCACAACTGATGTGTACCATGGCAGCAGACGTGGACCTGCAAGATCTTCCGGGCGTGGGCCCGGCGACGGCGGAGAAACTCAGAAGTAGTGGCTTCGAGTCCTACCAGAGCATCGCGGTGGCGAGCCCGGGGGAACTCTCGAACACCGCCGACGTCGGCGAGGGGAACGCGGCCGATATCATCCAGGCCGCCCGGGAGGCTGCCGATGTGGGCGGCTTCGAGACCGGGTCCACGGTGTTGAAGCGCCGCGAGGAGATCGGCAAGCTCACCTGGAGCGTCCCGGAGGTCGATGAACTGCTGGGCGGGGGCGTCGAGACACAGTCGATCACGGAGGTGTACGGGGAGTTCGGCGCCGGCAAGTCACAGGTGACACACCAGCTCGCCGTCAACGTCCAGCTCCCCGAGGAACACGGCGGCCTCGAAGGGAGCGCCGTGTTCGTCGACTCGGAGGACACGTTCCGCCCCGAGCGAATCGACGACATGGTCCGGGGCCTCGAAGATGAGGTCATCACGGACACGATGGCGCTCCACGGCATCGAGGGGAGCGCCGACGACGAGGACGCTCTGGAAGCCCTCGTCGATTCGATGCTCGAGAAGATTCACGTCGCGAAGGCGTTCAACACGAACCACCAGATGCTGCTCGCGGAGAAGGCAAACGATCTGGTCGAGGAGTCCAAGGACGAGGAGTTCCCCGTCCGCGTGCTGGCGGTGGACTCGCTGACCGCCCACTTTCGCGCGGAGTACGTCGGCAGGGGCGAACTCGCCGAGCGCCAGCAGAAGCTCAACAAGCACCTGCACGACCTGATGCGGGTCGGCGACCTCCACAACGTCGCCGTCATCGTCACCAACCAGGTCGCCGCCAACCCCGACTCCTTTTTCGGCGATCCCACCCAGCCCATCGGCGGGAACATCCTCGGGCACACCTCGACGTTCCGGCTGTATCTGCGCAAATCGAAGGACAACAAGCGCATCGTCCGACTCGTCGACGCTCCCAATCTCGCTGACGGCGAGGCGATCATGCGCGTCGAGGGCGCCGGCCTGAAACCCGAATAGGATCGACCCCCGGCGGTCGCAATCAGCCCCGTTTCACGCTCACGCTCGCCAGCATGATCGACAGCAGCGTGAACCCGGCAAGCACCGCGACCGCGATCCGGAGGTCGCTCGCGGACCCCTCACCGAGGACGACGTAGTCCATCGCCGAAAGCAGATAGGTGAGGGGCATGACTCGTGCGGGGAGCTCGAGGTAGATGGGTAGATCGGAGACAGGGAGGAACGTCCCGCCGAGGACGACCTGTGGCGTGATGACCACGGGGATGAACTGGACGACCTGGAACTCCGAGCGGGCGAACAGCGAGAGGACGATGCCGATCCCGAGCGCGGTGAGTGCTCCGAGCAACTCGATCAGAAAGAAGAGGACGACCCCGTGTTCGAACGTCACGTCGAGAAAGGCGACGCCGGCCACGAGCAGGACGGTCGACTGCAGAACCGCGAGGACGCCGTAGCCCGTCACGTACCCGACGACGAGACCGCTCCGGGTGACCGGGGCCGCGAGCACTCGCTCCATCGTCCCCGCAGTGCGCTCCCGGAGAAATCCGACCGACGTGAGCAGGTAGGTCAGAAAGAAGACGATGACGCCAAGCAGGATCGGCGCCACGAGTTCGGGGCGCTCGAACACTTCGCTCAGGAGCCAGACGATCACGGCGGGGACGGCCAGCACGAGCCCGAGCGTGCGCCGGTCCCGCCGCATCGCCCACAGGATCCGCCCCGCGACGGGGAGCGCACCCCTCATGACTCCCCACCTCCGCCGTTATCGTCACTCTCGCCGGGGGTCGCCCCATCGACGAGTCCGTCGTCATCGAGCAACGCGAGGAACGCCTCCTCCATGTCCGACCCACCAGTCTTCGTGAGAAACGCCTCCGGCGTGTCGATCGAGAGCACTGCACCGTCCCGCAGGAAGCAAACCCGATCACACCGCGAGGCCTCCCCGAGGTAGTGTGTCGAGACGAGCACGAGCGATCCCGCCTCGCGCCAGGCCCGGAACCGGTCCCACATCGTCGCGCGCAGTTCCGGATCGAGGCCGACGGTGGGCTCATCCAGAACCAGGAGGTCGGGATCGTGGACGACGGCGGCCGCCAGGCTCGTCCGCCGGAGCATCCCCCCGGAAAGAGTCGCGATCCGGTCGCCGGCCCTCTCCCGGAGATCCACGAGATCGAGTGCGCTCTCGATCGCGCTCGCCCTGTTCTCGACCCCGTAGAGCCGCGCGAAGAAGGCGACGTTCTCCCGCACCGTCAGATCCGCGTACAGCGCCCCGCCCTGTGGCATGTACCCCACGCGCCGGCGCTCGTCGGGGCCGAGATCGGTCGAACGCGTCCCGTCGACCGCGCTCCCGCCCGACGTGGGATCGAGCAGCCCCAGCAGACACCGGATGAACGTCGTCTTCCCCGAGCCGTTCGGACCGACGAATCCGACGATCCCCGGCGCCTCCAGGTCGATCGTCAGATCGTCGAGCGCCGTGATCCGTCCGAACTCCCGGCGCAACGAGTCCGCCGAAACGCTGATCGCACCCGTCATGGATAGAAACAGGCGGGGACGCGAGTAAGCAATTTTGCCGAGTATGGACGGGTTTTTTATTTCATCGTGGCGTCACGCCCCCATGCAGTACGTCCGCCTGACGGCCGCCCCCGACCTCTCGGCCGCGCCCGTGGTCTTCCGAGCGATCGCCACCTCCCGGCACGTGACCGAGACGCGACTGCTGGACTGGAACGTCGGTGGCGGGTCCGTGGTCGTGTCGTTGTTTCGCATCGCCGGCGACCGGAGTTCCGTCGAAGCGGCTCTCGCGGATGCGCCGGAGGTGAACAACGTGGACTGCACGCCGATCGACGACGATCGGTTCCACGCCCTCCTGTGGCTGGACACCGATCAGGTTCCGATGATGCGGTCACTGTTCGACGCTCTCCTCAGAATGGGGATCGTCGTCCTCAAGCCCGTTATCTACCGCGACGGAGAGGTGCACGCGACGTTCGTTGGCGAGAGCCAGTCTCTGAGCACGGTCCTGGATGCTTTTCCACAGCCGATCGACGTGACGGTCCACCGGATCGGCACGTACCGGAGCGGCGTCGAGAGTGGGGCGGCGACACTGAGCGATCGCCAGCACGAGGCTCTCCTCGCGGCGCTCGAGGTGGGGTACTACGAGGTTCCGAGCGAGGCCACCCACGAGGACATCGCCGAGAGCCTCGACTGCGCGCCCAGCACTGCGACCGAACACATACAGAAAGCAGAGTCGAGGCTGATCCGGGCCGTGATGGGCGCTGGAGAAAACTGAGCTAATCCTCGGTGCTCGTGACGCCGACTTCCTCGCCCTCGTGGAGTTTCGCACCGTCTTGGATCACTTTCTCGGCGAGCACCGCGCACTTGATTCGCATCGGCGTCACCTCGACGCCGAGTAACTCTAGTACGTCGTCCCGATCCAGTTCGTACAGTTCTTCGACAGTCATGCCCCGGACCTCTTCGGAGAGGAGGCTCGCGGCTGCCTGGCTGATGGCACACCCGTCGCCGGTGAACGTGACCGCCTCCACGCGATCTTCGTCGTCGAGGGTGACGAACACCTCGATCTCGTCACCACAGGAGGTGTTCTCCCCGACGTGGGAGAAGGTGGGATCCTCGAGTTCCCCGTAGTTTCTGGGGTTGCGGTAGTGATCGAGGATCTGCTGGCGGTACATGTCCGAGCCCATTCCCATAGCGAATATGTGTAGGTGAGCCCGGGTCAAAAGGGTTCTGTCCGGTGGTCTCCGGCCGGGCGAGATACGGGTCGACAGAACTGTTGATAGAATTAGCCTCCACCGTACCCGACGAATATCTATCAGAACTTCTGTCGACCCGGAGACCCAGGATCGCTCCGTGATGGTCACCGAGGCGGAATCGAGCCCAGCCGACCCAGCGCCGAGAGGCCGGCGAGCGCGAGGACGGCGACGGCGAGCAGGACGAGCGCGACGGGGTAAGCAGCGTCGAGTCCCCGCGTCGAGAAGGCGACCCAGACCTCGACCGGCATCGTCCGGGGGTAGTACGCCAGCGTGAGCGTCGCCCCGAACTCCCCCATCGCGCGGGCGAACGCGAGCGTCACGCCGGCGAGCACGCCCGGCATGGCCAGAGGGAGCGTCACCCGCCGGAACGTGCTGAACTGCCCCTCGCCCAGCGTTCGCGCCGCGTCCTCCAGTTCCCGGTCCACGCCATCGAAGGCGGCCTTCGAGGTGAGGACGACGAACGGCGAGGCGACGAACGTCTGGGCGAGGACGACGCCAGCGAGCGATCGCCAGAGGCGGACGCCGACCCCCTGCGCCATCGACCCCAGAGGTGCCTCCGGGCCCACGACCGAGAGCAGGAGCAGACCGCTCACGACCGGCGGGAGAACCAGCGGCATGACGACCAGCGCCGTCAGGGCGCCCGCCCCCCGCCACTCCGTCCGGGCGAGCCAGTACGCGAGCGGGACGCCCAGAAGGACTGCCAGTCCGGTGCTCAGGCTCGCCGAGACGATCGAGGTGGTGGCCGCCGCGAGCACGCCAGGGTCCCCCAGACGGGCCAGGACGGCCGCGGGTGACTGGGCGACCAGAAGCGAGCCGATCGGAACGGCGTAGTACAACAGGAGGACACCCCCGAGCAGTGCAGCGACCCCCGGCCACCGCCGGATCGTAGCTGGTCGCGGATAGCTCATCGGACCCCGTCCGGAACGTCGCCGACGTAGCGGGGGTACGCGTCCGGGACGCCGAAGCCGAACGCCGCGAGGTAATCGCCGGTTACGTGGCGCTCGAAGACCGCCCTGGGCGCTCCATCGGTCGTCCGGAGCGTCGCACCGTACGCGATCGGCGCTCCCTCGACCGTTTTCCCGCCCGGCAGGTCGTAGCTCACCGTCGCGTACCGCTCCGCGAATGCCGGGTCGCTCAGGTCGATCGCCGGCGGGAACGAGATGAACTCGTACTCCCGCTCGATCGCCGTGCTCCGGTAGACCATGGCGGCCTCGACCCCCCCGGTCTCGAAGGCGCTCGCGAGCCGCGTCTCGGGGTAGATCTGCCCGCGGCGAGGTATTGCCTTCCGGAGGTCGACAGCCACCCCGTAGTGGTCGCTCGCGAGTTTGAACACGAAGAGGGTGCGGTAGCCCAGGGGGTCCAGATCGGGGTCCGTTCTGCCAAACCGGACGTCACCCGAGAGCAGCGGGTCGTACCAGCGGTCGGGGGCCCGGCGCTCGATCCGGGCCCCCCCGGGCGTTTCGGGATCGTATGCGAGCACCACGGCGTTGGTCGCGAATTTAGCGTACCAGTCAGCGGACATCGGTGCGGAAAACAGCACCGTGTCCGCCAGTGAGACGATGTCGGGATCGCGCTTCCCGGATGCGACCAGCCGTGCCCCATGAGCGGAGCCGTGGGCCTCCACCCTGAGAGGGCGGTCCAGCGCCGGCCGCAGACCGTTCTCCATCGGGTTCGCGAGGCTGCCCGCGACGAGCATCGAGACCGGCTGCCCGGCTCCCTCGCTTACGAGAAGGGATGTACAGCCCGCGAGGCCGCCGATCCCGGCCGCCAGGCCGGCGAGAACCTCCCGGCGCGATCCTCGAGTCCCCGACTGCGGCGGCCGTTGTGTCTCCGACGACATAACGATACGGAGATGGTTATATCGAAAGGGACATAACGGTTTTGCCGCCCGGGGTCCGAAAACTGGTATGGACGCGCAGGTAACGCCGCGGTTGCGGATCGGCGAGGCGGAGTTCGGCCCCAAGGACGCCGCGTTGTTGCGCGCGGTCGGAGCCGAAGGGTCACTCAACGCCGCCACCGCGGCGCTCGGGCGATCGTACTCGCGGGCTCACGATCGGGTGCGGGATCTGGAGGAAGCCGCCGGATCGCTCCTGAAGCGCGAGCGCGGCGGTGCTGGCGGCGGCGGGAGCGAACTCACCACGAACGCTCGCGAACTGCTCGCGCGGTTCGACCGCCTCCGGGCGGCGACGGGGGAGACCGCCCGGACGCCAGAAACCGTCGTCGAGGGGACGGTAGTGGAACGGACCGGTGATCTCGCGGTCGTCGAAACCGGCGCGGGAGAAGTGCGAGCACGACTCCTCGAACCCGCCGGACGTTCGGCACCGCCTGCCGACGGAGCCAGAGGGACCCCGTCCTCCGGCGGGGGTGTCCAGGTCTCCTTGCGCGCGGACGCAGTGACCCTCCACAACCCCGCAGGTTCTCCACCCGCCGACGACACGAGCGCGCGCAACCGGTTCGAGGGGGTCGTCGTCGGGATCGATCGCGAGGGCGGGATCGCCGAGGTGGCCGTCGACGTGGGGGTAGACCCGGACCTGATCGCGGTTCTCACGGCCGAGAGCGTTACCCGACTCGGCCTGTCGCCCGGCGCTGCGGTCGTCGCCTCGTTCAAGGCAACTGCGACGCGCGCAACACCGGTCGGGAGCGACGACGACGAGCGTTAAGCCGCGAACAGATCCCGGGCGTGCTCGACGGCCTGGACCAACTTGTCGACTTCCTCGCGGGTGTTGTACAGATAAAACGAGGCCCGCGCGGAGGCGGCGATCCCCATCTCCTCGTGCAACGGCTGGGTGCAGTGGTCGCCCGCACGGATCGCGACGCCGAAGTCGTTACAGATCGAGGAGAGGTCGTGGGCGTGGATCCCCTCGACGTTGAACGCGACGACGCCGCCGCGCTCCTCGCCGGCCGGCGGGCCGTAGATTTCCACGTCGTCGAACTCGCCTAACCTGTCCATCGCGTAGTCGACCAGGGCCTGCTCGTGGCGGTCGATCCGGTCGAGACCGATCTCATCGAGGTAGTCCGCCGCCTCCGCCAGAGCGATTCCCTGGCAGATCAGGGGCGTCCCTGCCTCGTACTTCCAGGGCAACTCGTTCCAGGTGGTCTCCTCGAAGGAGACGCGCTCGATCATGTCCCCGCCGTACAGGAACGGCTCCATCTCCTCTAAGATGTCGCGGCGGCCGTACAGTCCGCCGATTCCGGTGGGACCGACCATCTTGTGTCCGGAGAACGCATAGAAGTCCACCCCCAGGTCCTTCACGTCGACGGGCATGTTCGGCACCGACTGGGCGCCGTCGCCAAAGAGGAGGGCGCCGTGGTCGTGAGCGACGTCGGCGAGCGTCGGGAGGTCCACGACCGTCCCCAGCACGTTCGAGACGTGCAGCGTCGACACCATCCCCGTATCGTCGTCGATCAACTCAGAGGCCTCCGCCATGTCGAGGTGGCCGTCGTCGGTAACGCCCACGTAGCGCACCTCCGCGCCCGTTCGCTTTGCGATCTGCTGCCAGGTGACGAAGGAGGAGTGGTGCTCCATCTCCGTGAGGACGACGTTGTCGCCCGGGTCGAGTTCGTGGAGTCCCCACGCGTAGGCCACGAGGTTCATCGCCTCGGTGGTGTTCTTCGTGAAGATCATCTCCTCGCGGCCGTCGGCGCCGACGAACTCGGCGAGGCGGTCGTGGGCCTCCTCGTAGGCGATGGAGGCCTCCTGGCTGAGGTGGTGGATGCCCCGGTGGACGTTTGCGTTGGTCCCGCGGTAGTACTCGGTGATGGTTTCGACGACTGGCTCGGCAGTCTGGCTCGTCGCCGCGTTGTCCAGGTACACGAGATCCTGGCCGTCGCCGACCTCACGTTCGAGGATCGGGAAATCCTCGCGTATTCGCTCGACGTTGAGGACTGCGGAGTCGTACGTACTCATTAGGTAGATAATGGATCCGGAGGCCTAACACTTCTTCGGTCGGCCTAATCCCCGACTGATAATGATAATTCGAAGGCCCCCCGTTCTGGGGGTTCGATTATCAATGTCTCTGTCCGACAGTATAAGAGACGAGAGTATACGGGTCGACAGAAGTCCTGATAGATATTCGCCGGGTACGGTGGAGGCTAATTCTATCAACAGTTCTGTCGACCCGTATAATCATCATGAGAGAACACGAACTGTTCGGAACGAAAAGCCGATACCCCCGGGCAGTGTGGGTGACCTATGGGACGATTACGATCGCTGTTCTTCGGGAGTGTACCCAGGAAGGTGTTCAGCACCGTCCTCATCCTCGTCGTCGCGGCCGTGGTAGTCGTCGGCGTTGGCGTCGCGACGGGGGTGTTCGGCGTGCCGAGCGTCGACGGGATCGACAACCGCTTCGGAGCGGTCAACGAGACGACCACGGTGATCGAGACGGACGTCCGCGTGGACAATCCCAATCCGATCGGGATCAGTTTCGGCGGCGTGTCAGCCGACTACGACGTGCTGATGAACGACGTCACGATGGCCAGCGGGACGAAAGACGGCGTCTCGATCGGGTCGGGGGAGTCGACGGTGCCGATCCGGACCCGGATGCGAAACGAGCGCATCCCCGACTGGTGGGTCACACACGTCGAGAACGGCGAGCAGACGACCCTCAGAGTGGAAGGCAACGTGAGTTCGTCGCTCATCGGCGAGTCCGTCGCCATCCCGAAAGTCGAACGGACGATCTCGACCGACATCGATTCGGCGCTCAGTTCCTCGGAGACGCGCCCGATCAACGCCAACCAGGCACCCATCGCCGATCCCCTGCTGTATCTCAACGAGACCAGCGGCTCCTGGGGAGAGGTGAACGATTCCACGACGGAGATCAACATGGAGTTCGTCGTGTACAACCCCAAGCCGTACCCGATTCCGGTGTCCGAACTCGGCTACAACATGACCATGAACGACGTCGCCGTCGGCTCGGGAGAGTCGGAGGGGGAGTCCGTGATTGCCCCCGGGTCGACTGCGACCATCCGGACGACCACAATGATGCGAAACGGGAAACTCGACGAGTGGTGGGTCTCCCACCTGGAGAAGAACCAGGTCACTGATCTGGAGATAGCCTTCTCGGCACGGGTCGACCTGTCGAACGCCCCCGGCGACATTGCGAACCCCACGGCGATCGAGATCCCACTCGACACCGTCGAACACCGGATCGATACGGACGTCTTCGGGAACAAGAACGAGACGGCGGACCGATGAAAACGCACGGACGTCAGCGTCACTCCACGGTTCGCATCGTCACGTCGAGATCTACCGGCCGGCGTTCACCCTCGAGATCGGCGACCACACGCTCGACGACGCGCTCGGCCTCGTCCGTAATGAACGGGAGGACGCGGTCGATGACCCACCCGAGGGAGACGAGCGAGGGCAGCGAGACCCTGTCGCTCGCAACCGTGCTGGAGTCGTACCGTGCGAAAAATCTGACGTGACTCCCCTCGCCACCGTCGATGGGTTCGACGACCCACTCGCCGTCGGCGGTGAGTCCGCGAACGATCTCAAACTCGATGCGTTCGGGTTCGACGATCTCGGTCACTCTCGATCTGACGGTGTAGCTGACCTTCCACCACCTGAACGTGAGCGCGTAGTCGGTTCCGACGCTCCCATCACCGAATGAGTCCACGGAGTCGAGGTGTTCGGAGTAGTTCGCGTACCGGGGGAAATCGAGCAGGAACGGGAACACCTCTCCTGGCGGCAAGTGGACATCGGTTCCCACTTCGAGTTCTTCCACGCACACCAGTATCGACGGCAGAGAAGTAATACTGTCGGCTCCCCGGGGGACGCCCGGCCCCGCAGTACCGTGAGAGTTGGCCTCCGTGGATTTATGTTCGCGAATCCGCGATGTCGGGGTATGCTCTCGGACATCAACGTCGCTCTGGGCGTCACGGGGTCGATCGCGGCGGTGAAGACCGTCGAACTCGCCCACGAACTCCGTCGCCGGGGGGCGTCCGTCCGGGGCGTCACCACGGAGGGAGCGACCGGGATCGTCCACCCGTGGGCGATCGAGTTCGCCACCGAGAACGACGTCGTCACGGAGATCACCGGTGCCGTCGAGCACGTCGAGTTGTGTGGCGACGATGGCTGGGCGGACGTGCTCCTGATCGCGCCGGCCACGGCGAACACGGTCGGCAAGGTCGCGGCGGCGATCGACGACACGCCGGTGACGACCTGTGCGACGACCGCCCTGGGCGCGGGCGTCCCGGTCGTGATCGCGCCGGCGATGCACGAGCCCATGTACGACCACCCCGGCGTGCTGGAAGCAATCGAACGCGTCGAGTCGTGGGGCGTTCCCTTCGTCGACCCCCGGATCGAGGAGGGAAAAGCCAAGATCGCGTCGGTCGACACGATCGCACTCGAAACCGCGCGGGCCGCCGGGGCGTCACCGCTCGCCGGCACACAGGTCGTCGTCACCGCGGGCGCGACGGCGGAGCCGATCGACCCGGTGCGCGTGCTGACGAATCGCGCATCCGGGAAGACGGGCCGGGCCGTCGCCCGGGCGTGCCGTGCCCGCGGCGCGGACGTGACGCTCGTACACGGACGGGGCGACTTCGACGGGGCCGTCCCCTGGGCCGACCTCCGCCGCGTGGAGACGGGCGCGGAGATGCGCGAGGCCGTCGACGCTGTTGCCGGGAACGCCGACGCCCTGGTGTCCGCGGCCGCGATCGGGGACTACAGCGTCGACGCCGCAGGGGAGAAGCTTCGCTCCGGGCGGGAGGACCTGACGCTCTCCCTGCATCCGACGCCGAAGCTGATCGACGGAGTTCGCGAGCGCCATCCGGATCTACCGATCGTCGGTTTCAAGGCCGAGACGAGCGGCGACGACGAGGAGATGATCACCCGGTCCCGGCAGATCATGGAGCGTGCCGGTCTCTCCTTCGTCGTCGCCAACGACGCGAGCGTGATGGGTGAGAACGAGACCCGGGCAGTGTTCGTTCACGGGGACAAAACGGGCGTGTTCGAGGGGACGAAAGCCGGCCTCGGAGCACGGGTCGCCGAGGAGCTAGCCGAC
Organism: Karumarchaeum halophilus (SeqCode); assembly: GCA_042219105.1. GTDB lineage: Archaea > Halobacteriota > Halobacteria > Halobacteriales > Hikarchaeaceae > CAYSJP01. The sequence continues at coordinate 3,605 of JBDGQL010000159.1, read as the reverse complement.
ACCGTCTGATAATGACCGTTATCGCTGACGCCTCATGCGAGCGTCCGACCCGGAACGGTGGTCCGTCGTGATATCCGACCGCGTGCTCGTGGCGGCCGTCAGTGTGCTCCTTCTCGGGGGAGCGGTCGCCGGTGTCGGCGCGTTCCTCGTCGACCCGGGAGCAGCGACCCCGGACCCCGTCGCGTTCGACGAGACGCTCCAGCGTGGGCTCCCCGTTTCGGTCGAGCAACGGGCGTCCGAGAACGGGACGTCACTCCCCAAAATGGAGGTGTTCTACTCCCAGGTGCAGTACGCAGTCGGCTACACCGGCGCCGGGGAGGGCGTCGCCGCGCTCCGGCGAGCCGAGGAGGAACGGCAGTTCGGGTACCCGCTCGTCGTGTACGTCTCCGATTACGAGGGAACGGGAGCGTCCTGTGAGGGTGGCAGGCTCCGCGCCGACGCGGATCCCGGCTGGGTCACCGCCGACGGGGCTGCGTTCGTCGTCGACAGTTCGGCCAAGACGCCGGCGGGGACGGCCGTCATCCCCTTCGGATCACGCGACGCGGCCCGGTCGTTCGCCGACGACTGTGGCGGGTCGGTCCTCGGGTGGTCCGAGCTTCGTGACCGGCCGTTCGAGCGCACACAGGCGAGTCACGTCCGCAACAGTCTCGACGCCTGGCGGGCGGACGCCGACGAGAACGTCACTGCCGCCAGGGGACTTCTCGATCGCCCGGTGGCGGCCGTCGTCGACGGGGAGTCCTCCACGCTCCAAGACGCGATCGACGCGGCGCCCCCGAACACGACGGTCCGCGTCGAGGGGACGATTAAAGCGAATGTGACGATACGGAAGCCGATAACGCTCCGGGGACACAGTGCAACCCTGCGCGGTGACGGAAACGGGACGGTCATCCGGGTGCGTGCGGACCGCGCCGCGGTCGCCGGCGTTCGTATCGAGGGGGTTGGTGACGCGAGGCGACAGGAGGGCGTCGAACTCGACGATCCCTCCGGGGAGTGGGACGCCCGATTCGCTCGCGCCTACGGGTACGCCGACGCCGGCATTACCGTGGCGAACGCGACCGACGTGTACGTCCGAAACGTGACGATCGAGACGCCAACGAGCGGGATCATCTTCCGGAACGCTCCCGGCGGGATCGTCGAAGGTGTCCGCGTGAACGGTACGAGTACCTGGCACGAGGGGTTCATGAGCATCTCCTCGATCAGATCCCCGATCATTGTCCAGGAGTCCACAATCACCGGCGGCCGGGACGGCGTCTACCTCCACCGCGCCGACGGCACGGTCATCAGAAACAACACCTTCCGTGGCGGTCGCTTCGGCGTGCACCTGATGTACAGTTCCGAGACGCTCGTCGAGGGGAACTACGCCCGCGGACAGGCGCTTTCCGGGTTCGTGATCATGACCGATCCGACGTCGAACGCCATCGTCGGAAACGTCGTTCGCAACGCGACGAGCGGGATCTCCACTGCCGGGTCGCGCGCCTACGTCGCGCGCAACGTCATCGTCGACACCGAGAGGGGAATTTCGGCCGCCGCCGGCCAGTCGATCTACGAGAACAACGTTCTGTACGGAAACGAGGTCGGGATGGTCGCGAGCGCGCTGTTGCCGTCGAGTCGCGTCGTCGAAAACGACTTCGTCGCGAACGATCGCCACGCGACGGCGCGACTGGGCCCGCTCCGGATCTACACCCACGACGGACGTGGCAACTACTGGGAGGGCGCGTCCGGCGGCGTCCGGGCGAGCGAGACGCTAAACGACCGGTACGCGCCGACCTCGCCGATCGACCGCAGGCTCCACAGGGTCCGGGCAGCGGCGACGCTCGGGAACGCGCCGAGCGTCCAGGGGTTCCGGGCGCTCCGGGGGACGATCCCCGGGCTGCGATCCGCGAGTATCGTGGACACGGCACCGCGTTCGAGTCCAGCGAACCCTGAACTGCTGGCGATAGCCCGTAACGAAAGTGGCGAGACGGGGGGGTCCGGGTGACCGATCAGGACGGCGCGGAGACGACCGAAGATACCCTGCTCGCCGGCGAGAGCCTCACCCGCCGGTTCGGCGACGTGGTCGCGCTCTCCGAGGTGTCAGTTACGATCGAGGCCGGCGCGGTGACCGCGTTCGTCGGTCCGAACGGTTCCGGGAAGACAACGCTCCTGTCGGTCCTCGCAGGGCTGCTCGATCCCACGGACGGGACGGTCAGCTACCGGGGGCCGGAAGCGCGTCGCCGGATCGGGTACCTCCCACAGCAGCCCGCGTTCAGGCCACGGTTCACCGCCCGGGAGACGCTCGCGTTCTACGCCCACTTGGTCGACGAAGACCCCGACCGCCTGCTGGAACGGGTCGGCCTCGACGCGGTCGCGGACCGACGTATCGGGGCGCTCTCGGGGGGAATGGTCCGGCTGCTCGGCGTCGCGCAGGCGCTTGCGGGCGCGCCGCCGGTCGTCGCGCTCGACGAACCGGCAAGCAGCCTCGACCCGGCCATGAGCGAACGCGTGTTCGACGTCGCGGGCGACATCGCCGAGGAGGGACGGGGCGTCATGCTGTGTTCGCACGACCTGGCGCTCGTCGAGCGGGTCGCCGACGCCGTCGTCGTTCTGGACCGTGGGGAGGTGGTTGCCGCGGGAGCACCCGACACACTCCGGGAGGAGTGGGGCGGACCGCTCGTGGAGGAGTTCGGCGAGGTGATCGGGGGCGATTCCTCCGTAATCGCGGCGCAAACGGGGGCGGAGACATGACGCGACGCCGGAAGGTCGTGGCCCTTCTCGGCCGGGAACTCCGGGGAGCAACGCGCAACCGGAGCTACCTTGTGCTGGCGCTTGCGGTGGGCGCCGTCGCGTTCGGAGTGGCTATCGCGGGCAACGGTCCGGAGGTCGGGTACGCCCCCACCGTCGTCGATCTGCTCGTCCCGGTCGAGGTGGTCGTGCCGGCGGTCGCGTTCGTCGCCGGGTATCGCGCGATCGTCGACGACGCACAGCGCGGCGAGTTGACGGTACTACAGACGTATCCGGTTCCCGCGTGGACGTACGTCGGTTCCGTGTACTTCGGCCGACTCGCGGTGGTGCTGGGGGTGGTGCTCGTTCCGCTCGGACTGGTTGGCGTGTACGTGGCGATGACTGCGTCGCCGGACACCACGGTGTTTGCCACCCACCAGGGTATCGACTCGCCGGCGCTGTTCGTGCGGTTTCTCGCGCTGACGGGAGCGCTCGCGGCGACGACCCTCGCAGTCGCGCTCGCGGCGTCGGCGTTCGCCGCGTCCCGGAAGCGAGCGATCGTATTCGGTCTCGTTGGGCTCGCGGTGGTCGTCGCTGGCGCGGATCTGGCCCTTTTTCAGTCGCTGAGCGCGGGTGTCGTCGGCGAGGGGACGCTCGAGGTCGCACTCGCGGCGTCGCCGACGAGCGCGTACCGGGGGCTGGTGTTCGAGACAGTGGTGTCGGTCGCGTTCGACGGGGAGACCGGGTACGTCGCGCCCGGTGCCGCCGTGGCGGGTCTTCTTTTCTGGACGGTCGGATCGCTGGCGGTTGCAACCGTCGGCGTCATGCGGGGAGGCGGGTGAACGACTCGGGTTACGGAAAGTTCGAGGCGAAAGCCCCGCCCTTCCCGTGAGGCGAGGCCTTCC
>JBDGQL010000274.1:0-15097 GCA_042219105.1 Karumarchaeum halophilus (SeqCode) | reverse complement strand
GCGTCGTATCTCGGCTGGCGGTCGGTCGGCCACCAGGACCCCGGCGCGACGAGCACGCTCCTCATCCTGGAGACGCTGGTGGAGACCGCACGGGACCGCCTCGACGCCGAGGTTCCGGAGTCGGCCGACGCCACCTCGCCCACGATACCGGACGCGGACGACGTCGAGGAGTAATGGTCGGACTCGTCGTCGTCTCCCACAGCGAGCGGGCGGCCGAGGGAATCGCCGACGTCGCCGCCGAGATGGGTGGCGACACCTCCATTGAGCCGGTCGGGGGCGACGGACGGGGCGGCATCGGGACCGTCCCGGATGACATCGAGGCCGCGCTCGTGGCCGCCGACGACGGCGACGGCGTGGTCGTGCTGGTCGACCTCGGGAGCGCGGTGATGAACGCCGAGGTCGCCATCGAGACCGGCGGCGTCGAGGCGGTCATCGCTGACGGGCCGGTTCTCGAGGGCGCGGTCAACGCCGCCGTCGCCGCGAGCAGTCCGACTGCGACTGTCAAGTCGGTCCGCGAACAGGCCGAGGCCGCGCGCACCATCGACAAACTGTAGCGCGCGCCGTCGCAACCGGCCGGATCGGTTAGACCGGGATAGTTCACTCTGCGGTTACGCCCCGTGGCTCCACCAGGTCAGTCGAGCGGACGTATACGGGTCGACAGAACTGTTGGTAGAATTCGCCTCCACCGTACCCGGCGAATATCTATCAGGACTTCTGTCGACCCGTATATCCGACCACGGCGTAGACGATGGGCGTATCCAGCAGGGCGATCAGGAGTTTGATGAGGTACTGGCCGACGATCAACTCCACGAGCACTGACGTGGCCAGCACGTCGCCGATCCCCAGCACCTGTGGCACCACGAAGAACGTCACGGTGACGAAAATCACCGTGTCGATGAACTGGCTCGTGCTCGTCGAACCCAGGTTGCGCAGCCAGAGATGCTGGCCCTCCGTGCGGTCACCGATCGCGTGGAAGGCGATCACGTCCCAGTTCTGACTCACCACGTAGGCGGCGAGACTCCCGATCACGACGTTTGTGCTGAGGCCGAGCACCGTCTCGAACGCCCCCGGATCTACGCCAGCCTGCGACCCCGGGAGGAAAATCGCCAGCCAGACCAGCGCCAGCATGACGACGTTCATCCCGAAGGCGGTGTTGACAACCACCTGTGTCGGGCGTTTCCCGTACAGTTCCGCGTAGCAGTCGGATGCGAGAAACGTCACCGCGTACGCCACGACGCCGGCCGGCACGAGGACGGCATCCCCGACGACGGGCACGGCGTCCGGAAACGGCACCTCAAGGAGTTTGACGGCGACCAGCTGCGCGGTGATCAGTCCCGTGATGAACACCCCCGCCAGGACGATCTTCGGCGTGTCCGCCCGGGCGTCACTCATCGTCGAGGTCGTCAAGAAGGTCTTGGGGAATTTCGACGCTCACCTTTGACATGGTATGCTCGTGATATTACTCCGGGAGTATTGACCGTTGGCATTCAATCGCCCGTCGTGCGATCGACGTCATCCGGATCGAGTCCGTCCGGAGCGTCGGCGTCCCGGACGTCCCCGTCGCGCCACGTGCCGCACCGAAACCACAGCCACGCGATGATCGCCCCGGCGACGTTCGAGGCGAAAAAGCCGATCGAGATGGCGGCGGCGGTGAGCGTCTTGCCGGCTCCGCGGAACCCGCCGGTGAACGCCCGCATGATCCCGATGAAGACAAAGGAGAGAGCGACATAGCGGAGGAACTGTGCCCCTGCGTCGAGCACTGCCGCAACGAGGTTCGCCTGTCCGGCACGGTCGTACTTTCCGGTCCCGATGTTCTGTCCGGACATGGTCTCGACCCCGCGTGCGACCGCGATCGCGGGGAGGAAAATCACCGAGAACACCCGCGTCCCGACGCCAAAGGCAGCGACGACCGACGTCGAGAACAGGCCGACGACGACGAGCGGGGCCGACCCTGGGATTTCCCGTCGTTGTCACAACGTTCAAACCGGGTCGGGTACAGGAAACACGTATGGACGCTGTTGTTCTGGCTGGCGGATTCGCGACGCGCCTGTGGCCGATAACGCGCCACCGACCCAAGATGCTCCTGCCCATCGGTGACGGGACCGTCATCGATCGGATCTTCGGGGATCTGGAGGACGACGACCGGGTGGACAGGGTGCTGGTCAGCACGAACCAGGAGTTCGCGGAGGAGTTCCGGGAGTACCTGGCGGACTCGGAGTTCCAGAAGCCGAGCGTCAGCGTCGAGGACACCTCCTCCGAGGGGGAGAAATTCGGCGTCGTCGGCGCGCTCGCCCAGCTCATCGACCGCGAGGAGGTGACCGACGATATGCTGGTCATCGCCGGCGACAACTACATCGAATACGATCTCTCGACCTTCATCGACACGTTCGAGCGGCGGGACGCACCGACGCTCGCTGCCTACGACGTCGGGTCTCCCGAGCGTGCGAGTTCATACGGGATCGTGACGCTTGACGGCAAGCGCGTGGTTGACTTCCAGGAGAAGCCGGAAAACCCCGAAAGCACGCTGGTTTCGATCGCCTGTTATGCGTTTCCGGCGGATGGACTCGGCCTGTTCGAGGAGTACCTCGAGGGGGGGAACAACCCCGACGAGCCGGGGTGGTTCATCCAGTGGATCCAAAACCGGATCCCGACCTACGCCTTTCCGTTCGAGGACGCGTGGTTCGACATCGGTGAACCGGAGGCGTACCTCGACACGGTCGCGTTCCATCTCGACGGCGGGACGAAGGTCGAGCCCGACGCGACCGTCACCAACAGCGAGCTCGGGGAGAACGTGCTGATCCTCGGGGATGCCGAGGTGACCGACGCCAGCCTCGAGGAGACGGTCGTGTTTCCCGGGGTGGAGATCGACGGCGCGACGATCGAAGGGTCCATCGTCGACGAAGAGGCGGTCGTCGACGGCGTCGACCTGACCGGAAGTCTCGTGGGTGCCTACACCCGACTGTCCGAGTAGCGCCGGGTCGACGGAGTCGGCGTTCCGGACTGATCGGAGCGGCTGATATCACCGGAGCGTCGCTGCCGTCACCGTGGCGAGGCGGTCGGCGACGTCGTCCGACAGTTCGTCCGAGCGGACCCGCCAGCGCCAGTTACCGGTCGCGGTCCCGGGCGTGTTGAACCGTGCCTCGCTCCCGCGTCCGAGGAGGTCCGGAACGGTCGTCATCGCGAGCGCCGCCTCGGAGTTCCAGACGGCGTCGACGAACTCCCAGGCGATGTCTGAGCCGTCCGTCCCGAGGGCGTACTCGAGACACTCGCGTTCTTCCTCCGGGAGGTCGAGGTAGTAGCCGACCGTCGTATCCGTGTCGTGGGTCGCCGTGTAAGCGATGCAGTTCCGGGGGTAACAGGCGGGCTTGTACCGGTGGCGCTCGGCACACCAGTCGGCGTACTGCGGGACCCGTGTGCCGGGAATGTCGAACGCCCTCCGCAAGCCGAGAACGCCTTCGTCGATGAACCCCAGATCCTCCGCGACGAACGGTACCTCGCCGAACGCCTCCCGAACTGTCTCGAAGAACGCCCCGCCCGGACCAGGTCGCCACTCGCCGTCGCCCGGATCCGACGAGTCGACGGGGATTGCCCAGTACTCGTCGAACGCCTTGAAATGGTCCAGACGAGCGAGGTCGACCTGGTCGAACAGCCTGCCGAGGCGGTCGAGCCACCAGCCGTAGTCGGTTGCCTCGAGATGCTCCCAGTCGTACACGGGGGTTCCCCAGCGCTGGCCGTCGTCGCCCGAGTTCGGCGGGACGCCGGCCACGGCAGTCGGGCGCTGCCCGTCGATGGCGAACGCGTCCCGGTCGGCCCAGACGTCCGCGGAGTCGAGCGCGACGTACATCGGGACGTCCCCGATGAGTGACACGCCGCGGTCGGCCGCCGCCTCCCGGAGGTCCAGCCACTGCTCGTCGAACACCCACTGGAGAAACGCGTGGTACGCCACCCTGTCGGAAAGCGACGCGCGGTACTCCGAGAGCGCGTCTGGGTCACGGTCCGCGAGGCCGTCGGGCCACCCCGTCCAGGCTGCCCCGTCGAACTCGTCTTTGAGCGCGGCAAACAGGGCGTAGTCCGCGAGCCAGTCGTCCGCTCGCTCGCGAAACGCGTCGAACTCCCCGGACGCACCCTCCGACCGGAACCGGCCGAACGCGGTTTCGAGCCGGTCCTGTTTGAACGCCGCGACCTGATCGTACGCGACAGCTTTCGGATCGAACGACTCCGGGGGCTCGAGTTCGTCCTCGGTTAGCCAGCCCCGCTCCCGGAGATCACGGAGGTCGATCAACAGCGGGTTGCCGGCGAACGTCGAGAACGAACTGTACGGCGAGTGGCCGTGGGCTCCCGAGGTGGGCCCGAGGGGGCAGAACTGCCACAGCGACTGGTCGGCGCGGTCGAGAAAGTCGAGGAACTCCCGCGCACCCGGACCGAGGTCGCCGATTCCGTGGGGGCTCGGGAGTGACGTGAGATGCAGGAAAACGCCGCTCTGACGATCGAAACGCATGAATCTTGATTGCGCCCGGAGGGGCTTGAAGCTTGCCGACCGCACACCGTGGGTGCACTCACGGCGGCAACATCGTTCCCGACTCGGCGGCGCCACCGTTCCCGGAGGCTCATGGATCCTCCCCCGAAGGATACATCACATAGCTCCGCCTATGTCAACAGGATGCACCGGTTCTGGCTTCGAACGCGAGGAGTTCGTGATGGTGAGAGATGCCACCGCACGTGTTGATGCTGGGGTGGGGGTTCCCCCCCAACGTCAGCGGCGGTCTCGACACCGTCGTCGGCGAGTTGTTCGAACAGTTCGAGCCCCGTGACGACGTCGAAATACACCTCGTGCTTCCCGAGGAGTACGCCCCCGACCGCCCGCACATCCACGGGGTTCCGACGGGCGAGGGTGACGTGATCACGCGCATCGGACGGCTCGCCGGGGAGTTCGTCGACCGGGCGGCCGACGCCGACATCGTCCACACTCACGACTGGTTCGGCTACAACCCCGGGTCGCGGGCACAGGCGACTCACGACATCGAGTGGGTCAGCTCGTTTCACTCAATCTCGGCCGACAGGAACACGAATCCTCCCGACAGGGAGGTCGAAACGGAGCGTCGAATCGTCGAACGCGCGGACCACCTCGTCGCGGTCAGCGACCTCACCCGTCGCCGGATCACGGAACGCTACGGTGGGGATCTCTCGGTGATCCACAACGGCTTCAAGCGCGTCGAGCCGACGGGGCGGGACATCAAGGCAGATCTCGGCATCGAGGGACCGATGCTGTTTTTCGTCGGTCGCCACACCCACCAGAAGGGTATCCCCCGGATGCTGTACGCGATGACGAAACTCCACCGAGATGACGTAACGCTCGTCATCGGCGGTTCGGGTCATCTCACCGAGCAGTTGCGCCGGTTCACCGAACTGATCGGGATCGACGACCGGGTCGCCTTCGCCGGGTACATCCCGGAAGCGGAACTCGCGGACTACTACGCCAGCGCCGATCTCTTCGTCTCGCCGTCGCTCGCGGAACCGTTCGGCATGACAATCGTCGAGGCCCTGTCGACCGGAACCCGGGTGGTGACGACGGAGTGTGGAGCGGCCGAAGTGCTGCCCGAGAACTGCCTGGTCCAGGTCGACCCCGGTTCGGAATCCATCGCGGACGGAATCGAAACTGCCCTCGCCATGGAGGGTGAACCCACCTACGAAGAGCGCTCGTGGGGTGACGTGGCCGACGAACACGTCGAGCTGTACGAGGAGATACTGGCGTGATACTGTCGGTCACACGTTCGTGGAGGAATTCGCCACCCCGGGGTGGCAAATATCTCCATCGAGTCGTGACCGACAGTATACGGGTCGACAGAAGTCCTGATAGATATTCGCCGGGTACGGTGGAGGCTAATTCTATCAACAGTTCTGTCGACCCGTATATGAACCAGTCGCCCAGCATTACCTCTCATAATGTCTGTTGTAGCTGTTTACCGGTGATCGCCACCCCCGGTGGCGGCGAGCACCGGTAAGAGACTACAACAGACATTATCACGAATCGAGCGTCCCGGCGTTACCTCTCACGAACCGGACGTCGGTGACCGGTTCGGGGTGAAAGACGCGGAACCCAGAGGAGGTCGTCTCGACACCAACCGACATCGTGCCCGCGTCGCGTCCCTGGGCGTCACCCCCCCGCGACCGGCCGCTCCCCTCGGCAGAGTCGTAGGGGCTGTCAGCCGGGGCGATTCCCTCGTAGGGGTTCTGGTCCGGCGGTTTGCCCTCGTAGTGGCTCTCGTAGGACGGGCCGTCTCCCTCCGGCTCGTCCTCGAACTCCTCGGGGGGGAGGTACACCTCCTCGCCGGACTCGGAGTACACGATCAGTGCCGCATCGCGGGTCCCCGAGACCCGGATCAGCGTCTCCTCGTTCTCGATCGTGATGTCGACGGACACACCGCTTGGCGTCGCGGCCATGTGGAAGGGAGTCTCCCGCGCGTCTAAGCCTTTGCGGTCGGTGGTGTACTGCTGGCAGTATGGCCTACACCGCAAGCAAGAAGTTCCGCCCGAAGAGACGGTGTGTATGCACCATCCAGGACCGCCGCGGTTCGTTTCTGTCGGCGACAGTATCGACCTGGCACCGCGGGATCCTGACCCGTCAGCGACCTACCGCTGGGCCATCGAGCGCGCACCGCCCGACTCCTCCGTGACCCTCGGCGACGACCCCGTCCCGGAGCTCGTCCCCGACGAGGCCGGAACCTACGAGATATCGCTCTCGGCGCCGGACGGCGTCCACCACATGACGGTCCGGTGTTTTCCGGGCGAGGGAGTGGGTGAATCCAGGTCTCCGGAGCGCTCCGGGTCCGACACGGGAGCGAGCGGGCCCCGCGTCGCGCCCGGTGAGAACGACCCGGACGTGGAGGACGGAGGCAAACGCTCCTACCGGGGCCCACAGCTGGCCGGAGCGGAGGAGTCGGGCGAGGGCAGGGGACGACCGCGCGTCCGTCTCGACGGTCGCGTTGAGGGTGACACCGTCGTCATCGAAGGCGATCCGCGACCCCATCCGGACGCCGACGAGTCGGCCGCCGACCTCGACGTGGAGTTCGTCCTCGACGACCGCGACGAGGTCGACGCGGACGAGGCGACCATCGGGGAACACTCCCTGCGCCTTCCGATCGAGGCGGTGTCCGATCGCGTCAGGATCCACGGCGTCGCGGTCGGCGAGGACGCTCACAGCGTCCCGGACGCCATCGAGATTCGGCGTGAGGGAGACGCCGTCCACATCGTCCGCCTGCACGAGCCACCGGAGTGGTCGACCGACGCGGCGTATTATGAGGTGTACGTCCGGACGTTCGCCCCCGAGGCTCCGGAGGGAGAGACGTTGAACGCCATCGCGGACCGGCTCGATCACCTCGACGACCTGGGTGTGGACGCCGTCTGGCTCACGCCGGTGCTCGAACACGACGGCGCCCCACATGGGTACAACATCACCGACTTCTTCGACATCGCCTCGGATCTGGGTGACCGGTCGGACTACCGGCGCCTCGTCGAGGCTGCCCACGAGCGTGACATGCGCGTCCTCTTTGACCTCGTGTTGAACCACTCCGCACGCGACCACCAGTACTTCCGGGACGCCTACCGGGACCCCGAAAGCGAGTACCGCGACTGGTACGAGTGGCAGCCCTCCGGCGAGCCGGCGACGTACTTCGACTGGCAGCACATCGCGAACTTCGACTTCGACTCGCTTGCGGTCCGGCGACACCTGCTCGACTTCGTGGACGAGTGGGCCTCGCTCGTCGACGGCTTCCGCTGTGATATGGCGTGGGCCGTCCCCGAGAGCTTCTGGCGGGAGATCAGAGAACGGGCCAAAGCCAACGACCCCGAGTTCCTCCTGCTCGACGAGACGATCCCGTACGTTCCCGACTTCCATGGGCTGTTCGACGTGCATTTCGATTCGACCACCTACGCCACGATGCGCAGCGTGGGGACCGGGTGGGCGCCGGCGGAGTCGATCCTCGACGCCGTCGCGGAGCGCCGGGAGATCGGGTTCCCCGACCACGCCGGCTTTCTGTTGTACGCGGAGAATCACGACGAGACGCGGTATCTGGTCGAGTGCGGTCGCCCCGAGGCGTTCGCCGTCGCCGGGGCGCTGTGTACGCTGCCGGGCGCGCCGCTCGTGTACGCCGGCCAGGAACTCGGGCAACTGGGGAAGCGCGACGGGATCGTGTGGGTGGAAACCGACGAGGAACTCACGGAGCACTATCGGCGCCTGCTCCACCTGCGCCGGTCGATGCCCGCGCTATCCGGCGACGCGGATCTGCGGCGGATCGGATACGGGGTCCGGGAGGGCGATCCGGACCGTGTGGTCGCCTACGGACGAGTCGATGACGACACCGGGGCACAAACCGCCGGAGGAGACGCCGAAGGATCGTCCGAGGACGCGTCGCCGGCCGAGTCGAACGCAGCAGTCGTCGTCTGTAACTTCGGCGAGGAACCGGCCACCGTGTCGGTCGACGCCCCCGTCAGGACGGTGAACGCGGCGACCGACGAGGACGTCGGGACGGAGGGGGGCGTCCGTGTCGCGGACGTCGCCGTGTTGCCGACGCGCCAGGCCGAACTGCCGGACGAGTGAGCGGTTGACACTGCGGAATCACCGGTAGAGAGCATGGCCTTTCAGTTACGACACGGTGTGCCAAAGAAGAGGCATTTATAACCCCCGAACCGCAGGTAGGGGTTATGCGGCTCACGACGGCGCTGAACGACTACAAGCGGCGGGGTGGTGAGCGGTTCCCCGAGGAAGCTCGGACCGTGGACGGTGCGTTCTCCGGGCACGGGGATCGGCTCGTTCACGTCTCGCCGACTGGCGCCCTGCAGGACTACTCGACATCCCTCTCAGGACTGAACGGTATCGATCGCTCCCGGCTCGCAGTCGAGACGCCGGAGGGAACGTACTGGTTCGGAGACCAGAACGTCATCCGGCAGCACCACTACCGCGGGACGAGCCTCGTCGAGACGGAGTTCGACGCGAACGGGTTCACCATCCACCAGTTCGATCTGACGCTCGGGCGAGCACACGTCACTCACGTCGAACTCCGCGGTGAGGTGCCCGCCGAGACCCGGTTGATCGCCTTCCTGACGATGGCTCCAGAGGGACGAGAAGCGGGGGTCGGCGCGCTCATTCACGAGACTGCGGGTCCCCGGAACGCAAAGGCTCTGGAGGTGTACCACCGCACGGAACACGACTACGTGACGGCCTCGACGGGGCTGGAGAGCGTCAGGGGACAGCGGCCGGAACGTTTCGAGGAACTCCTCGGGCACGACCCGGTCGGGTTTCCCCGCGGCGGGGTCGAACCGCACGACGAGACGCGCCTGAGCGGTGACTTCGTCGTCGCGGCGCCGCTCGAACGCGAAGGACGGGGTGCCCGGGCGACGCTCGTCACCCAGCTCTCAGACCACGAGCAACTCGACCGCGAGGCGGCGCTCGCGGATCTGAAATCGTGCGCGCTCGATCACGACAGTGCCGAGCGTCTCCGGACGGCGGCCCGCGAACGGGCGGTTGCAGACCTGCCCGAGGACACACCCAGACCCGGGCTCGTCCGGTCGGACCTGCGAGTGCTGGATCTGCTCAAGGGTCCCCGAGGTGCCCACGTCGCGGCACCGGAGTTCGACCCCTTTTATGCAAACTCCGGCGGGTACGGCTACGTCTGGTTCCGCGACGACGCGAACGTCGCGCGGCGGCTCCTGGTTGCGGGCGACGACCTCGGGGTGGATCCCGAGATCGCGTTCGCCGACGTCGCCCGGTTTTACTGTGAGACCCAACTCCCCGATGGCACCTGGCCCCACCGCGTGTGGGCGACCGACGGGTCGCTGGCTCCGGGGTGGGCCAACGCGAACGTCGAGCGCGGGACCGCGTCCGGGGAGTACCAGGCCGACCAGACCGCCACGGCCGCGGCGTTTCTCGCGCGGTTGCTGGAGAAACGCGACACGGCGCTTCCGTCGGACGTCACCTCCGATGTCCGTGGCTGTATCGCTGACGCCGTGAGCGCGATGCGGGATGGACTCGAGGAGGGACTCCCCGAGCCCTGCCAGAACGCCTGGGAGAACTCCATCGCGCGGTTCACGCACACGGCGGCGACGTATCTCGACGCGTTCTCGGTCATCGCGGGCGCACCCGTCTCGCGCTCCGTGGCCGAAAAGGCCCGCGAGGGCGCCGAGGCGGTACGCTCGGGACTCGACCGGCTGTGGGATCCCGAACTCGAACGGTACGGGATGTCGCTCATGGACGGGGAACTCGACGACCGGCTGGACGCAGCGACCCTGGCCCTGGTCCGCGGGATGCAGTCCTACGACGCGCTCGAGGGGACGGAGATCGACGACACCACGCTCGATCGGCTGACCCACCACCTGCGGGCGACGCTGAACGGGCTGTTCCGGAACCCGCCGGAGAGCGAACTCGCCGGACTTGCCCGGTATGAGGACGATCGCTGGCGGACGGCCGACCAGATCGATCCGAAGGTCTGGTCGGTCTCGACGGGCATGGGCGCGGTGGCGGCTGCGCAGTTCAGCAGACTTCTGGAGGCTCACGAACGGAACGGTGACGCCTTTCTGGATCGGGCGGGCGATTTCTACCGGCTACTCGATGAGGACGGTCCCTTCGCGACCCGGGCGGGATACCTCGCGGAGCAGGCCTTCGACGACGGAACCCTGGACAGCGCAGCACCGCTCGGCTGGTCACACGCCCTCCGGCTGCACGCGACCGTCCTCCTCGACGATGCGGGCGCGCTCCCTGCCGTCGCCGAGGAGACGACCGTTCCGACCGAGCGACCGCGGTGGACTACCGGCGAGAAGTACGGGCTCTGCACCGCGGCGGACCACGTGACGTCCGACCCCTCGCGGGTGTGGTTCACGCTCACCGAGGGGGCGCTGACGGAGGCCAGGTTCCCCCGTATTGACGTCATGAACGTCCGGACGCTCGATTATCTGGTCCGGTGTCCGGAGGACGGCTACACGGTGCGGACACACACCGAGCGCGGCGAGTTGACGGACACCATCGAGCGGCGGGTCGAACCTGTCGACGACGACGCGCTCCGCTATCGGCACGTTTTCTCCGAGGACGGCGACGGTCGCGGCCACGCGTGGCGGCTGACCGTCGAGTACGCGACCGATCCCGCGTACGACGCGCTGGTGGTCGACGTGAACTTCACTGCCGACGACGACCGGGAGTACCAGCTGTTCGTGGTCGGTGATGCCGCGCTCGCGAACACCGGAACCAGGGACAGGGGCCTCCGGGTCGGCGAATCCGGGAACTACAACCTGCTCGTCCGTGACCCGAGCGCGTACACCGGCGAGGTCGAGAGCCCGCTTCTCGTCGACGAGGACGGCACCGGCTACTCCGTGGCGATGGCGCTGGCTACCGCCGACCGGTTCGAGTGGGCGACCGTCGGGGTCGCCGGGAGCGACGAGATGGCGGAGCTGTTCGCGGGCGAGGAACTGCCCGACGCCCGGACGTCGGTCGACGACGAGAACGTCGTCCTGGTCGGGCGGATGGGATCGGGGTCGTCGGTCACAGGGACGATCGCGGCGGGGTTCGCCCGGCGGGCCAACACGGCTGCGGCGCTCGGAGAGGCAAACGGCGCGCTCGAGCGGGGCTTCGGGACGGTCACGGAGGCGTACGCGGACACGTGGCGGTCGGCACTGTCGGAGACGACGGTCCCCGAGGCGATCGGCGGCGAGCTTGCGAAGCAGTACCGGACGGCCCTGATGAGCCTCATCGCCGTCGAGGACAAGACCTACCACGGTGCCTCGATCGCCTCCCCCTCGGTCCCGTGGGGCAAAGCGGTGACCGCCGACGAGGCCAAGGGGTACGGGTACAACTTCGTGTGGTCGCGCGACCTGTATCAGGTGTTCTCCGTGTTCATGGAGACCGGGTTCGAGCATATCGCCGTCGAGCAACTCGAGTACATCTACGAGTACCAGCAGGACGAACGCGGGTTCATCCCACAGAACACGTACGTGAACGGGACGACCCGGTGGGGCGGCGAGCAGATGGACAACATATCCTACCCGGCGGTGATGGCCTACCAGCTGTGGGAGGCGGGGGTCGACTTCGAAGACGCCGGGTACGACTACGAGCACGTCCGCCGGTCGGCCGACTACGTCGCGCGTCACGGGCCGGCGACGGCACAGGAACGCTGGGAGGAGGAAGCGGGGTATTCGCCGTCCTCGATCGCGGCCGAGATTGCCGGGCTGGCGTGTGCGGGCAAACTCGCCATCGAGGTGGGCGAGACGGCGGACGCCCTCGTGTGGCTGGCGCTCGCGGATCACTGGACGAACATGGTGGAGGACTGGACCGCAACGACCACCGGAACGGACCGACACGACGAGACGCCCTACTACGTTCGGATCACGAGGGACGGCAACCCGGACGCCGGGCACCTCAGGACCCTCGCGAACGACGGTCCGACGCTCGACGAGCGGGACATCATCGACGCGGGCTTTCTCGATCTCGTCAGGCTGGGCATCAAGCCGCCGGACGATCCGGTGATGCGGAACTCCCTGGATGAAGTCGATTCGACGATCCGGGTCGACGCCGGGTCGGCGGCAGGATTTTACAGGTACAACGGCGACGGATACGGGGAACGGGCGACCGGGGACCCGGGCAGCCCCTGGTCCGTCGAATACAGCGGGAAGGGCCGTCTCTGGCCGCTGCTCACCGGCGAGCGCGCCGAATACGAACTTCTCGCGGAGGAGCCGGGTGGACAGGGCGGACTCGATCCGATGGACTGTCTCGAAACGATCTCGGAGTTCGCGAACTCCGGCCGGATGATTGCCGAGCAGGTCTGGGACCGCGAACACGGCACCGAATACGGCTGGTCGTTCGGCGAGGGGACCGGGTCGGCCACCCCGCTGGCGTGGTCGATGGCGCAGTACGTCCGCCTCGCTCACGGGATCGACGCCGGGGCGCCGGTCGAGACGCCGACGTTCGTCGAGCGCCGGTACCGGGAGCGTTGCCTCCACGAACCCGACGAGAGCCCGGCCTTGCGTGCCGAGGCGCGCTTCCAAGGGGGCAAACTCGTCGTGACCGGTGAATCGACCGGGGCGCTCGTGGCCGTCAAAACGGCGGTCGACGCGGCGGTCGTCGAACCCGAGGACGGGATGTTCGAGGTGCAACTCGAAGCCGAACCCGGCGGTAACGAACTCACGGTCGCCGCCGCATCCCACGAGGACCTCGAAGGCGCCGAGACGACGGTGCGCCGACTGTCGCTGTGACCGGATCTCGCGACGCCGGCCGGGGGCGGACCTACCCCAGTCCTGGCTCCTCAACACCGGTGATCTCGAACCGTGCACCGCCGTCGCTGCCCGCCGTCACGCGAACGTCCCAGCCGTGGGCGTTGACGACCTGCTCGACGATGCTCATACTGTCGGTCACAAGTTCGTGGAGGAATTCGCCACCCCGGGGTGTCGAATATCTCCATCGAGTCGTGACCGACAGTATCAGGTCGAGGCCGGTTCCTTCGGCTGTCCCGGTGTACCCCACTTCGAAGACGTCCGCGCCCTCCTCCGCCGGTATGCCGGCGCCGTCGTCCTCCACCTATACACCCAGACGTGATTTGCTTAAGCCGTGTCGTCACAAACCTGGAGTATCACGAGCCGAGTGTACTAATCTGGTGTCGTGGCAGTTAATAGAGTCACGTCCGGGTGTATAGAACCCGTCTTCGAGGGTGCCGACGGTGACGGTCACTCTCTCATCACCGTATTCGAAGGCGTCGTCTGACGGAGTCCGACTGCTCGTCGAGCCAGTGTCGGAACACTCGTCACTCACGAGAAGGCTGGGAGTCGATCGCGTGCTCGGAATATACTTCTTGCTGAAGAGTCTCGGGTACTCGCTTTTGATTCCGTACGGGATGCTTGTGGAACCGGTGGCGATGCTGGCAGGTGTTTCCTTGGCGTTCATCGTTCTTATGACGGTGACGATCCGGCTTGAGGAGATGGCCGCTGATCTCCACGCCTTGCAAGATTTGTGCGAGGACGGGTTCCTTGATGCGTATGATGAGATCTCTGACGAGGGCAGTGACTCGCTGCACAACCGGGTGATTGCAGCGTTGCTGTATCCCAGATTGAACAACGTGATCCGTGTCCACCGTTTTCTGACCTGGGCGAAGACGCTGTCTCCGGCATAGGGATTAAAATTCTCCTTCACGGGTTGATGTTGTAGAGGTGCAGCTGCTATCTCCGATTATGGCGACGGTGATGTAGAGAAGGAATTGGAGAAGATCGAGGAGCGTGAGAAGCAGAGACTGGAGAATCAGCTACAGGAGGTAGATGGTATTCTGGAAGTCGGTCATTCGGACTCTCAGGCCGTAGGTGTTCTCGGTCCGTTCTGCATCGCGTTGGTGACGATGGGTCGATGCCGTCACCCGCACGTCTTCTCTTGGTAGAAATATAAATTGTCTGCAGCGGTGCCGAGGCCGTGAAGAGCAGACAGACACAGTGTAACGAGTCGCCATTCGTTGATTGCTGAACACCTAATGGGGACGGGGGGTGTCCGCAATTAGCCGGTGTCTCAGACTGTGAACTACCCCTGCCTACTCGCCGCCGTTGGCGGCTCCTTGAGGCAGGGGCTTCCTGTTTCCACGACGCGCTTTGCAGACACAACCGCAGTGTCCACAGGGAGCGCAGTCTCCACAGGCGTGCCTTCGGAGTGACCCACTCCTAGGTCGGTGAGTCCGCGAGAAAGAACGTTCCACGCCGTCGCAAAATCACTGCGTGATTTTGCTGCCCGTCAGACGTAGTCTGACGACCGCGTTTGCGTCTCTGTCCGCTTCGAACCCACAGGCAGGACAGGAGTGTTCACGCACCCAGAGCGGTTTCTCGGTTTCGACGCCACAGTTGGCACACTCTTTGGTGGTGCCATCTGGGTCAACCTCCACGAAGTGCGTGCCTTCGCGTTTGCACTTGTATTCGAGCAGATCGGTGAAGGTGTTCCACGCCGCAGACGCCGTGTTGCGGCTGTTACCCGGCGATTCTAGCATGTCTTTCACGTCGAGGTCTTCGACGGCCACGAGGTCGTACTCCTGAGCTGACGGACAGGACCCTGGCGATGATCTTCGAGAAGCCCTCGACACGGACCCGG
>JBDGQL010000113.1:0-15718 GCA_042219105.1 Karumarchaeum halophilus (SeqCode) | reverse complement strand
AGGAAGCCCCACCCTCAGCGAGCGCGTCAGCGCGAGCAGGGTGGGGTAGTTCACCCAATCCCGTCTATCATTCTAAGGTTTTAAGATCACGCCGGGGTTTGCCGGTTCGCTAATCTGGTAGGAAAGACTGCTGGCTTCCCCCTAGAAATAACTATGTCTTCGTCAGACTGGTTGTGTATCCGTATTTCAAGCGTAGCGGGGTTGCTGTAGGTGGATTGTTCGTTTTTCATCTGAGCCTGAATATCGGTCGGTACCCGCGCCGGAGTTTCCGATTGATCTTTGAGTTCTGTTGAGTGAGGGTCTCCCCGGAGGTTCCAACCAATGCCACCAGCAATTACAGTACCAGTGAGACCTAACGCGGCTCTTCGTCTCATTATCATAATCTATCAAATTCTAAGTATTTAAAACCGGGGAGAGCCGGTAGTGATAATGTCTGTTGTAGCTGTTTACCGGTGATCGCCACCCCCGGTGGCGGCGAGCACCGGTAAGAGACTACAACAGACATTATGACGGCCTGTGATGTCTGTAAGTTCCAATCATTGTGATCCCGTGCACGGATCCCGTCATTCGCAGCGCCACCCAGTAAATTCGATATCGGAACATGCGGTTTATTATACCGTCGGACGGAAGGATTGATAATCGAACCACGTGGGGTCGTTCGAATTATCAATGTCTCTGTCTGACAGTATACTTCCACGCGCCGGCCTTTTGTCTGGTGACACCGTAGAGCCGGCATGGTCTCGAACGTCGCCTCGGTGTTTCCCGACCTCGAACCCGGGGACTTCTATCTCCTCTCGGGGCTCGAACACGGGATGCGCTTCTCCGAATGGGTCAAGGAGAGCGACATCCCGCAGTTCTCCCAGCTCGATACGCAGGACGTCACCTACCGGCTGGATCGCTGCATGGACCGGGAACTGGTCGAGCGCAAGACCATCCAGTACACCGGCTATCAGCTCACCTTCGAGGGGTACGACGCGCTGGCCCTGCGGACGTTCACCGAACGAGACACGTTCGACGAGTTCGGCGCGCCCCTGGGCGTGGGCAAGGAGTCAGACGTTTACGAGGTGCGCTCGTACAAGCCCCTGGCCCTAAAGTACCACCGCGAGGGGTACACCCAGTTTCGGGAGGTACAGAAGGAACGGGAGTACACTGCCGACCGCGAGCATGTCTCCTGGCTGTACACCGCCCGGAAGGCCGCCGAGCGCGAACACGGGGTGCTGGAGACGCTGTACCCGGACGTGTCGGTCCCCCGGCCGATCGATCACAATCGCCACGCCATCGTCATGGAGAAGCTTCCGGGCGTGGAACTCGCGAACGCAGCGCTCGAAGACGCACAGGCCACCGGCGTGCTCGATCTGGTTCTGAGAGAGATGGCCGGGGCCTACGAGGCGGGCTACGTCCACGCCGACGTCAGCGAGTACAACGTGTTCGTGGCCGAGGACGGTGTTGCCCTCTTTGATTGGCCCCAGGCGGTCGCCACCGACCACGAGAACGCCGAGGAGTTCCTCCGCCGGGACGTCACCAACGTCGCGGGCTACCTGAAGCGAAAGCATCCCAACGCAGTCCCCGAAATTGACGCCGAGAGCGTCGCCGAGCGCATCCGGGAGGGTGCCTTCGAATCGGTCGAGACAGGGGCGGCCTGATCCCGGGTAGCGACGGGAGTATACACCCGGACGTGATTTGCTTGAGCCGTGCTGTCACAAACCCAGGGTATCACGATCCGAACGCATTGATCTGGTGTCGTGGCGCGTAACAGAGTCACGTCCGGGTGTATAAACGACATACCAGTTTATCGAACTCGCCACGGGGTAATCCAGCGTCGTCGAGCCATGGGTAACTGATTTATTTCACCCTTCGGATGTACCCGTATGTCCAAGCAAATCCGGGTTCTCCACGTCGACGACGAGCCGGATTTTGCCGATCTGACTGCCACCTTCCTCACGCGCGAGGACGACCGGATCACGGTCGAGACTGCCACCAGCGGAGCCGAGGGACTGGACCGGCTGGACGAGGATGTCGACTGTGTCGTCTCGGACTACGAGATGCCCGGGATGGACGGCATCGAGTTTCTCGAAACGATCCGCCGGGAGCACCCCGATCTGCCGTTCATTCTCTTTACAGGGAGAGGCGGCGAGGAAGTCGCCAGCGAGGCCATTTCCGCCGGAGTGACGGACTACCTACAGAAGGAGGCCGGCACCGACCAGTACGCGATCCTGGCGAACCGCATCACGAACGCGGTCACCGGGATCCGCGCCGAGCGCCGGGTCCAGGAGGAGCGCCGGCGCTTCCAGATGCTGTTCGAGCAGCTCACCCAGCCGACGGTCGAAATCCGGTACGACGCCGACGAGCCGATCGTCCAGCAGGTCAACCCGGCGTTCGAGGACGTGTTCGGCTACGACGCCGACGAGATCGTCGGTGACTCCCTGGACGCGTACATCCTTCCGGAGGACCGCCAGGAGGAGGCCTCGCGGATCAACCAGCGCATGCAGGCCGGCGGCGGGTTCGACTCCATGGAGGTCACCCGTCGCACCACGGAGGGCGACCGGGAGTTTCTTCTGCAAAACGCCGTCTACGACGATGGGTCGGGCGGGTTCACCATCTACACCGACATCACCGACCGTATACGCCGCGAGCGGCGACTCGAGACACAGCGGCGCCAACTCGAAGGGCTGCTCGAGGCAACACGGGTTCTGATGACGACCGCCGACGAGGAGACGATCGCGTCGCGCGCAGTCGAGATCGCACGGACCGTCCTCGATCAGCCCATCAACGGCATCTGGCTTCACGAGGACGACCCCGAGCGCCTGGAGCCGATCGCCCGCACCGACGAGAGCCGCGAGGTGATCGACTCCATGCCCACCTACTTCGAGGGGGACAGCCTGTCCTGGGAGGCCTTCGAGACGGGGGAGATGCGGATCTACGACACCCTCGAGGCCGAATCCGACCGGTACAATCCCGAGACGCTCATCGAGAGCGAGATCGTGTTGCCACTCGGGGAGTACGGCATCATGAACCTCGGTTCGACCCAGTCACGAGCCTTCGACGACGCCGACGTGTCGGTGGCACGCATTCTGGGTCACATCGTCGAAACCGCTCTGGAGCGAGCCGACCACGAACGGGAGCTCGCGCGGAGCCGGGAGCTGCTCCGACACACCGAGGATCTCGCCGGAACGGGCGGGTGGGAGGCCGACGCCGAAACCGGCCATCAGCGCTGGACCGAGGGAACCTACGCCATCCACGATCTCTCTCCCGATGGCGACTTCGAGCCAACGGTCGAAGCAGGCATCGAGTTCTACCACCCCGACGACCAGGACCGGATCGAGCACCTGGTCACGCGCTGTCTGGAGGACGGCGAACCGTACGACGCACAGCTCAGGCTGATCACGGCCGACGACCGGCTGCGCTGGGTGCGAACGAACGGCGAAGCGATCCGGGAGGACGGGACCATCGTCGCCGTCCGGGGAGCAATCCAGGACGTCACCGAGCGTTACGAGCGCGAACGAACGCTCGAGCAGTTGGTGCAGCGGACCGACCGACTCATCGACTCGACCGACCGGAGCGAGATTGCCAAAGTCGCCGTCGAGATAGCAAACGACGTCATCGACACGCCCCTCGCCGGCGTTCATCTCCTCTCGGAGGACGGCGAGCGATTCGAAGGGGTCGCAGCGAACGAGGACCTGCATGAGACGTTCGACGCCCTCCCAACGTACTCCCGTAGGGATGACGAACCCGCCTCGAGACTCGTCAGCGACACGTTCGATCGCGGCACGCCACGCTACATCGAGAACACCGCCGAGTACGGTACGCTGGCCGAGGAGACGCCGGCAGAGAGCGTCGTCATCCATCCTCTCGGCGATCACGGGGTGTTCATCGTGTCCACGACCGAGACGGACGCGTTCGACACCACCGACCGGAGCCTCATCGAACTGGTCGCACAGGCGGTCACGGCCGCGCTTGACCGTGTCGAACGCGAAACGGACCTGCGCGAGCGCGAACGGGGTCTCCAGCGCGAGCGGGACCGTTTAGAGCAGTTCACGAGCGTCGTCAGCCACGACCTCCGCTCGCCGCTCAACGTCGTCGAGGGCCGCATCGAACTCGCCCGCGCGGAGCACGACAGCCAGCATCTCGCCGACGCGGCCGACACCATCGACCGGATGGACGCGCTGATCTCCGATATGCTCGCCATCGCGCGCGAAGGCGGGGAGGTCGAAGAGACCGAACCGGTCGCGCTCTCGGCGGTCGCCACGGAGTGTCTGAACCGCGTAAAAACGTCCGACGCGACGCTCCGCACTGACGCCGAGCACACCATCCGGGCTGATCCCGGCCGGCTGAAACAGCTACTGGAAAACCTCCTGAAGAACGCGATCGAACACAACACCGATCCGGTGACGATCACGATCGGTGATCTCGACGACGGGTTCTACCTCGCCGACGACGGTCGCGGCATCCCTGGCGGCGAGCGCGAGGAGGTGCTCGAGACTGGCTACTCGACCAGGGAGCGCGGAACCGGGTTCGGACTGACGGTCGTCACGGAGGTCGTCGAGGCCCACGGCTGGGAGATCAGCCTCACCGAGAGCGCCGAAGGCGGCGCGCGGTTCGAGTTCACCGGCGTCAAGATTGTGGACTGATGATGATTCCTCTCGTCTCTCATCGCCGATCGGGGGGATGGCCAGCGTTGACTCCGTCCTCCCGCCAGGGGCCACCCCCCGGGAACGTCACTCGATCGAGTCCGTTACCACGCGGCCTTTGTAAGCAGACCAATTTACTTATATCTCGCATACCCACAACCCGTCATAATGTCTGTTGTAGCTGTTTACCGGTGATCGCCACCCCCGGTGGCGGCGAGCACCGGTAAGAGACTACAACAGACATTATCAGGTGCTTGGATGAACCTCATCGGATACGCATACGTAGCCCTCTTCGGAGTGAGCGGCGTGGTCTGTCTCGCTGCCATCCCGCGAGCACGCCGGTTCGACAGCCCGGACGTCCGGCGGGGGCTCATCTGGTTGCTCGCCACGGCAGGCGCGTGGGCCATGACCAAGGCCGCGTTCCTCGTTCTCCCCGATCAGTTCCGGGCTCCCGCGTACACGGTCGGACTCGCTATCGGATTCGGGACGGTCTGGGCATGGCTGTACTTCTGTTCTGCTTACACCGGACAGGACTATCACCGCAACAGTACACTGCGGCGCCTCGGCGCGGCCGTCTTTCTCGGCGTAGTCGCGGTCAAGTTCACGAATCCGTGGCACGGGCTGTACTTCACCACGTCGGAGGCGACGACGCCGTTCGCGTACCTCGCCATCGAACACGGCGTGTTCCACTGGACCGCGACCGGTCTGTCGTACGTGCTGTCTGCCGTCGGGATATTCATGCTGTTTCAGCTCTATTACGATTCGGGCTACGACACCCGGCCACTCACTGGCCTGACGGCACTGGTCGGGCTCCCGGTTCTCCTCGACATCGGCGCGCAGTTCACGTCGCAGGTGATCGACTTCATCTACGCGCCGATCGGCGTCGCGGCCTTCGCCATCGGCGTCCTGTTCGTGTCAGAGCGCCGCTTTCTGGCGGTAGAGGAAACCAGGGGCGACGACCTGTCCATTTACCTCGACGAGCGTGACCGCATTCGTGGCCACTCTCCCGCAGCCGAGGACGCGTTGCCGGCCCTCGGGGGGGCGACCGGGGACCGTCTCTCCGAGGCCGTCCCGGCGGTCGCGGACGCCATCGACGGCGACGAGCAGATCCTCGAGCGCGAACGCGAGGGGGAGACACGCTACTACTTCGTCTCGGTCAGCAACACCACGCTCGGTGACGCGGGGACGAAGGTGATCCAGTTGTCCGACGTGACCCGGACCGAACGCCAGCGTCGGCAACTCATCGAGCGCGAGCGGGAACTCGACAGGCAAAACGAGCGCTACAGGGCCATCATCGACGCCAGTTTCGCCTTCGTCTTCCGGATCGACCTCGAGGGTCGGTTCACGCTGGTTTCCCCGTCCGTCGAGGAGTTTCTGGGCTACTCGCCGGCGGAACTGGAGGGACAGCCGATCTCGGTCACACATCCCGACGAGGAGACGACCGAACGGGCCTGGGAGCAGATCGAACCGGTACTGGACGGAGAAACAAACAGCGTGTGGGACTTTCCCCTGGAGACGAAATCCGGAACGACGGTGTACACGGACACGCGCGGCGTTCCGATCTACGACGGAACCGTTCCATCCGAGGAGCGAACGCCCGAGGACATCGTCGGCATCCAGTTGATGGTTCGTGACGCGACGGAACGACGACAGCGGGAGGGGCTCATCAGCGTGATCAACCGCGTTCTGCGCCACAACCTCCGGAACAGGATGACCATCATCAACAGCTACGCGGGAATGCTCGAAGCCGACCTCGACGGTGAGAAGGCGCAGACGGCGGCGCAGATCAGAGCCACCGGAAAGCAGTTGCTCGACCTCAGTGAGTCCGCCCGGAAGATCGGGGAGAACCGGGAACAGCCGTCCGAACTCGAACCGGTCGATCTCGTCCCGTTGCTCGACCGCGTCGTCTCGCAGCTGGAACTGCGATACACGGACGCGTCCGTCACCGTCGACGCCCCCGACGCCGTCGTCGCGCACACCCAGGAGCGCATAGAGACTGCCCTGTGGGAGATCGCGGACAACGCCGCGAAACACGGCGGTGAGCAGCCGACCGTCGAGATCAGCGTGGCGGTTACCGAACGGCAGGTGGAGATCGCGATCACGGACGACGGCCCGGGGCTCCCCGACGTCGAACGCGAGGTCCTGGAATCGAGCACGGAGACACAGCTCGTTCACGGCGAAGGGCTCGGGCTGTGGCTGGTGTACTGGATCGTTACCGGCCTCGAGGGCGAAGTCGACGCGACGTCGTCGGCGGAGGGAACCACCGTCACGGTTCGCCTCCCCAAGCGAGCGTGACTCGATCCCGTTGCCCGGCGGTTTCGAATCTCTCCATCGAGTCGTGACCGACAGTATTAACCACGCCAGCCGGCAACTAACGGTAGACTCGTCGAGTGCGGGCATCGGCGGGCACCTGTTCGGTGCCGGGGCGATTGACGGTTACCCGGCACTGTACGGGACGGGATGTGGCCTCCGGGCTGAACCATCAACGCCCGCGGTGAGACACATGGCACGCAGCGCATACTCGTACATCCGCGACGCATGGAAACAGCCCGACGAGGGACAGCTCGGGGAACTACAGTGGGAACGCAAACAGGAGTGGCGACGCCAGGGCGCCATCGAGCGCATCGACCGGCCCACCCGGCTCGATAGAGCGCGGGAACTCGGCTACAAGGCCAAACAGGGCGTCGTCCTCGCAAGGATCGCCGTCAACAAGGGTACCGCCCGCAAGGAGCGGTTCGTCAAGGGACGGCGCTCCAAACGCCAGGGCGTCACCCGGATCACCCGAACAAAGAACCGTCAGCGGGTCGCCGAGGAGCGTGCCTCCCGGAAGTATCGCAACCTCCGGGTGCTCAACTCCTACCCCGTCGGGGAGGACGGCTCGACGAAGTGGTTCGAGATCATCCTGCTGGATCCGAACCACCCCGCGATCGAGAACGACGACGACCTCAACTGGATCTGTGAGGACACGCACAAGAACCGTGCCTTCAGGGGCAAGACGACCGCCGGGCGGAAGAACCGCGGACTCGGTCGGGGGACGGGCACCGAACGGACCCGTCCGAGCCAGGACTGATATACACCCGGACGTGACTCTGTTAGGCGCCACGACACCAGATCAATGCGTTCGGCTCGTGATACCCTGGGTTTGTGACGGCACGGCTTAACCAAATCACGTCCGGGTGTATAACCGAGGACACGTTTGTCACGTTCGCCCGGCGATCGAACCGGTACACGTCGACGCCGTAGTAGCTCTTTTCGTCGGTCATCCGGTGGGTGTCATTGAGAACGACCTGTGCGGGCCGGTGCTCTACTGACTGTGCGAAGGTGCGGTTGAGCACCCAGATCGTCTCGTGTTCGCGGAGCGTCCCGTTTAGCTCCTGCCAGCGCTCCTCCGAATCCACCTCCCGGACGGTGAGTGTCGCGTTCGGCGCGTAGATCTCCCAGGCGTTCGTGGTGTCGGCGTTGGGAAACACCACCAGGTCGTCATCCTCGGCGTTCTCGGTGACGTAGTCGATACTCTCGCGCCACTGTTCGTTCGTCGGGATCGCGTAGTGTACCGGCACCGGCACGACGAGAAACAGGACCAGGAGTCCGGCAACGCCGTAGCGGAGGTGGCGGCGTTCGATTCGCGTCACGCCGTGGGCGAGCAGGAGAAACAGCGCCAGCGACGCCCCGATGGTGTACCGGAGGCCATAAATCGGCGTCAGGAGGTGCGACACCACTGCCGGTGCCAGTATCGGAACGGCCAGCCAGGCCGCACAGAGGTACACCCCTTCGCGGTTCTCGCGCCGAAACCCGAGACCCCGGATGATGGCGTCACCCGACGCGCCGGTCCGGCGAAGGACGGCGACGCCGAGAACGCCGTACACGATCGGAATCCCGATCGCAAGCGAGACGAGATGTACTGGCACACCCTCGTAGGTGACCGGGATCACCGGGTAACCGGCGTGTCCGATCGGCGTGCCGATGATGGTGGCGAGATCCGGCGGGGTGCGCCAGTCCAGGGGCACCGATCCCCCGCCGACCGTGGCGGCGAGTTTCCGAACGACGATCACTCCATACGGCACCAAGAGGACGCCAAGCCCTGTCTGGACCGACAGCCAGCGGCGGACATCGTGAGCGAGGTCGGCACTCACGGCGAGACGCGCCCAGACGTAGACGTTCTGTCCGAGGATCACGAAGACGCCGTAGGGGTGGGTGTACACCAGAAGCGCCGTCGTGAGGAGATACCCGGCCAGCGACCGGCGAGTGTAGGTCTCGTTGAGCTCTACGAGCCAGTAAAACGAGATGCCGGTCAGTAGCCCGACGAACGCGTACATCCGCACCTCCTGGCTGTGGGCGATGTGGTACCGCGAGAGAGCGACCAGACCGGCCGCAATCGCGCCTCGCCGCGGGTCGAACAGCCGGGTGCCGACGAGATACACCACGTAGATGGTTCCAACCCCGGCCAGCACTGCCGGCAGCCGGAGTCCGACCTCCGTGATGCCGGTGAGGCGTTCCCACTGGCGCAAGAACACGTAGTACGCCGGGGTGTGGTTCTTGACGACCGGAAGCTCCGTCAGCAGTTCGATGGTGGTGTTCCCGAGCGCATCGGAGATGGAGTACAGTTCGTCGATCCAGAAGCTCTCGCGGCCGAGGGCGTACAGTCGCAGGGCCGCCCCGCCGAGGAGAATCGCGAGGATGGCGCGAGTTCGCCCGACGGCGGCGAACACATCTCGTGACGTCATCGTCGGTCGTATGAACCTGCCTCCGTTTTTCAGTGGGCGTACCTAAGTCGTTCGACTCCCGGGTCGTCCACCTCACTCCGCGAACGACCTGGCCATCTCCCGTGCTTCCCCGATCGTCAGCAGGCCCAGCAACTGGCTACCGACCGCGTACGCTGCCAGGCCGACGATGGGCAGCAGTCCCAGATCGACGTACCACGGTCCCAGCGGTTCCAGCGCCACGAGCAGTCCGGCCGTGACCGCACCCAGCAGGCCGATTCGCCCGATCGGCACTCCAGACAGGGGGGCCAGCCCGACGCTCCGGGCCGCGAGGATGTGGGTCACCGCCATCGAGCCGTACGCAGTTGCGGTCCCGACCGCCGCACCGATGATGCCAAAGCGGGGGATGAGGATCAGGTTCAAGACGACGTTGGCCAGAACCGCGGTCCCGGTGGCAACCAGAAGCTTCCGGAGGTGGTCGCCAGCCTGGAGCACTGGCCAGACCACCCGGGCGACGGCGAACCCGAGCACCCCCGGCAGCAGGATGCGTAGCGGCCGGACGCTGGCCTCGTAGGGGTCGCCGAAGTACACCGTCAGGAACTGCTCGCTCAGCACGAACACCCCCGCCATCAGCAGGACGGTCACGACCACGACGTACCGCAGGAACCGCGACGTGATCGACGTGATCTCGCCGATCGCCCCTCGCTGCCAGAGCCCGGCGGTCGACTGGATCATCACCATCTCCATCGAGACGGAGACGACCCACATGAACTCCGAAACCTGTAGCGCCGCCCGGTAGTGGCCGGTCCGGGTCGCATCGAGAAAGTAACTCACCAGAAGGATGTCGATCTTGTACATGCTCGTCACCAGGAGGACGAGCGCCATCGACTGGACGCCAAAGCGCACGAGCGGCCGGCCGTACACGCCCACCGCCAGCCGCCGAGGGGAGGGAACGACTCCCGACACCCACAGCGCCAGCGTGGTGGAGACGATGCCCGTCAGCAGGAACCCTGTCGCGTACCCCGCAAAGACGCCAGGGACGCCGTATCCGGCGGCGGCAAGGCCAAGTCCGACCGCCGCCAGAATGATCGACCGGACCGGGATCAGCGGTTCGACGAGCGCCTCCCGCTTGTAGGCGTGCAGCACACCCCGCCCGTAGAAGTAGAGTTGCTCCCCGACGACGGCGGCGAGCATCAGATACAGCGCGTCGGCGAGAGTCCCTTCGGCGAGCAGCGTCACCACTCCCGCGAGCACCGGAATGCCGATCAGGAGGCTGCCGAGATGGAGCGCCAGCGACGTGACGACGACCCGGTCCCGCTCGTCACCCTCGTTCCGGGAGGTGTACGTCTTGGTCGCCTCGAACAGCCCGAGGTTCAGCACCTTCCGGCTGGGGAGAAAGGTCGCCATCACGAGCGCGTACGTCCCGAAGCCCGCCTCGCCGACGGTCCGGACCAGAAGCGGGATGAACGCCGCGAACACCAGCAACCGCCCGAGGTCACCCGTAAACACCGAGAGGTAGCCTCTCAGGATCGCCCGGTCGTCGGCCATCACTCGGCGTACCCGAGTTCGCGCATCTGGCGTTTGAGGTCCTCGTCGATGTCCCGGCGTTCGACGCCCACTGACTCGCCGTTCTCCGATAGCCGGACGTTAGCGTCCTCACTCACGATCTTCGTCTCGAAGTCCTGCCAGGCGACCGTTGCTGTCCCGTTCCAGGGCGCGATCGTCAGTGCGTGATTCCGCGGCTCCCCGCGTACGTCACGCCCGTGCCAGGCCTCGGGAATGGCTCCCGGGGCTCCGACCGAGCCCAGAACCGTCGGTCCCACGTCGACCAGGCTCAGGGGCTCTGGGAGTTCGAGGCCGTTCGTCGCCACCGGAACCGTCGTCAGCGCGTCGGCTACCCGGCGGCGCTGTGGCTGGTGGAAGTAATGGCCCTCCTCGCCGAACTCGTCGCCGTGGTCCGAGGTGAACACCACGAGCGGGTCCTCCGAATCGATCTCCGCGAGGAGCCGCCGGATCTCGTCGTCGGCCCGGGAGAGGGTGGCCCGGTATCTCTCTTCGATGGTCGCCTGCTGGGCATCGGTCAGCGAGCCGGGATCGAACAGCGCCCGCCGGTCGATGTCCCGGGGGACGGCGTCCTCGCCCAGCCCGTACGGACGGTGTGTGCCCATGAGGTGGAGCCACATGAACCGCGGGCCGGTCCGATCGTTGAACGCAGAAACCGCGTTGTCGATCAGTTCGCCGTCCGGGAGGCGGTTCGATAGTTTCGCGTGTGGGGGACGGACGCGGTGGTAGAGCCGCCGGAGCAGGTCGAACCTGGAGGCGAACTGTCGGAGCGGGTTGCCCCGGTTGCCAGCATCGCTGTAGTTCTCGTAGGCGTCAAAGCCGGCGTCGAACCCGAACCGGGGGTCCGTGTGGGGCGACGAGGAGAGGCCGATCGTCGTGTACCCTGTGTCCGAGAACGCCGACGCGACCGTCGGTCCCACCGCCCGGGACTCGATCGCGCCCCGATAGGACGCCGACAGCAGTCCAGCCAGACTCGGCCGGGTGTAGTGGCCCGGCGTAATTCCCCGGTGTCGGTCGAACCCCGAGACGTAGTCCATGGCATCGATGAAATCGTACCGGACCGAATCGGCGGTCACCAGGATGACGTCTCTCATTTGTTCTAAGACCGCCGGACCGGCACTTGATACTGTCGGCTGTGGACTACTATCTATCAGGACTTCTGTCGACCCGTATCCACGTACCCCAGATCCGCGAGCATCTCCCGGGTCTCCTCGTCGACGGCCTGCTCGGTGACGTCGCCTTCCTGCTCCCAGGCCGCGAGTCGCTCCCGGAGCGCCCCGTATGGCGTGTCGTCGGTATCGCCGGCGGCCACGAGGTCCCGGCGCTCCCCGGGGTCGGCCTCGAGGTCGTACAGTTCGTGCTCCTCGCCCTCGCGGATGAGCTTCCAGCCGGGAACCCGCAGCCCGACCGATTCGGTGAACTCCGGGTAGGCCGTCAGGAACGCCTCTCGATTCCCCGGAACCGCCGGGTCGCCCCGATCCCTCTCGTCGGGTTTCTCGGAGGGGCCGCCGGATTCCTCGGGGGCAGTCAGCAGGCTCACCCCCTCGAATGCGTCGGGGACGTCTGCGCCGAGCAGGTCGAGCACCGTCGGCGCGAGGTCGATCGTCCGGACCTGGTCCGCGACCGTCGCGGACTCCGCGTCGGAGTGGGCAAACACCAGGGGTACCCGGACCTCCTCATCGTAGAGCTGTCGGCCGTGGCCGGTGTAGCCGTGATCGTCCAGCGCCTCGCCGTGGTCGGCGGTGAGCACGATCAGGGTGCTCTCGCGCAGCCCCCGCGCTTCGAGCGCATCTAGCAGGGAGCCGACGTGATCGTCGACGAGTTTCATGGCGGCGCCGTACTCCTCGTGCTCCCCCAGATCCCTACGGTCGTAGTTGCGGGGTTCGTGCATGTCGAAGTAGTGGGCCCAGCCGAAAAACGGCTGCTCGACCCGATCGAGTTCCTCGATGGCATCCTCGGTGACGCTTGCGGCGGTCCGGGCGTGCAACTGGATGAGCCCGGTTTCGCGCAACAGCGTCTTGAGGTTGTACCGCTCCGTCCCCAGGTCCTTGACGGCGCCGAACACGCGGTTGAACGTCCGTGTGTCGTAGATACGCGACAGGAACGGGTACAGCGTGTCGTAGGAACTCCCTCCGTCCTGAAAGGCGTCGAACCCCCGGCCAAGCCCCGAGTGTTCGTCCGCCAGGTGGTCGACACTGACGACGCCGAACGTGTCCACGCCCGCCGCCCCCAGCGCCTCCCCGACCACCGGAACCGATTCTTCGAGCCCCCAGCCGTTCTCCTGGACGCCGTGGGTGTGTGGGTAGGTCCCTGTCAGAAGCGACGTGCAACTCGGGTCGGTCGTGTTGGCGACGGTTACGGCCGTCTCGAACACGGTTCCACTCTCCTGTAGGCGAGCCAGCGAGGGAACCATCCCCCCCCGGACCGCCTCCCGGAATCGGTCAGCGCGCAGGCAGTCGATGCTCACGAGCAGGACGTTCTCGACGTCGATATCGAGGCGGGACATCGTCAGGACTCGTCGCCGGTCGCGTCGTCGCCGACTATTGTCCGGACGCGGTAGGGCCGGTCGTGGCGGTACTGCTGTTTGATGATCATCTCCGCGAGAAAGCCAAACATCAGCAGCTGGAAGCCAAACAGCACGAGCCCGATGGAGAGCAACAGCCGCGGAGTGTGTGGCGCAAGCGACGCTCCGAAGGCGTACTTGATGAGGACGGCGTGTCCGCCGATAAGTCCGCCGATGCCGGCCAGAAACAGCCCGATCCCGCCGAGAAAGTGGGACGGTCGCGTCGCAAACCGGGTCCAGAACGCGTGAAACAGGAGATCGACGAACCCCTTCAGCAGGCGTCGGGTGCCGTACTTGGTCTCCCCGGCCGTCCGGGGACGGTGGTCGACGGGCAGTTCCGTGATCTCGTACCCGCGTCTGTACAGCTTCGCCGGGATGTAGCGGTGGCCCTCACCGTAGAGGTCGATGTCGTTGAGCCCGAGGGCGCGGTAGGCCTTCAGCGTGCAGCCGAAGTCGTGGATGTCGGGCCCCGTCCACCGGGCCAGCCGGCCCTGGATGGCCGAGGGGACCGTCTTCCGAAGCGGGTCATCCCGATCGCGGCGCCAACCGCTGACGCAGTCGTACTCGTCCGACAGCTCCGACAGCAGCCGGGGGATGTCCGCGGGGTCGTTCTGGCCGTCGGCGTCCATAGTGACGACGTACTCGCCGGTGGCGTTGTCGATACCCGCCGCGAGTGCGGCGCTCTGTCCGAAGTTGCGGCGCAGAAACACCGCCTTGAGGTGGGGGGTCTCCGCCGCGAGCTCACGCAGCAGGTCGCGGGTCCCGTCGGTGCTCCCGTCGTCGACCGCCAGTATCTCGATAGGCCGGTACTCCGCCATCGACTCGGATTCGACGACCGTACGCAGTTCCGAAAGCAGCGGCGCGACGTTTCCGGCCTCGTTGTAGACGGGCATCACGACCGACGTACGCGCCTCCCCGTCCGCGTTTGTCTCACTCGCGGTGTCCGGAGATCCGACAGGTCCGGCGTCGCGTTCGGTGACCGTCACGATGTAGGGGACTCCCGGTGGCGGCCATTTATTATTTCCGACGTCGGGCCGACTGCCTCGCGCTCGCGAGCGCGTCGCCGGCGTCGCCGGCGATTCGCTTTTGCGCCCGCGCACCTGAGTGGACACGATGTCAGATCTCGCCTGGGAAACGCTCGATTCGGAAACCGACTACACCTGTTCGGGCTTCGCGGTCACTCGTGACCGCGCCCGTCTCCCCGGCGGCGACGTCACGGAGTTCCACTACGTCTCCGAACCCCCGAGCGTCGTCGTGATCCCGCTCACCCCCGATGAGGAGGTGGTCGTCATCGAGGAGTGGCGCCAGGCCGTCAACCGGGCGAACCTCGCCTTTCCCGCCGGCAACGCCGACCCCGAAGACGACGACCTCGCCGCCGCCGCCCACCGCGAACTGCGGGAGGAGACGGGCTACGTCGCCGACGAGGTCGAACACCTCGCGGCCGCCGAGCCCGCAAACGGCTTCACCGACGCCGTCCACCACTACTTCGTCGGGACCGACTGCCTTCCGAACGGGAGCCAGGAGCTCGACGACGACGAGTCGATTCGCACGGAGTTGACGACGATGGACCACCTCCGGGAGCGTCTCCGGAAAGGGAACCTCCGGGACGGCCGGACCGCACTCGGCGTGTTCTACTACGACCTACTGGGGGAGTGATACACCCGGACGTGACTCTGTTAGGCGCCACGACACCAGATCAATGCGTTCGGCTCGTGATACCCTGGGTTTGTGACGGCACGGCTTGCACAAATCACGTCCGGGTGTAATATACGGGTCGACAGAAGTCCTGACAGATATTCGCCGGGTACGGCAGAGGCTCATTCTATCAACAGTTCTGTCGACCCGTACACTGTCACTCGACGGCCCACCAGAGCAGTTCCCGCCCGATGGCCGTCGACTCCAGACTTCCCTCGGCGTACAGCGTTCGGAGTCGGTACTCGGCGGCACGCCTGCTGCACCCCAGCGTCTCGGCGACTTCCCGGGTCGAGATGGGGCCGCGGTCCTCAACGACCGACATGACCGCCGCATCGTCGATTCCCGCGTTCTGTTCCATATCCATAGTGGGTACTGGACTGGTATGTACCTTTGTCAGACGCGTGATAGACGAGTCTGACGGTCGACGGACAAAGGCACGACAAGGAGCGGATCGAACGGTGCGGCCGCTCTTGATGGAATGATGAACGGAATGAATGGGAGGCGGCGAACCGGGTTTCCCAGCGGCTCGCGCACGCCAGTACTCGCCGGAACGCTGGCGGGCTTAACTT
>JBDGQL010000131.1:0-15914 GCA_042219105.1 Karumarchaeum halophilus (SeqCode) | reverse complement strand
TATGATGCTGACCGTTCTCGGCGCTCACCCGTCCTCGCCGACACGGACGACCTGCAGAAGCGAATACACTGGCACGCCCCCGATCTCCTCGATGCCCTGTTTGTCGACGATGACGACGCAGGCGACCGGCTCGCCGCCGGCGTCGGTAATCGCGTCGATCGTTTCGGTCATCGTCGTCCCGCTGGTGACGATGTCGTCGACGACGTAACACTCCCGTCCGCGGATGCTCGCGAAGTTCCGCGAAAACGATCCCTCGACGTTGTCGAAGTCGCCCTCCTCGTCCCACTGGTGTTTCCGGGGGGCGTAGGTCGCGAAGTCGGTATCGAGTTCGCGGGCAACCGTGGTAGCTAGCGGGCCGCCGGCCTTCTCGATTCCGACCGTGAGATCGACGTCCTCGCCCCGCTTCGACAGGAGGTCGGCCATCGCGGCCCCCGCATGGTAGAGACGGGTGCTGTCGCGCCCGAGCGTACTCCAGTCGACGTGGATATCGGTGGGCTGGCCGGGGTCGCTCGCTGGCTCCGTCCCGACGTTGCTGCGGTTGACGAGCCAGGTCGCCGTCTCGCGGGAGATGTTCAGTTCGTCCGCGATCTCACCTTTCGTGTGGCCCTGCTCGGCCAGTTCGACGGCGTCGTCGACCAGGCCCTCGATGTTCTTCATGCCGAACGGTTCGGCAGCGGGCTTTATTGACGTTTCGCCGGCGCGTGCAATCGAGAGGTATACGGGTCGACAGAAGTCCTGATAGATATTCACCGGGTACGGTGGAGGCTAATTGTATCAATAGTTCTGTCGACTCGTATACTCCCTGCTGACCCGGCCGTCGATGAAGCCCATCAGTGCGGTCCGTTGGCTGTACGTTCGCGGTATGATCCATCCCCGGCAGGTCGGGACGGGCCGGCATCCCGTACAAATATTCAAGTCCCCCCGGGATGTACACATGGCATATGTCTAGTGGGACAGGTGAAAGTACCCTGGAAAAGCTGTACAGCGACCGGTTCGGTGAACCACTCACGCCGGATGAGGTGTACGGCTACTGGCTGTTCGTTTCAAGCGTCATCCTCACCGTCATCGGGGTCGGAGCGTCGATGGCGGCTGGAGAAGCAAACGCTGCACGGACGGTCGGGGTCGGACTGGCGGGAATCGGGCTAGCGGGGACGCTCACGGGACTCGTCTTCGGGCAGTCCTACCGGGAGACGGCGACGTATCTGGCGTATGGCGGAGTGGTGGTGTGCCTCGTGGCAGTCGTGTGGTTCACTATCGCATACCCGGACGGGTGGAGCTGGAACGTCGGTAACGGGACGACATCCGGAGTGTTCCTCGTGTACCTGATCGGGATGGCACTCATCACGATGTCGGGCGTGATGGCTCCCACCGTCGTCGGAGCCAATCAGGCCCGACTCAAGGCCGAAACGGCGCTCAGCGAGACGCGGAACGAACTCGAACAGCGACAACGGGAGCTCAAAGAACACAGGCGACAGCTCGAGGAACGCGAACAGGAGGTCGAAGAACTCGAACGGGAACTGGAGGAAGCACGGGAGGAAGCCGAATCGCAGCGCTCCCGTGCAGTTGAGGCCGAACAGGAGGCAGAGAGCGCGCGTGCCCGCGCCGAGGAGGCCCAGCAGGAAGCCGAAGCACAGCGCACTCGGGCAGACGAGGCCGAACAGGAGGCAGAGAGCGCGCGTGCCCGTGTTCTGGAGGTCGAACAGCGCCTCGAGGAGCTCAACGAGGAACTCAGGGAGGCCGAGGCGAAACTCGAGGAGACCGAGGAAGACGTCGGCCGGCTGTACGATAGCAAGGGCACCTTCCAGCTGTATGAAGACAAATCCGACAAATGGCGGTGGCGGCTCGTCCACCAGAACTCGAACATCGTCGCAACCAGCGGCCAGGGATACTCGAGCGACCGCAGCGCCCGCAAGGGAATGCGAAGCGTCAAGCGAAACGCCCTGGGTGCGGACGTGATATGGGAATGCGAGGAGGAGGACCCCGAACCCGAACCCGAGCCGGTACGCGAGGAGCCCAAGGCGACTTTCGAACGATACACCGGCGCGGACGGCAAACAGCGCTGGCGGCTCCGCCACGACAACGGCAGGATCATCGCCGCGTCCGCCCGGGGCTTCTCATCCGGATCGAGCGCAGCGAGCAACATCGAGTCCGTCCGGAAATACATCCCCCCAGCAGAGTACCTGACGTTCGATCCGGCCGGGTTCACGGTGTTCAGGGACGCCACCGGCGAGTATCGCTGGCGGCTCGCCCACAGGAACGGGCGCATCATCGGCACCTCCAGCGAGGGATACGAGTCCCGTCCGAAAGCGCGCAGCGCGATTGAGACCGTCCAAGAGGCTCTCGAGGAGGCGGCGGTCGACGACGAGAGCGGCATTCGCTTTGAGGTGAACGAAGAGAACGGGAAGCACCACTGGCGACTCGTCGGCTCCGACGACGAAACTATCGCCGAGAGTGAAGAGGGATACAGCAGTCGCTCGAACGCGAACGACTCCATCGAGCGGTTCCAGGAATACGCCCCGGAGGCCGACGCCCTCACGGTCGGCGACGCGTCACTTGAAATATACGAAGATAAAGGAGGCGACTACCGCTGGCGGCTCCGCCACCGTAACGGCACCATCATGGCCAAGGGGAGTCGAGGATACAGCAGTCGGTCGGCAGCCATTCGAGGCATAAACAGCGTCAAGCGCAACGCTCCCGAGGCTCCGGTTGAGGAAGTCGGGGAAGAAGAGGAGAGCGCGGACGACGGCGAAGGCGAAGAGGGTGCGGACGACGGCGAAGGCGAAGAGAGTACCGAGTAGCCAGCGGCGGCGGTTCGGGGTCGGGTGCCGACCGGTGTGCGTTGCGGTCAAGGTTTTTGTTTCGGCGCGATAACGGTTTGGCAACGTCGGTATCATGCCGGGAGACCACTACAACCACGGCGAGGTCGAGAACTACTGGCAGTACGTCTGGGAGGACGAGGCGGTCTTCGAGACCGACCCCGACGCCGAGAACCCAGTGTACGTCCTCGGAATGTTCCCCTACACCTCCGGGGACATCCACATGGGCCACGTTCGCAACTACGCGATAACGGACGCCTGCGCGCGGTTCAAACGGATGCGGGGCCAGGAGGTGCTACACCCGATGGGCTGGGACGCCTTCGGCCTCCCTGCGGAGAACGCTGCACGGCGGCGCAACACCGACCCGGCGTTCTGGACGGACTCATCGATCGAGCGGATGCGCGAGGAACTCCGCGAGATGGGGTTCGGCTATGACTGGAACCGGGAGATCGCGACCAGTGACCCGGAGTACTACCGGTGGACCCAGTGGCTGTTCGAGCGGCTGTACGAGGAGGGCGTCGTCGAGCGAACGGAGGGGCGGGTGAACTGGTGTCCTGAAGACGAGACCGTCCTCGCGAACGAGCAAGTCGAGGACGGCACCTGCTGGCAGTGTGGCACGACGGTGGAGACGCGCGATCTCGAGCAGTGGTTCTTCGCGATCACCGACTACGCGGACGAGTTGCTCGCCGGCCTCGACGATCTGGATGGCTGGCCCGAGGGCGTCCGCGAACAGCAGCGCAACTGGATCGATCGAAAGGAGGGCCACACCGTCTCCTTCGACGTGCCCGGCTACGGCACCGTCGAGACGTTCACCACCCGGCTCGACACCCTGCCCGGCGCGACCTTTCTCGCGGTTTCGCCGGACCACGACCTCGCGGAGCGCCTGGCAGAGGAGGACGACCGCGTCGCCGCGTACCTCGACTCGATCGATCCCTCGAAGGCCCGGCGGGACACGGGGGGAGTCAGGACCGACGCACACGCTGTCCACCCGGTCACGGGCGAGAAGCTCCCGGTGTACGTCGCGGACTACGTGCTCGGGCGGGTGGGCACCGGTGCTGTCATGGGCGTCCCGGGACACAACGAGCGCGATCACGCTTTCGCGGCCGATCACGATGTCGAGGTCCGGGTGGTGATCGATCCCGGGGAGTCGGGAGAGGTGACCGATCCCGGGGAATCGGGTGGGTCGGCCCTCCCGATCACGGCGGAGGGAACTCTGATTGACGACGGGGCGTACGAGGGCCTGGAGAGCGAGACTGCACGCGACCAACTCGCGGTCGACCTCGATGGCGTCGAGGAGACCGTCGAGTACCGCCTGGAGGACTGGTGTATCTCCCGGCAGCGCTACTGGGGGACGCCGATCCCGATCCTCCACTGTCCGGACTGTGGTCCGGTGCTCGTCCCCGAGGAGGACCTTCCGGTGGAACTTCCGCCGTTCGATGCCGCCGGGGGCAATCCCCTAGAGGAGGCAACGGAGTGGCGACGCGTCGCCTGTCCGGACTGTGGCGCCGAGGCCCGCCGGGAGACCGATACGATGGACACGTTCGTCGATTCGGCGTGGTACTACCTCCGGTATCTCTCGCCAGCGTACGAGGAGGGGCCCTTCGATCCTGACCGGGCCGAGAGATGGCTCCCCGTCGACCAGTACATCGGCGGCGAGGAACACGCCGTGCTTCACCTGCTGTACATCCGGTTTTTTTCGCGAGCACTGTCGGACGCGGGGTTGCTCTCACACCGGGAGCCGATCGAGAACCTGCTCACACAGGGGATGGTTCTCCAGGACGGCGAGAAGATGTCCAAAAGCACCGGCAACGTCGTCACGACTGACGAGTACGGTGCTGACTCGATCCGGCTGTTCGTACTGGAGGCCGCCCAGCCCGAGAGCGACTTCGACTGGTCGGCCCGCCGCCGGTCGGACAGCTACGAGTTCGGCAAACAGGTGTTCGCGTTCGTCGAAGGGTTCGGCGAGATGGAGACGACCGACGACCGGGGGCAGGTCGAGGCGTACGTCGACCGCGAGGTCGACGCGACGATCACGGCGGTCACGGACGCCTACGGGGATCTGCGGTTCTACGATGCAGTCCGCGAGATCAGGGCGCTCGTGTCCCTCCTCCGGGAGTATGACGAGTACACGGCTCCGAACCGGGCCGTGATGGAGCGGGCCTTTCGCGTTCTCGTCCGGTTGCTCGCGCCGATCATGCCCCACCTGTGTGAGGAACTGTGGCTCTCGCTCGGGGACGGCCTCGTCGCCGAGGCCGACTGGCCCGCGCCGATCGAACGGGTGCCGGAGTACGACCGCGAGCGCGACGTCGTCGAGACGACCCGGGAGGACGTGCGCGACATCGTCGAGACGACCGGCGCCGATGACCCCTACCGGATCACCCTCGCTGTCGCGCCCGAGTGGAAACACCGGGCGCTCCGGACGGCCCGCGCCGCCGAAGGGGATATCTTCGATGCGGTCATGGACGTCGCGGAAATCGCAAAGCGGGGCGACCTGGCCCGCGAGTTCGCCGGTGACCTCGCGGCGAACCGGCAGTCGTTGCAACCGGCGCTTCCGGCCGAGCGCGAGAGGGCGGTGCTCGAACGGGCGGCATGGTTGATCGAGAAGGAGTTCGGCGCCGACGTGGAGGTGATGGCAGCCCCGGACGCACCGGCGGACGTCCGGAAAAAGGCGGCGCCGGGTCGTCCTGGGATCGAGATATCGTAGTCCGGGACGACAGGAGTCGAAATCGGGGCCCGTCCGGTGACAGCACCACCTGGCGGAGACCAACCAGCCCCGCCACACGCCGTGGACGCCACCGATCGACGGTCACGCGTCCGAGATGGGGCTCTCATAGAGGGGGCAGATGGATGCTGTTGCGAGCAGAGAAACACTGCCAGTACTTTTTAACAGACCCACAACGAACACGGTAACTGATGAGTTATCAGGGGAGAACAAAACGCATACAATAACGCTCAGGCTTGTCTGCGTATGCGCGGACGAGTGGCACTGTTCGTCCTTCTCGTCGTTCTGGCCGGGTGTATGGGGCTGGGCGACGACGAATCGAGCATCCCCGACGGAGAGGCGGCCAAGCAAGGATACGACTCCCTCAAATCGGTGGAGGGAACGATCGAGATCCGGACCAGCGCCGGCGAGAACGACTCCAACGTGACCGTTCACAGCGTCATACGGCCAAAGCAGGAGATGGCTCGACAGGAGTTCCTGTCCCCTCCGGGGCAGGCGGGTGACATAACGGTCACCAACGGGAGTGTCACCTGGATTTACAACGCGACCCGAAACGATGTCACACGGTTCACACTCGACAACGACAGCGCCGCCAACAGCAGCCAGGCCACGTTCGTCGAGCGGGTGTTCGGGAACCTCTCCGAATCGGAGGAGGATGCGGTCATCGTCGCCCCGGTGCGTCCGATTGCCCCGTTCGACGGCGACTCCCGGGGCGGATCCACGACGACCGGGCTCTTCGGGCCGGAGACGCAGTCGGTGACTCTGACGTATCTCGGGACCGAGACGATCGCGGGCCGGGAAACACACGGCGTCAGACTTACGCCGACGAACGCGAGCGAGAGTGACGCCCCCCCGACCGATGGGAGCGAGGGGAACGCCGCCCAGCACGTCGAGAACGCGACCTACTGGTTCGATGCGGAGTACTTCCACCCGCTACGGACGGAGACGATGGTCCGGGTCGACGGCGAGGTTACCCGGACCACGCAGGTCTACCGCAACGTCAGTTTTAACGTGAATCCCGACCCCGCAACATTCCAGTTCGATCCGCCGGCGAACGCAACGGTCCGGTCGGGGCCCGAGCCAGCGACCTTCGATTCGGCGGCAGCGGCGGCAGCGAATGTGAGCTTTGCGGCGGCCGATGCCGACCCACCGGAGCGGTTCGATTTCGAGACGGCCGTGCTGACGCGTCTCGGGAACCGCACGACGGTCGCGGTACAGTACACGAACGGGACGGACTTTCTCGCCATCTCGTCGCGACGACCGCCCTTCGAGGGGCGTGATAATGTCTGTTGTAGTCTCTTACCGGTGCTCGCCGCCACCGGGGGTGGCGATCACCGGTAAACAGCTACAACAGACATTATGAGGGCGAACGCGTTTCACTCGGTCCCGTGACCGGAACGCGTTCGACGAGCGGCGACCTCGTCGTGATCACCTGGCAGTGTGGCGAAACCGGATACGCCGTAAGTGGTCGACTCCCCGCCGAGACGATCGAAGATATCGCCCGCGACGCGGCCACGATCTGTTCGAACGCGAACGCGACCGTCCCGACCGGGTCATGATGACTATACACCCGGACGTGACTCTGTAAAGTGCTACGACGCCAGATCAGTATGTTCGGATCGTGATACCCCGGGTTTGTGACGGCATGTCTAAGCTAAATCACGTCCGGGTGTATGTACTGTCGGACAGAGACCTTGATAATTCGAAGGCCCCCCGTCCTGGGGGTTCGATTATCAACACTTCTGTCCGACAGTATACTCTCGTCTCTGACCGTCGTCGGCCAGGGGGTCCGTTTCGGGTTGGCGCGCGTAACTCGCCGTGACTCTGTCGGGGAGCCGACCCATACGCCGGGACGGCGGGTTCCGTAACGCTCGGGGCCGTCCTCGCCGACTACGCAGGGTATATGCGGCTCGGGTGGTTACCGATTAACACTATGAACATGCTCGTGGACGGCGAGTGGCGCACCGACGCGTACGAATCGACGAACGAAGACGGCGAGTTCGACCGCCAGACGACGTCCTTCCGCGAGGAAATCGGCACCGAGCGGTTCCCCGCTGAACCCGGCCGGTATCACCTGTACATCTCGCGGGCGTGCCCGTGGGCTCACGGAGCGGTGCTGGTGCGGGCGCTTCTGGGGCTCGAGGACGTCATCTCGATGGATGTCGTCGATCCCTACCGCGATACGGACGGTTGGATGTTCACCCCGGAGAAAGACGACTGCACGCCCGACACGGTGAACGGCTTCGACTCCCTCCGGGAGGCCTACGTCGCCGCCGATCCGGCGTTCACCGGTCGCGTCACGGTCCCGGTACTGTGGGACAAACGGGAGGAGACGATCGTCAACAACGAGTCGATCGAGGTGATGCGAACCCTGGCGACGGAGTTCGAGGCGTACGCCGAGAACGACGTCACTCTCTATCCAGAGGGGCGCCGCGAGGAGATTGACGAGGTCGTCGAGGCCATCTACGAGCCGATCAACAACGGCGTGTACCGCGCGGGCTTTGCCGACACCCAGGAGGCCCACGAGGCAGCCATCGACGATCTCTTCTCGGCGCTGGATCACTGGGAGTCAGTCCTGTCGAACCAGCGGTACCTGCTGGGCGAGGAGCTCACCCTCGCGGACGTCCGCCTGTTCCCGACGCTGGTGCGTTTCGACCCCGTCTACCACACCCACTTCAAATGTAACGTCCGCCGACTCCGTGACTATCCGAACCTCTGGAACCACACGAAGGAACTGTACCAACTCGACGGCGTCGCCGGGACCGTCAACATGGACCACATCAAGAACCACTACTACCGCACCCACGGAGACGTGAACCCCAAGCGGCTCGTCCCGGTCGGGCCGGAGATTGACTACACTGAGCCCCACGACCGCGACCGTCTGGCCGGCGAACCGCCGGGCGTGCTAGTCTGAACAGCGCGACTGCACTCGGTTATACTGTTGGCTATAACTTCGTGAAGATATTCGCCACCTCGGGGTGGCGAAATTCTTTACGAACTTACAGCCGACAGTATTAGCTGCCCCAGAAGTCCTCGCGGCTCCCGAGTTCGGGTGGACGATCGGGTCCCGAGTCAGTGGCTCGTGTCTCTTCAGCCGAGTCCGCCTCGGCGCCGGGTTCATCGCTTTCGTCGTCTTCGAGCGGGAGGCGTTCGACCACCTCGGCGCGGGCGTGGTTGGACATCACGTTGACGATCTTCACCCGGGCGCGGGCCTCCGGGAGGAGGCCGTCGATGAACACGACGAACCCGTCGTCGGTGTGCCCGACGCCGGCACCGCTCTCGTGGATGTCCACGACATCGACGACGACCTCCTCGCCGATCTTCACCGGCTGGCGCTTCAGGTCGGATATCGGCATGTCGTAGTGGTTGCACCACTCCGCCCCGCCCCGATCGCCATAGTGTTGACACCCGAGACCTTCGATTCGTTCCGAGAAGCTCGGACACTCCTCAGCGAGGGGGCAGTCGGCCATGCAGTGAGGTAACCGACCGGGCGTCATAGAACTTTCGAGGCTGGTCGACGGAGAGCAAGACCGATTAGCCCCCGTCTCGTACGTCCAGGCGATGCTGGTGGTCCTGTGTGTGGATCTCGACGACGACCTCGGGCGGAAAGCGGAGATCGAGACGCCCGTGGTCGGCCGGGAAGCCGTCAGGGACGCTGCCGTCTCCCTCGCGACGGTCGATCCGGAGGACTCAGACGTGAACGTCCTCTTTGGGGGGCTCCATATCCACGAGGAGACGACCGGACCGGTCGAGGTTGCGGCGGTCACTGGCACCGACGGTGACGACGTCCGGGCGAACCGCGAGGTCGGGCGGGAGCTCGACACGGTGCTCGAACGGTTCCCCGACTCCGACGTCCGGGTGATCGTCGTCACCGACGGCGCACAGGACGAGAGCGTCCTGCCGGTGATTCGATCGAGGGCCGTCATCGACGGCGTCAGACGGGTCGTCGTCCGGCAGGCACAGGACCTCGAGTCCATGTACTACACGATGAAACAGGTGCTGAACGATCCCGAGACGCGCGGAACCGTCCTCGTCCCCCTGGGGGTTCTTCTCCTGATCTATCCGCTCGCGATCCTGTCGGACTGGCTGGGACTCCCCGGTGCCGTGCTCGGCGTGACCTCGGGGTTGCTCGGGCTGTACGTCCTCTCTCGCGGGCTCGGGCTGGAGGAGTCCGTCCGGGAGTCGCTGTCATCGTCCAGGGAGTCGCTGTACGCGGGCCGCGTCACCCTCGTCACGTACGTCGTGGCTCTCGTCCTCGTGTTGATCGGGGTGGCCGAGGGGTACGATCTTCTTCAGGAAGGCCAAGAGGCCGGAGCGGTCGGGGGCCCCGTCAGGGCACTCGCGACCTTCACCTACGGCGCGATCCGGTGGATCGCCGTCGCGGGCATCACCTCCAGTCTGGGACAGATCACGGACGGCTACCTCGCAGACGAGTTCGAGTGGCAGTACCTCAACGCGCCCTTCTA
This sequence comes from Karumarchaeum halophilus (SeqCode), assembly GCA_042219105.1. GTDB lineage: Archaea > Halobacteriota > Halobacteria > Halobacteriales > Hikarchaeaceae > CAYSJP01. The sequence goes on along the minus strand of JBDGQL010000131.1, from coordinate 5,910 downwards.
CGTGCTCGCTATCACCGCCGTTCTCCACGCCGTGAGCGGGTTCCTCGTGGACGAGCTCTCCCGGACGGTTCTCGCAATCTTCCTCACCGCCGGTACGCTGCTTGCCGTGTTCAGCACGCTCACGTTCGCGGTCATCGAGTCCTGGCAGGCCCGTCGACTCGTCCGGCCTTAGCGCTCCCGGACGACGACGAACTCCGCGAGATCGGCGAGGTAATCCCGCGCGGTCTCGTCGACGACCGGGAGCTTCTGGAGGGCGGCGAGAGCGCTCTCTGACTCGCTTCGGGCGCGCGTGTTCGCCTCCTCGGGAGTCAGATCGGTCACGCGCAACAGCGAGGGCCGTTCCATCGCGGCGTCCTGTCCGGTGGGCTTTCCCAGTTCGTCGGCCTCCGCTGTCTCGTCGAGAACGTCGTCGCGGATCTGAAAGGCGATGCCGACGTGTTCGGCGTACCGGCCCAGCGCGTCGACATCGTCGTGGTTCGCGCCGCCCGCGATACCGCCGAGTTCGGCGGCAGCGCGGAACAGCGCGCCCGTCTTCCGCTGGGCGAGTCGCATGTACGCCGCTTCGGAGTCGGGGCTCGCGACAAGTTCGGTCGCCTCTCCTTCCCCCAGTTCGACGATGGCGTCCGCCGCACGCTCCATCGCCCGTGGCTCGGCGGAGAAACACGCGAACGCCTCGCCCATCAACCCGTCGGAAGCGGCGACCGCACTCCCGTGGCCAAAGGCCGCCCACGCGCTCGGCTCGCCGCGTCGAACGTCCGACTCGTCGATGATGTCGTCGACGACGAGCGAGGCGTTGTGGACGAGTTCGATCCCGGCCGCAAAGTCGACCGCGTCCTCCGGATCGCCGCCGACGACCTCACAGGACAGAAGCGTCACCGTCGGCCGGACACGCTTCCCGCCGGAGAGAGCGACGTGCTCGAGACGGGACCGCAACGCCCCGGGATCGGGGGCGTCCAGGACGTCCTCGAGTCGTTCCTCGATCAGCGATCGCCGGCGTTCGAGGTACTCCACTGCGGACAGATCGGGTCCGTGGCGGCAAATACGTGGCGTTCGCAGGACGATCACACACAGTCGCGAGGAGCATGTACACCCGGACGTGATTTGTGCAAGCCGTGCCGTCACAAACCCAGGGTATCACGAGCCGAACGCATTGATCTGGTGTCGTGGCGCGTAACAGAGCCACGTCCGGGTGTATATGACACCAGATGAGTGGATTCGGATCGTGATGCTCCAGACCGCCCGTCACCGGTCGAACCGGAACCCCTCAGGTGACGTCTCGACGGTGCGACGGCCGTCCGGTGGCCCCACGTCGGAGCCGAATCCGCCGGACTCGATAATATTGAACGCCGTCATCAGATCGCTCCGGGTGAGGAGGCCAACGAGTCGTCCGCCGTCCGTGACGAGCAGGCGTCCCACGCCCTCCTCTTGCATCTTCGTGAACGCGGTCATCGCGTCGGTATCAACTCCGACCGTGATGAGTTCGTCGGTCATGATGTCATCGACGCGGTAAGCGTCGCGCTCGATCTCCCGGACGGACTGGGCATCCTCGAGAGCGACCAGCCCGAGAATGTCGCCGTTCCGCGTCACCGGGTAGCCGGTGTGGCGTTCCCGGAACATCCGATTGATGAGATCCGAGACGCTCGTCTCCGGGGACACCGTGTGTAGCTCCGTCCGAGGGGTCATGAGATCCCGGACGGACACGCCCTCGAAGGCCGCCTTCATCATCGTCTGCTGGGCCTCGTTGGAGGCGCCGATATACACGAAGAAGGCGACCCCGATGAGAATGATGTTGAAGCTCAGCAGGCCGAAGAGTCCCATCAGGAGGGCGAAACCCTTGCCGACATCGGCCGCGATTTTTGTCGCGCGGGCGTACGGTCGCGTCCGGGAGAGCAGCGCTCGCAGAACCCGCCCGCCGTCCATCGGAAAGGCCGGCAGCAGGTTGAACACGGCGAGCGCGACGTTCATCAGGGCGAGGTAGCCGACGACGAACCTGGCTGCGGGGAACGTCTCGGGGACCAGCACGAACGCCCCGCCGAAGACGATTCCGAGCGCGACGCTGACGATCGGTCCCGCGAGTGCGATCGCGAACTCCTGGCGCCAGTCCTCCGGCATCTCGGTGAGTTTGGCGATGCCGCCGAAGATCCACAGCGTGATCGAGTCGATCGGGAAGCCGTACCGCATCGCCGTGACGGAGTGTCCGAGTTCGTGGAGGACGACGCCGACGAACAGGCCGATCGCGGCCACGGCTCCGATCACCCACGGGAGATATCCGGGCGCAGTGAGCGCGGCGGCGTCAATTCCGATACCAAGCGTTTCGTTGAACTGGTCGGTGAGGTCGCCCACCTGTGAGCCGATGATCCAGGCGAACAGCGGCAACACGAGGAGAAAGGTGAGATCGAGTTTGATCGGGATTCCGAACGCTGAACCGATCCGGAACTGTCTCATACGTACCCTTGCGACGCCGGATTCTTAAACTGTCGGCCACCGGAAGACGAGACGTGACCGAGAACAGTAGAGGCGAACGGCTCAAATAACTCCCCCGCCTACCAACCAGTGTGGCAACGCAGGTACAGGAGGTCGACACGCTGTTTCTCCACGAACTCGACGGGGAGTACCTGGTCACGGCTCACCGTGAGGGCGACAGGCTGTTCCGGGGCCGCCTCACGCCGAAGGAGACCGACGCCGGCCCCCGTCCCGGGCGGTTCCGGATCAAGCGAGGGTCGAGCGAGGACCCGAGACAGCCCGAGGAGTTCGTCGAACTGACGCGTCGCGCCGCACGGATTCGCATCTCCGAGCAGACCTCGCGCGCTGGCCGCCGGGAGTTGACGGAGCTACTGTCGGCCTATCAGGAAGAAGCGACGGTCGTTCGGACCTGCCGGTACTGCGCGGAGAGCGGACGTTACTCGCCGATCACCGGAGAGACGGCCATAGAGGCCGACGGCGAGTCGATCTGTCCGGACTGCGCGAAGGGTGAACTGGAGCGCGAACTCGCCTTCCGGGGCGACCTGACCGCTGCCGCCCGGGATCGCTTAGAGGAACTCCTGCTCGAAGTGCAGGACTTAGAGCGGATCACCGACCTCCTGAAGGGGCGGCTCGACCCGGATCTCACGAAGTTCGACGAGATCTCCGCGACGACCGACGAGGTCGACGACGTTCCGGTCTCAGAACTCGACGTACACCCGGACCTGCTGGAGCTGGTCTCGGGCCGGTTCGACACCCTGCTTCCCGTCCAGAGCCTCTCGGTGCAGGAGGAGCTCCTGTCCGGACGGGACCAGCTTGTCGTCTCCGCGACGGCAACGGGAAAGACGCTTATCGGAGAACTGGCGGGGCTCGATCGGGTCCTGAAGGGCGGGGGAAAGCTCCTGTTTCTCGTCCCTCTCGTCGCGCTGGCGAACCAGACGTACGAGGACCTCAAAGACGAGTACGGACACCTCGCGGACGTGACGATCCGCGTGGGTGCGAGCCGGATCCGCGGCGGTGGAGACGGATTCGACCCCGGGGCGGACGTGATCGTCGGAACGTACGAGGGGATCGACCACGCCCTCCGGACGGGGCGCAATCTCGGGGACATCGGGACCGTCGTCATCGACGAGGTCCACACTCTCGCCGACGAGGACCGTGGCCACCGCCTCGACGGACTGATCTCGCGACTGAAGTACTACTGCAGGGAGAGAGCTGCAAGGAGCGGAGATCCCGGGAGCGCGACCCAGTGGATCTACCTCTCGGCGACGGTCGGCAATCCCGGGCAACTCGGCGAGGTGCTCGACGCCCGAACCATCGAGTTCGAGGAGCGCCCGGTGCCGATCGAGCGCCACGTCACGTTCGCCGACGGTCAGGAGAAACCCGACGTAGAAAACAAGCTGGTCACGCGGGAGTTCGACCGCACCTCCTCGCAGGGCTACCGGGGACAGACCATCGTGTTCACGAACTCCCGGCGGCGGTGTCACGAGATCTCCCGGCGCCTAAACTACAGGTCCGCCCCCTACCATGCCGGCCTCGACTACGGCCGCCGGAAAAGCGTCGAACGCAAATTCGCCGAGCAGGATCTGGCCGCGGTCGTGACGACCGCGGCGCTGGCGGCCGGCGTGGACTTTCCCGCCTCGCAGGTGATCTTCGACTCGCTGGCGATGGGGATCGAGTGGCTCTCCGTCCAGGAGTTCGAGCAGATGCTCGGGCGCGCCGGGCGCCCGGACTACCACGACCGGGGCGCGGTGTGGCTCCTCGTCGAGCCGGAGGGAGTGTATCACGGAAGCATGGAGCGCACGGAAGACGAAGTGGCGTTCTCGCTGCTGAAAGGCGAGATGGAGCCCGTCACCAGCCGGTATCCGGAGGCCCAGCAGGTCGCGCAGACGCTCGCGAACGTGACGGTCGCGGGGTCGGCGGCAAAGCGCCTGAACGATCGCATGCTCGGGGAGATGGACACCCGCCACGCGGTCGGGAAGCTACTGGAGTACGAGTTCATCGACGGGCTGGAGCCGACCGACGTCGGCCGCGTCGTGACCTCCCACTTTCTCTCACCGACCCAGGCGTTCACCCTGCTCGATGGCATCCGGTCCGGGGAGTCAGCGTTCGACCTGGTGGCCGACGTGGAACTGATGGAGGAGGAACTCTAGCGGTACGTGTTCGAGGAACGCCGCGTTTCCCCGCTGCCCGAACTCGAAGCGTCGATGAACGCCCCCGGACGTCGGAGGGCGCGAAACCGACGGTCATCGCCGTAGGTCGACACCACGACGGTCCGTGACCCCGGTCGAATCCGGTCGAGTCTGCTCGGCTTGATACTTGCCTCCTCGATCTTGGTTCGATCGACCGACCACTGTGGCGCGTCGAGCAGCCTGTCGTATGCGACGATTCGCTCTGGGTACACGTGATACTCCAGGTGCCCGCGCTCCACGTCGGTTCGCACGGCTAAACTGAGCATCGCTACCACGATCCCGACGGCGAACACGGCCACGCCGGCCACCAGCCCGCCGAACAGTCCGGCGACCACCGCAGCTAGGCCGACGAACATGTACGGGGGAATCAAAATGAAAAACGGGGCCATCCCGGCAGCCCGGAGGAGCAGGTTCCGCCGGTTCCCCTCGAACACCGCTGTCGGTTCCCCCTCGGGGACCTGCTCGTCGAGAGACTCCTCGTCCCATCCGGTCACCGGGTCGTTCGACGCCTCCGCTCTGGCGATCGCGAGGTCCGCGAGAAGTTTTCCGACCGCGACGATGAGGAACAGCACGGACGGCGGGGACGCACGCGAGAGGACGAACACCCCGCCGACACCAAGGACGAAGATGCCGATCGTGTACCGTCTAGACATCGCCGATCCAACGGTGTTCTCGACGTATCGGTCGTTCCTGAAGTAGTCGATCAGGCCGACAGTGTGTCCGGCGACGACGCCGATAACTGCGAGCAACACCGTTCCGATGGGGAACTCCGCCCCGACGGTCGCGATGACGAGGCCCCCGGCGATTGGCCAGAAGATGAGTGTCACCATCGCGGAATTGAGCACGGTTGACACGTTCCGCGGATAGATCGGGGGAAGTGGGCCTATCGAGACGCCGCCACGCTTGTCATCCCAGGACGACAGGGGAATGTACGTATCCCTGACCGTCTGCTGTCCGGCGGTCATATCCTCCGGATCGCGCCGTGCGAACGGGCCCTGGAGGATTCCACGGACCAGCGCGACACCCGCCTCGACCCAGTAGACGACGAGCAACGCACCGGCCGACCACCCAAACACCGCGACCCCGAGGACGGTCACGAGGTTTGTGAGTGCTGCACGCACCTCCTGTGTGACGCCGTCCCGGTTGATCACACCGGCTCGTATGCGGACTGTGGATAAGTGGCTTCGGCAGTGTTTACACACGAGATACGGGTCGACAGAACTGTTGATAGAATTAGCCTCCACCGTACCCGGCGAAT
>JBDGQL010000081.1:8886-16233 GCA_042219105.1 Karumarchaeum halophilus (SeqCode) | reverse complement strand
GGTATGCCCGGTGGGCTGTCAAACCTGAAACTCCCACCGCTCGGGATTCCTCCGCCACGCGGAAGAGGATGTCAAGCTGGCGCTTGTTTCCCAACGCACTCGAAACAGGACGCTCCCGTCACTAACCCGGACGTGACGGCACTGCTTACGCAAATCACGTCCGGGTGTATATCGGCTTCCTCTCCGGAGAGTGTCCCGTCTCGATGGACCTTTCCGAAAGGCTAGAGTGTCGGTCAAAGCTGGATTCAGATATATAGATATAACTGATAACCCATCCCTGCGTGTACCAATCGACACGATATGTCAGTACACTCCTCGTCTCCGTTCTCGGGTCGCAGTGTCGCCTCCTCCCGGGGGAGCGGTGCACGGTCCGGCGAAAAGAATGAAAGCAGTTTTTCAGACCAGCCCAAAATATCCAACCGATGACCAACGCTGCCATTGCGACCCGGGCTCTCTCGAAGCAGTACGGATCGACGACCGCAGTCCGGAGCCTCGACCTTGAGGTGCCGACCGGCGTCGTGTACGGCTTTCTCGGTCCCAACGGCGCTGGCAAGACGACGACGATGCGGATGCTGACCGGGCTGATCGAACCCACCGAGGGGCAGGGAACCGTCGCGGGCACGGATATCGAGCGCCGCCGGGACCTGATCGAGCACATCGGTCTCCTGCCCGAGGAGCCGCCGCTGTACAACGAACTCACCGGGCGCGAACAGCTCCAGTTCGCCGCCGACCTCCGGGACATCCCGTGGTCGGACGTCTCCGAGCGCGCGGTCGGGATCTGTGAGGATCTCGACCTCGCGGCCGACCTCGATCGGCGCATCGACGGCTACTCCAAGGGGATGCGCCAGAAGACCGCCTTCGCCCAGGCAGTCATGCACGACCCCGCGGTTGTGTTCCTCGACGAGCCGACCTCCGGGCTCGACCCCCGCGCCGCGAAGACCCTGCGCGAACTGATTGTCGACCTCGCCTCGGCGGACACCACCGTGTTCCTCTCGACGCATATTCTCCCCGTCGTCGAGGAGATCGCCGACCGGGTCGGCGTCCTCTATGAGGGTCGGCTGGTCGCGGAAGGCTCCCCGGAGGGCCTGGTCGGGCGGACCGCCGCGGAGGCGAGTGCCGACGCCGACCTCGAGGACGCCTTCCTCGAGTTGACGAGCGAGCGCGCACAGGCATGATTCAGCGTAGCGACCTCCGTGACGCGTCGGTGCTTGCACGCACGGAACTGGCGGCGATGTGGCGCCATCTCACCGACAGCCGCCGCCGGTTGGTCGGGATCGGCCTCGGCGCGCTCCAGTTCGTGGTCGTGATACCGGTGTTCCTGTTCGACCAGGCGACGACCTTCGGCAGCGATCTCGCGAGCGGATCGCCACCGGTCGGTAGCGTCGGCGCGTTCTGCACCGCGGCGGTCCTCGCGGGCGCATACATGGGCGTGTTCAGCGCGATCAGCCAGAACCGTATCGGGTCGGTGGGCCCGCTGATTCGCACGTCCGTTCCCCCCTCGGCCGTCTCCGCGGGTCGGCTCGCCAGCGAGACGATCCAGGCGTCGATCCTGTTCGTCGTTCCACTTCTGGTCGTTCTCGTCCTGGTGGGCGCCGGCGCGGGCGGCCCGCTCGCGCCGCTGTTGCTCGGCGTCACCTTGCTCGTTTTCCTTCTTGCCGGACTGTTCCTCGGCCGGACGATCGGGGCGACCGCACGCTATGCGGGCGTTATCGCTCGCCTCTCCGCGTGGGCGAAGGCGGCGGCGTTCATGCTGGTCATGGTGCTGATCTTCGTCGCCTCCCAGTTCGTCATACAGGCGTTCCTCCCGGACGATGCCGATCTGGGGTTTTCGATCTCAATCCCGTCGTTTCTCCCGGGTGAGCCGATCCAGGGCGCCGTTGCAGCCCTGTTCGTCCCGCTTGGAGCGACCGCCGACCCGACCGGCGCGGTCGCGCTCACGATGGCGGTCCTCGCGGTCCCCGCCTTTCTCGCCCTCGCGGTCCGCGCCGAAACCGCGCTGTTGCTCGCCGACGTCGACGACGACACCACCGGGGAAGCGGCGACCCGTCTGGTCCCCCGGCCGTTCACCGCCACGCCCGCCACCCGGGTCGCCTTCCGGCACCTGTTGCGGACCGCGCGGGACCCGAAATCCGCCTTCCACCTCCTCCCGGTGGTGTTTGGCGGCCTCGGCCCGCTCGCGATCTGGATCAGCCAGCCCGATCTCGCCTTGACCATGGGGCCGCCACTCATGATGGTCCTCGGGGCGGAACTCGCTGGCCTGCTGTACTGTCTCAACCCGCTTGGCGACGACCGGGATCAGCTTCCCTTCCTGATGACCAGCGTCCGGTCCACGGACGTGCTCCTCCGTGGGCGGCTACTCGGGGGCGCCGCCGTCGGGATCGTCCCCGCGATCGGCCTCGGAACCCCGCTGGCGCTCATCGACGGCTCCCCTCTCTACGTCGCGCTCCAGACCGCCCTCGCGGTCGTTCTCGTCGTCGCGATCCCGGCGATGGCCCTGGGACTGGGCTCGTTCGCCCCGAAGTTCGAGCGCGAGGAGTACATGAACATCGAGCGCGCCCAGCCCTCACAGCGCGCGACGATGGGGTTCCTGTTTGGCGGGACGATCGTCGCCGGGGCCGGGATGTTCCTGGCGTGGTGGACGACCAACGGAGACGCGAGCGTACCGTTGCTCCTGGGGGGCTGGATCGGCTACCTCGCGGTCATTACGGGCCTCGCAGTCGCCGGCTACCGCTACGCCGTCGGGCGGTTTGACGGATTCACTCTCGATGACGTGTGACTGATAATGATTACTCTCTCCGATTTCGGCGTCGTCACCCGTATCGCAAGGGTTTAATCAACGCATGAAGTATTTTTCATTGATGACAGCGACCCGCCCTCGCTTCCGCTCGTTCGCTCCCACTGGCGGGTCCACCCGACCCCGACGAGCGGGGCCGTAAGCCCCCTCTCACCACTCCTCTCCCCCCCCCGACGTTCTCCCTGTGTCCGGTCATCGTGGTCCTCCCGGTGTCCGGCCACTGTGATCCTTCCGACCCCCAACTACCGTGGTCCCAGTAGTCCCCGCGCTGTAATTTCATTTCTCCAACAGCATCGGTCCATTTAAGTCCCGAACGGACGACTCGACAGGTATGGAACGCGTGGCTCTCGCATTCTCCGGCGGGCTGGACACGACCGTCTGTGTCCCGATTCTGGAGGAGGAGTACGGGTACGACGAGGTCGTCGGCGTCACGGTCGATGTCGGCCAGCCGGAAGCGGAGTTCGAGGAAGCAGCCGACACCGCGGAGGCGCTCGACCTGGAGCACCACGTGGTCGACGCCACCGACGAGTTCGCCGACCTCTGTTTCGACGCGGTGCGGGCAAACGCCTCCTACCAGGGCTACCCTCTTGGGACAGCGCTTGCTCGTCCCGTCATCGCGGAGGCGATCCTCGCGGTCGCGCTTGGGGCCGACTGTGACGCGCTCGCACACGGCTGTACCGGCAAGGGCAACGACCAGTTGCGGTTCGAGGCGGTGTGGCGTGGCTCGGATCTGGACGTGATCGCCCCGATCCGGGAGATGGGTCTGACCCGCAGGTGGGAACAGGAGTACGCCGAGGAGCGCGACCTCCCCGTAGAAGGGGGCGGCGGCGGCAGGTGGAGCGTCGACACGAACCTCTGGAGCCGGTCGGTGGAGGGCGACGACTTGGAGGACCCCGCTCACGTTCCCGGGGAGGAGATCTACGACTGGACCGAGGCTCCCGGCGACGACACCGCCCTCGTCGAGATCGAGTTCGAGGAGGGTAGACCCACCGCGGTCGACGGCGAGTCGCTCTCGCCGGCCTACCTCATCGAGTATCTCAACGACCTCGCCGGTTCGTACGGCGTCGGTCGCACCGACATGTTGGAGGATCGCATGCTCGGCCTGAAAGTGAGAGAAAACTACGAACACCCCGCCGCGACAGTGCTCATCACCGCCCACGAGGGGCTCGAACAGCTGGTCCTCACGAAGGAGGAGCGCTCGTTCAAGCAGACGATCGAGCGGGAGTGGTCCGAGAAGGCCTACCAGGGGCTGGTCGACGCACCCCTCACGGACGCTCTTGAGGGCTTCATCGACCGAACTCAGGAGCGAGTCACCGGGACGGTCGTCGTGAAACTCCAGGGCGGGCAGGCACGCCCGGTCGGCCGCGAGTCGGACTACGCCGTCTACTCCGAGGAGGCGGCCTCGTTCAACACCGAGGCCGTCACCGAGAGCATCGAGCAGGCGGACGCCACCGGCGTCGCGAAGTACCACGGCTTCCAGGAGCGGCTGGCGAACGCCGTCGCCGACGCCGCCGACCGGGAGCCGCCCGAAATGAGCACGGACACGGAGTGACGATGCCCGAGGAGGATCCCGACGCCGTGGTGCGGGGCGATCGCTTCAGCGGCGGCCCCGCTCGCGAGTTTCTCTCCTCGCTTGGGGCCGATCGGCGCATCTTCGCGGCCGACCTCGCGGTCGACCGCGCCCACGTGGTGATGCTCGAGGAGCAGGGCATCGTCGACCCCGACGCTGCGAGTGAGATCCTCGGCGCCCTCGAGGCCATCGAGGACGCGGGTCACGGCGCCCTCCCGGACGGCGAGGATGTCCACGAAGCCATCGAGTCGGCCGTCATCGGCGGGATCCGGGAGGATGGAGAGACGCTACTCGAAGGGGTCGGCCCTGACGGCGGGAAGATGCACACCGCCCGCTCGCGCAACGACGAGGTCGCGGCCTGTATCCGGTATCGCCTCCGGGAGGATCTGCTCGATCTGGCGGACACGGTGAACGTCTTCCGCGAGGCCCTGCTCGATGCCGCGAGCGAGCATACGGAGACAGTGATGCCGGGGTACACCCACCTCCAGCCCGCACAGCCGACGACGGTCGCCCACTGGCTCCGTTCCTACGAGTCGGCGCTCTCCCGGGACGTCGAGCGCCTGCTCGATTGTTACGCCCGGGTGAACCGCTCTCCGCTGGGCGCGGGCGCGTTCGCGGGCGTCTCCTTCCCGGTCGACCGCGAGCGCACCGCGGAACTGCTGGGCTTTTCCGGCGTCATCGAGAACAGCGCCGACGCCGCCGCCACCCGCGATTTCCTGGTCGAGACCGCAGGTGCGCTCGCCGCCCTCGGCGGGACGCTCTCGGGGATCGCCGAGGACGGCATCCTGTTTGCCAACCGGGGGTATCTCGACCTCGACGACGACTACGCCTCCACGTCATCGATCATGCCCCAGAAGAAGAACCCGGACACGCTCGAACTCGTCCGCGCGAGCGCGGGCGACGCGCTGGCCGGACTGACGGGTACGTTCACGATCCTGAAGGGCCTCCCGCGGGCGTACAACCGTGACCTCCAGCGTGCTGGCCCCCACGTCTGGGAGGCGATCGACGCTGTCACCGAGGCAACCGAGGTCGCGGCCGGCGCGGTCGCGACCGCCACTTGGAACGTCGAGGCGCTCGCGGCCGACGCCGGCGAGGGGTTCTCGACGGCGACCGGCGTCGCGGACCTGCTCGCGATGGCGGGCGTTCCCTTCCGGACCGCCCACGAACTCGTCGCGACCGCCGCCGCCGGGGACGCGGACTACGACGCCCTCGACCAGGCAGCCCACGAGGTGCTGGGCAGATCGCTTGAGGCCGTCCTCGACCGGGATGCCGTCGAGGACGCGCTCGATCCCGACACGAACGTCGCGATGCGGGACTCCGCCGGCGGTCCGGCGCCCGCCGCGACAGAGGACGCGATCGACCGTGCTCGCGAGTCGGTCGCGGCCGACCGCGAGGCGGTCGCGACGGCCCGCGGGAGCCTCGCCGACGCCGCGGCCACGCTCGACCGGGAGGTGAGCCAGCGCACGTGATCCGACCACCGACACGAGTCCCCCCCGACTCGTCACCGGTGCGATCCCACGCTCGCCCCGCCGCCGGCAGCCAGGGGTGTCCCGAATTCTTGTCAGTCCAGTTAGGAAATTTTATACCCACGAGGAAACTACCGATGCACACGTATGGCAGACACGGCAGAATGCGTCGAGTGTGGGGCCGAGGTGGCCCTGCCCGAGGACGCCGAGATCGGAGAGATCGTCGACTGTACGACCTGTGGCACGGAGCTGGAAGTCATCGACGTGTCCCCGCCGGTCCTCGAGCCAGCGCCCGAGCTGGAAGAGGACTGGGGGGAGTGAACGTGTGCGGGGCCGGAACGACATCCACCCACACGTCCTCCCAGAGTGATCGCCCGTGAACGTCGGCATGCTGTACTCCCGGATCCGCAAGGACGAGAAGCTCCTCCTGAAGGAGCTGCGCGGCCGGGGCCACGAGACGACCAAGATCGACGTCCGCCGCGAGGGGTTCAACATCCGCGAGCAGCCCGGGATCTTCGACGGCGTCGACATCGTTCTCGATCGGTGTCTCGCGACCTCCCGGGGGCTGTACATCACGCAGTTCCTCGACGCCTACGGGGTCCCGGTCATCAACTCTCCGAGGACCGCCGAGCTGTGTGCGGACAAGGTGAAAAACAGTTTGGCGCTCCAGCAGGCGGGCGTCCCCACGCCCAACACCGAGGTCGCCTTCACCAAGGACAGCGCCCTCGAAACGATCGAGGACTTCGGCTACCCCTGTGTGCTCAAGCCCGTGATCGGTTCGTGGGGGCAACTGATGGCGAAGATCGATTCGCGAAACGCCGCCGAGGCCATCCTCGAACACAAGGAGCAACTCGGCCACTACGAGCACAAGGTGTTCTACATCCAGGAGTTCGTGGAGAAGCCGGGCCGGGACCTGCGCGTGGTCGCGGCCGACGGCGAGCCCATCGGCGCGATGGCGCGCTCCTCGGAGCACTGGCTCACGAACGCCGCCCGCGGCGCCGACACCTCCACGTTCGAACTCGATCCCGAGGTACGGGATCTCGTCGCCCGCGCGAGCGACGCCGTCTCCGGGGGCCTGCTCGGCGTGGACCTGATGGAGACGGGCGTCGACGGCGACGGCCAGCCGGAGGGCTACACCGTCCACGAAGTGAACCACACCGTCGAGTTCAAGGCGCTGAACGACGCCACCGACACCGACGTTCCCGCCCACGTCGTCGACTGGATCGAGGAGAAAGCGACGGAGACGATGGAGGTGTCGGCGTGACCCTCACCGCCTCCGTCGTCGGGGCAAGCGGCTTCACCGGCGGGGAACTGCTGCGCCTGCTCGCCGGCCACCCCGAGTTCGGGATAACCCAAGCCACCAGTCGGTCGTACACCAAACGCTCCGTCGGGACCGTCCACCCGAACCTCCGTGATCTCGATTTGCGGTTTTCCGACCCCGAGGATCTGGGCTCCGTGGACGTCCTCTTCGCGGCGACGCCACACGGCGTCTCGATGGATCGCATCGACGAGTTCCG
>JBDGQL010000081.1:0-8786 GCA_042219105.1 Karumarchaeum halophilus (SeqCode) | reverse complement strand
CACCGCCACGAGGCCGAGATCGAGGCGTTTCTCGGAACCGGCGTGAACTTCACCGTCCACGCCGTCGACATGATCCGCGGAGCCTCCGCGACCTGTCACCTCCTCTGTGAGGATCTCCCCGGGAAAGGAGACGTCTGGAAGGCCCTTCGGGGCGCCTACGGAGACGAACCGTTCGTCGAGTTCGTCGCCGGCGGCTCCGGCGTGTACCGCTACCCCGAGCCCAAATCCGTCGCCGGAACGAACACCGTGGAACTCGGGTTCGAACGCGATCCGGACAACGACCGCCTCGTCGTCTTCTCGGCAATCGACAACATGATGAAGGGGTCGGCGGGACAGGCGGTCCACGCCGCGAACGTCGCCCTCGGCATCGAGGAGACCGCAGGCCTCGATTACCGTGGGTTACATCCCGTCGGCGCACCCTGATCCTGCCATGTCCCCGAACCCAACCGATCCAGCGACCGTCGTCAAGATCGGCGGCGCCCGCGCCGTCGATCCCGAGGGCGCGCTCGCCGACGTGGGGGGTCTCGCTGCCGGCGATGACGTCGTTCTCGTTCACGGCGGGTCGACGAAGGTCGACGACACCTTGGAGCGGCTGGGAATCGATCCCGAGTACGTCGAGACCCCCGACGGCGTCGTCGGCCGGTTCACTGACGCGAAGACTATGGAGGCGTTCACCATGGCGATGAGCACGATCAGAAGCGACCTCGTCGCCGGCCTCCAGAGCCAGGGCGTCGACGCGGTCGGTCTCTCGGGCGTCGACGGGAAACTCCTCTACGGCCCCCGGAAGTCGGCGGTCAGGGTAGTCGAAGACGGCAAGCGGAAGATCCGCCGGGGCGATCACTCAGGACGGATCGAGCAGGTGAACGACGAACTGCTCCACACCCTGCTCGACTCCGGGCACGTTCCAATCGTGGGCCCCCCGATGGCTGGCGCTGACGACGGCGCGGTCACGCCGGTCAACACTGACGCCGACCGCTCGGCGGCGGCCATCGCGGCCGCCCTCGGCGCGAGACTCGTTTTCCTCACGGACGTCGCCGGCGTCTACGCGGATCCCGACGACCCCGCGACGGTGATCGAGCGCGTCGAGACGCCCGCGGAGATGGCCGATCTGGAGGCGGCCGCCGAGGGGTTCATGCGCCGGAAGGTGATGGCGACGACCGAGGCGCTCGAGGGAGGTGCGGCCGAGGTGATCGTCGCGGACGCGAACGCCGACGCTCCCGTAACCGGGGCGATCGAAGGGGGCGGCACCCACGTCCTGCCGGGTGCGATAGAGGACGACACGAGAATCTACGACAGATGAGCGAGCACAACTTCATCCATTCGGAGAAGCCGATTCCGCTGGCGCGTGGGGAGGGACCGTATCTGTACGACGAGGACGGCACCGAGTACCTCGATTTCGGGGCGTCGTATGCGTGTACGCCGCTGGGACACTGCCATCCGGACGTCACCGACGCGGTGACCGAGCAACTCGAGACGCTCACCTTCGTCCAGGCGTCCTTTCCCGTCGAGGCCCGCGAACGCGCCTACGCGGCGCTGGCGGCGACGGCACCCGGCAGGCTGGAAAACGTCTGGTTCTGTAACTCCGGCACCGAGGCGAACGAGGCGGCCCTGAAGTTCGCCCGGAGCGCCACGGGCGATTCGAAGGTCGTCGCGACGATGCAGGGGTTCCACGGGCGCACGATGGGCGCGCTCGCGACGACGTGGCCCAAAAAGTATCGGGAACCGTTCGAACCGCTGATGGGCGACGTGGAGTTCGTCCCCTACGGCGAGGAGGAGGCGATGGCGGAGGCGGTCGATTCCGATACCGCCGCGGTCATCGTCGAACCCATCCAGGGCGAGGGCGGCATCAATCTGCCCCCGGAGGGGTATCTCGAGGCGGTCCGGGGCATTACCGGCCGCGCGGGCGCGGCGATGATCGTTGATGAGGTGCAGGCCGGCAACGGGCGCACGGGGGAGTTCTGGGCCGTCGAGCACACGAACGCCGTCCCGGACGTGGTGACGACGGCGAAGGGGCTCGGAAACGGTCTGCCCATCGGCGCGGCGCTGTGTGCGGACTGGATCGCGGAGGAGTCGGGGTCACACAACTCCACGTTCTCGGGTGGCCCTGCCGTCGCCGCCGCCGTCGACGCGACGGTGTCGACCATCGTCACCCGCGATCTACCCGGCCACGCGGCCGAGATGGGCGCGTACCTCACCGAGGAGATCGAGGCAGCGATCGGTGACTCCATCCGAGAGGTTCGGGGCGAGGGCCTCCTGCTCGGAGTCGAACTAAAGCGCGGCGCCAACCGCGTCGCGCGGGACCTGGCGATCCAGGAGAACGTGTTCGTCCTTCCGGCGGGCCGGACCGTCGTGCGCCTGCTCCCGCCGCTGACGATCGGGGAGGCGGAGGCTGACACCGCCGTCGAGGCGCTCACGGAGGTGATCGAATGAGCGCGGAAACGGACCCCGACCCGGGGATCCCCGTCCGCCCCGAGGGTCGCAACCTCCTCGAGGATCTCGTCGACACCCCGTCGGTTTCGGGCGAGGAGGACGCCGCCGCCGAGCGCCTGGCGGCCTACTTCGAGGCCCGTGATCGCGAGGTCCGGATCGACTCGATCGGTAACGTCCGCGCGCCCGCCGACGATTCCGTTCTGCTCACCTCCCACGTCGACACCGTCCCCGGGGACATCCCCGTCAGAGTCGAGGACGGGGTCCTGCACGGTCGGGGTAGCGTCGACGCCACGGGCCCGCTCGTCGCGATGGCGGTCGCGGCGGTCGAGACGGGGGTGAGTTTCGCCGGCGTCGTCGGCGAGGAACGCGATTCGCGCGGCGCGCGCCATCTGATCGCCGACCGGGAGGCCCCGGATGCGGTTATCAACGGCGAGCCGAGCGGCTGGGACGCCGTGACGCTCGGCTACCGGGGCCTTCTCTCCGGAACGTACGTCGCCACCAGCGAGTCGGGTCACACCTCCCGTCCCGACGAGAACGCGATCCAGTCGGCGATCGGCTGGTGGGGCCGCGTCGAGGAGGCCTTCGCAACTGACGAGTGGACGTCCGTCTTCGAGGGCGTGACGCCGAAACCCGTCGGCATCGACGGCGGGACGAGCGCCGACGGCCTCTCCGTGGAGGCGACGATGGACGTCCAGTTCCGGATCCCGCCGGACACGGACGGCTCGACGGTCCGGGAGATCGCCGATGGCGAGCTCGACGATGGCACCGTCCAGTGGTACGAATCGATCCCGCCCGTGATGCGGAGCCCCAGAAATCCGGTCGCCCGCGCCTTTCGCGTCGCGATCCGGGCGATCGGCGGCGAGCCGAGCCAGCTCCGGAAAACGGGCACAAGCGATATGAACCTGTACGCCGACGCCTGGGACTGTCCGATGGCCACCTACGGCCCCGGCGATTCGGCGCTCGATCACACCCCCCGGGAGCACCTCTCACTCGGGGAGTTCGACCGCGCCGTCACCGTCCTCGAACGCGCCTGCGACCGACTCACAGGGAGTGACAACTCGTGACTAACACACCCGACACCCACGACCCGAACAGCCCCCCCGACCACGTCCTCGACATCGACGACGTCGCCGATATCGAGGCGGTTCTCGACCGCGCCGCAACGCTCAAGGACGCCCACCGTGGCGGTGAGTCGGTACGCCGCCTCGAGGATCACACCCTGGCCATGCTGTTCGAGAACCCGAGCACTCGCACCCGGATCTCCTTCGAGACCGGGATGACGCGGCTGGGCGGACACGCGATCATGCTCAGTCCCGGCGACACGCAACTCGGCCGGGGTGAACCGATCAAGGACACCGCCCGCGCCTTCTCATGTTACGTCGACGCGGTGATGGCACGCGTGGGCGATCACGAGACGCTGGCGGAACTCGCCGCGTACGCGACGGTGCCGGTAATCAACGGTCTGACCGACGACGCCCACCCCTGTCAGACCCTCGCCGATTTGCTCACGATCCGGGATACGTTCGGCGGGTTCGACGTCTCGGCGGCGTGGGTCGGCGACGGCAACAACGTCGCCTCATCCTTTGCCCTCGGGGCGGCGATGACCGACCTCGACCTGACCGTCGCCACTCCGCAGGGGTACGGTCTGTCGGAGGCCACCGTCGACCGGGCCGCGGAACTCGGTAGCGCCCCCGAACTCACCGACGATCCCGCCGAGGCGGTCGCGGACGCCGACGTGGTGTACACCGACGTCTGGGTGAACATGGGCCAGGAGGACGAGTCCGAGGAGCGCCTCGCCGCCTTCGAGGGCTACCAGGTGAATGAAGACCTGCTCGCTAGGACGGACGCGCGGCTGATGCACTGCCTGCCGGCCCACCGGGGCGAGGAGGTCACCGACGACGTCATCGAAGGGGAGCGCTCGCTCGTCTGGAGACAGGCCGAAAACCGGATGCACGCACAGAACGGGTTACTGGTCGAACTCCTCGGTTGATCGACTCATGCTCCGGTCGCCGCGGGCGCGCCTGCTTGTCGTCCTCGTTCTCCTCGCCGCGCTGTTCGGCCTGGTGGTCTGGCACGGTACCCTGACGCCTGCCCCCGACGCGGGGGCGTACCCGGGGTCGGAGGAACTCGCGGCCGACTACGAGGCGTACCTCGGTGAAGACGTGACCGTCGGCGGTCGGATTGTCGAGACGGATCCCGTCGTCGTCGAGGCGGAGTACGGCGTCGAGGAGCCGATCCTCCTCACGGTCGTTGGCCTGGATCCCGGCGTGACGGTCGAGAAGGACGCGCACCTCCGCGTGTTCGGCACTGTCGAACCCGACCGGACGGTTCGGGCGGAGAACGCGTTCGCCGTCCCCCCGATCGGCCCGCTGTACGCCTGGACCATCTCGTTTCTCGCGGGGCTGTGGGTGCTCGGGCGGATCGTCCGCCGATTCCGGGTCGATCGCGAAGAGTGGGGTCTTGTCCCCCGCGAGGCGCCGCTGACGCTCCGCGCCGTGCTCGGCCGGGACCGCTCTCAATCGTCCGGAGGTAGCGAGGATGCCTGACCTGCTCGCCCACGCCCTGATCGCGTACTCGGTTTGCACAGTCCTGTCCTGGCGCTACGAGTGGCTCACTCCGGCGTACGTCACCGCGGGCATGGCCGGCGCATTCATCCCGGACATGACGAAGATCAGGCTGGTCGTCCCCGGCGAGGCAATCGAGGCAGCCCTCGGAATCCCCTTCTCCTGGTCCGGGATCCACACTGCCGGCGGGGCCGCGGTCGCGGTGCTGGTCGGGACGGCGATCGTTGCGCCCCGGGAGCGCAGGCGGATCGGTACCCTTCTCGCGGTCGGCGCGGCCTCCCATCTGATCGCCGACGCCTTTCTACTGACCGCGAGCGGTCGTTCCTACGAGGTCCTCTGGCCACTTCTCCGGTACAACCCCCCGACCCCGGGACTGTACCTGAGCACCCAGTCCGGCCCGACGATCGTCGCCGGCGCCGTGGCGGCGGCGGTGTGGCTGACGACCCGGCGACTCCGGGACCGGGAGTACTGATAATGTCTGTTGTAGTCTCTTACCGGTGCTCGCCGCCACCGGGGGTGGCGATCACCGGTAAACAGCTACAACAGACATTATGAGTTCACCAGCCCCCGCCTCGTTCGCCGGCGCCTCCCGGCGGGTATAATTGTGAGCGCCCTGTTGCCCCCGGTATGGCTCGCCGACGCACAGTTTACTATTTCGCGCTGGTCGTCACGACGACCCTCGCGTTCACGGTAGTGTACAACACCGGCATGGACGTCTGGGAGAGCGATCCCCAGCCCCTGTATCGGTCCCTGGAGGTCGTGATACAGAGCTTCACCACGACCGGATACGGGGAGGACGCCGGCTGGCAGACTCCCCAGATGAACGGCCTGGTGATCCTGATGCAGTTCACCGGGATCGGTCTCATCCTGACCGCGGTGGACGTGTTCGCCGTCCCGTGGCTCCGTGACGCGCTGAGTCCTGCTGCCCCGGAGTCGCTCCCCGAACTCGAGGATCACGTCATCATCTGTGGCCACACCCCCCGAACGGACGTCCTGATCGGCGCGCTGGAGACGAGGGACCGCTCGTACGTTCTCCTCGACCCGGATGCCGGCGTGGCGAGTGACCTCCATGGAGAGGGGTATCGCGTCATGCAGGGCGACCCGGAGTCCGCGGCCGTCCTGGAGAAGGCGAATATCGGATCGGCGATCGCGGTCGTTGCGGACGCCGCTGACGACACCAACGCGAGCATCGCCCTCTCTGCGACGGAGGCGAACCCGGACGTCCGGGTCGTTTCGCTCGTCGAGGACGCGACGCTGGTCCGGTATCACCGCCTGGCTGGCACCGACGCTGCCCTCTCCCCGCGGCAGTTGCTGGGCGAGAGCCTCGCCGAGGAAGTCCCGACGGTCGTCACCACGACGGCAGCGGAGGGCGTCGAGATCGGCGACGATTTCGGGCTGGCGGAGATCTCGATCGAACCGGGGAGCGAACTTGCCGACCGGCCGATCATGGAGGCGCGGCTCCGCGAGCGGTTCGGCGTGAACGTGATCGGCGTCTGGTCCGACGGCGAGTTCCGGGCGCGGATCGACCCCACGGAGTCTCTCGACCCCGGAACGCGCCTTCTCGTGGCGGGGAGCACCGATCGGGTAGCCGAGGTCCGCGAGGCGACCGCGGCGACCGTCAGTGACGTTTCCGACCAGACGGTGCTGATAGCCGGCTACGGCGAAACCGGCGGGGCGGCCTACGACGCGCTCGCGGACACGCGGGCCGACCTGACCGTTCTCGACATCGAGGCGTCGGACCAGGTCGACGTCGTCGCCGATGCGCGCGATCCGGACGGTCTCCGGGCGGCCGGGATCGAGGACACGTCGGTTCTCGTGCTCACCGTCGCGGAGGACACGACCGCCGTGTTCGCTACGCTCATCGCGCGCGATTTGAACCCGGACCTCCGGATCGTGGTTCGCGCCAACGAGGAGGCCGACGTCCGGAAACTGTACCGTGCCGGGGCCGACTACGTGCAGTCGCTCGCGACCGTCAGCGGTCGGATGCTGGCATCCAGAGTGCTTGAAGGGGAGGATCTCATCCCCTACGACACCCAGGTGTCCGTCGTCCGGACGAGCGCCCCCGGATTGGCGGGACGCACCATCGCGGATGCGGACGTGCGATCGGAGACGGGGGCGTCCGTCATCGCGATCATCCGCGACGGGGAGACGATCCCGGATTTCGATCCCACGACCATCACTATCGACCCCGACGACGACGTGGTGATCGCCGGGACCGACGAGGACGTCACGCGCTTCGAGCGGCGGTTCGGTGACTGATCGGCTTCCGGGGGATCATCCCTCTGCCAGGGTGACACGCCAAGTCGTCGCGTTCGTGTACGCCCACGGTTCGATGCTGATTTTGGTCTCCCTGTCCCGGAGTTTCGTGATCAGGTCGCCGACCTGTTTCGCGGTGAGATCCAGATCGCCGGCGATGTACAGGCTGTCAAGGCGACTGCCCCGGGGCTCGACCCCAGGGGTGAAGCCGACAACACACAACACTTAATTCAATTGAGTCCGAACTATTCGTAATGAGTTCGATGGAGTGTTACCCAAACCTCAGAGAACGCGGGCAAGTTACAATTCCAGAAGAAGTCCGTGACGGGCTTAATCTGGAGGAAGGCGACCAGCTAAGACTCACCGTGGAAAAATTCGGCTGACTGCCACCGATGAAACACACGCTTCGCTTCCGCGCATACTTGTCTGATGACGTGGCTAGCGAAGCGTGGCGGCACATCGACATTCTCCGACAAATTCGCAACCACGCCGTCCGAGACTACTACCAAACTGTTCCCAGCCACCGACCGTCTGACTACGACCAACACGACAAACTTACAACGTGGACAGACCGCTGGCCGACGTTTGCCGTCCCATCACAACACGCCGCACAACAGGCGATTAGTCAGATTCACAGCGATCTGGAAACACTTCAAGAACGCCGAGATGAAGGCTACAACGTTGGGCGGCTAAAATGGCAAGGTGCAGGTGAATTTCGCTCGGTGTCGTACAATCAGTCCAGTCGCTTCAACGTGGATCACAACACGGGCGACGACCGATTCGTGCGACTCCGACTCGAAAAGATTGGCTGGTTCACCATCCGAGCAGAACGCGACGTTCCACCAGCAGACGAGATTGACGAGGTGATCCTCAAAAACGAGACAACTGGTGAGTGGTACGTCTCACTCGTGACTTCTGTGGAAGATACGCCAGACAAACGGCCACTCAGTGAGATTGAACCCGAGGACTGTGTTGGTGTTGACCTCGGCATCACCAGCTACATCCACACCTCAGAAAACATGTCTGTGGATACACTTGACCTGTCGGATGAGTATGACCGTTAC
The DNA here is from genome assembly GCA_042219105.1 of Karumarchaeum halophilus (SeqCode). Lineage (GTDB taxonomy): Archaea > Halobacteriota > Halobacteria > Halobacteriales > Hikarchaeaceae > CAYSJP01. The sequence goes on along the minus strand of JBDGQL010000081.1, from coordinate 472 downwards.
GCACGCGAGCAGCGGAAACTTGACCGGAAAGAACACGGCTCTGCTAATTGGGAGAAGCAACGCCAGAGTGTTGCCCGAGCGAAACGTGCGATTAAGCGCAAGGTGCGAGATTACCAGCACAAACTCACGACGTGGCTGGTTACGGAGTACGATGTTGTGGCCGTTGAAGACTTGGACGTGAAACCGATGCTGGAAACCAGCCAGAACGCCAAAAACAAACAGGACGCCGCGTGGTCACGGTTTCTCGAACTGCTGGAATACAAAGCCGACTTGCACGGCACGCACGTTGAAAAAGTGAAAGCAAAAGGCACGACTAAAGAGTGCGCTGTTTGTGGTGTCGAAACAGCCAAGCCAATCTGGGTACGCGAGCATTCATGTCCAGCGTGCGGGCACACAGACGACCGTGATCTTAATGCCGCGAAGAACATTCTCAATCGTGGTCTGAAACAGATAGGGGCGGGACGCTCCGAAT
>JBDGQL010000188.1:0-16313 GCA_042219105.1 Karumarchaeum halophilus (SeqCode) | reverse complement strand
TATGATAGTTCGGGCGCGGGGTTCCTAAATTGACGTGCCGGGGCGGGCGGCAGCGACGTCCAAGGACGGAACTACACCCGGATGTGATTTATGTAATCGTTCTGTATCGTCCACTGGACGTCGATCCGAGCCCTATCGGCGTCACAGAGCCCATCGTCGAGGGAGGCTTCGAGTACTGATGGATTGAGATATACACCCGGACGTGACTCTGTTACGCGCCACGGCACCAGATCAATGCGTTCGGCTCGTGATACCCTGGGTTTGTGACGGCACGGCTTGCACAAATCACGTCCGGGTGTATAGGTCACACAATGCAACAGAGGGCATGCAGCGGGATGAGCTGGATCTCCACGCCATCAACGATTCGAGTATCATAGGTGTCTCTCGAAACCAGATACGGATCAAAGCCGGTCGCCGCCGCGTTTGTGGCGAGAGAATCAAGATCGGTGCGGGAGATCGTCTCGCGGTACTTGATTTCGAAGATGGCCTCCGTTTCCGAGAGGACGATGTCGGTTTCGGGATCCTGAATATACGCGGGGTCCTCGATCCGTTTCAGATGATTATACGCGACTGTTTCGGCCGTTAGCCCGACATCCGTCCCGTAGAGCCGATTGTAGGCATGATCTGCGACGTAGACTTTTGGATTCTTTCGCATCGACGCAATCTCTGAACCAGTGTAGGGATGGCTTCGCGAGATTAAAAATGAGTCAGCCAAGTAATCCAGATACGTTTTCACGGTCCGGAAATCCGCGTCAAGCGAATCCGCGATCTTGTTGAAATTGATGACCTGTCCGGTGTTTGAGGCGAAGTATCGGAACATCCCCTGGAGGACCGAACTTCGCGAGGCATTGAACATTTCGATGATATCCCGGTAAAACACAAGATCGACAGTTTCCTCGAGGCGCTCAACCGGGTTCTCATGGCGATACAGTTCCGGCATCCCGCCTTCTTCGAGATACTCCGTGAAGCGAATACGTGTCTCGCGCTCACCGGCTCCGACCGCGGACAGTGCAACGCGGTCACGTTCGATGCCACGATACCGGAGGTATTCTCGGAAGGTGAACGGATAGAGTCGCAGTGGGGTCAGCCGGCCCGCCAAACTCTCACCACTCCCTTTCAGCACGTTCACGGCCGATGACCCAGTCACGGTGAACGCCATGTTGTCGTAGTTGTCGTAGTAATGTTTCACCTGGTTACTCCAGGTTTCGCGATTCTGGACCTCATCTAGAAAGAAATACACCGAATCATCGAGGTCGTTAACTGGTTCCCGGAGAATTTCCTCACAGAATGTTTCGACGACATCCCGGATATCGATTCCCTCCAGATCAAACGAAAAATAACACGTTCGCTCACCGCCGATTCTGCGGGCAGTCTCCTGCATGAACTGTTTGAGGAGGGTCGTCTTTCCCGTCCGGCGCAGGCCAACGACTGCCCGGACCCCGTCGCGCTCCTGTAATGTCGTCAGCGCGTCACGCTTGATGAGATATCCCGGCAAAGACAGGTCCGTCCCTGCCCATTGGGGATTCAGGTCTCGCAAGAGTCGGAGGATTTCTTGCTGGTCCATACCATGTGTTGTACCTACTCCACTAAAAACATATTTATTCACTGTACCAAAAACAGTCAAATAACTAACGGGCTGTACAGCTGCGCGAACTCGGTGCTCGCCCATCCGAACCTGACCACGACCGACAACCTCGTTGCACTCCCGCTTGATGAGTCCCTCGCCGAGGCGCCCTCCACGGGAGCGACCCAGGGGTATACGGGTCGACAGCACGAGTGACCAGCTCTTCGGGAGACTGCGTGATACAGGAGTCCTCAGCGTCAGCAGGTTCTGAACTCGCGTCCGGCGGCGGATGGTAGTGTTCTGTCCCGGAGACGTGAATGTAGTCCCCGCCGTGGGGGTGGTTTCCCCAGCGAAGATTCACGTCCTTGGTGTCCGTATAATGGAACTTGATAATCGATCCCCCAGGACGGGGGACCTTCGAATTATCAATGTCGCTGTCCGACAGTGTATTATCTCGTCGGTGGGACGGTTCCGACGCTGCTCCCGGCAGTCTCCCGGGTACGAACGGTTCCCTGGATCCGGCGTTGACCCGCGAGGATGCCGTGGCGGGCGAAATACCCGGCGACGATTCCAACTGCCAGAGCCGCCGTCAAGAGGGGGTAACTCACGGCGACGAGACCACCCACGAAGAGGGTCAACAGGGCGATACTACCGGCTGCGGAGCCCCGCCCGGCGTCGGAGCGGGACAGCGACGGTCGGTCGTGGATCGTGTCTTCCATCGTATCTACTACTGGGGGCCCCACCCACTTAGTTGTAATCTGAAACACATTTCAGTTAGTTCGTTTTCCGAAATTCGTTTCTGAAATTGAAATGATACCTTCGTGCCGGCGAGAATGCTAGCCAGCGAGCGCACCCGGGGCAGCGGGACCGTGATCAGACGGCGTCGAGTCCTCGAGGGGTTCGCTCCAGGTACGCGGACGGCCACTCGATCCCCAGGCGGTTCCAGGAGTGCCCGCCGTCCGCTGATCGGTAGAGGCCGTGGTTGTTGATCGCGTACAGTTCACCGGCCGTTGTTCCGGCCGCGAGCACCGCCCTGACGACCCCCTCCCCGGTCGGGACCTCATCCTCGAGGCGCTCCCACGCAGCCTCCGTGCGTTCGTCATCGTGTTCTTCCGCCGCGTTCGTCCGACGATAGAGGTACGACTCGGGCGTACCGGCGCCACCGTGGGCTGCCCGTGCGCCACTGGCCGCGGAGACGACGACGGCTTCGGGGTCTCCCGGATCGACGGCGACGCTCCAGACGTAGTGATGATCAAGACCCTCGACCGGGTGATCCCATGACTCGCCGCTATCGGTCGACTCGGCGTAGCCGTCTCCGGCCGCCGCGTGCACCCGTCCTTCGGCGTCGGGGTGGGTCGCGAGCGTGTGGTTGTCGCGGCGCGACCCCGGCGGGCGCTCGACCCACGTCTCCCCGGCGTCCGGCGTCACGAGCAGGGCGCCGGCCTCGACGCCGACGTACACCCGGTCGGGGTCGTAGGGATCGACCTCGATCCAGCGGACGTGGTGAGTGTACGGTCGCGGCGGGAAGGCCCACTCGCCCGCGGAGGGGTGGTCGGCGACCCCGCCCACCTGCTCCCAGGAAACGCCCCCGTCGGCGGAGCGAAACAGCGCGCTCGGTTCCGTCCCGACCCAGACGGTATCGGGGTCGGCAGGATCGACCGCGACCGACATGACGGACACGCCACCGGCGCCCCTGCGCTCGGCCGTCTCGGGTGCTTCGTCGGGGTCGATCGTTTCGGCTCCGACACGCTCCCAGGAGTCGCCGCCATCTATCGACCGGTGCAGACCCGCACCGAACGTCCCACAGAAGACCCGATCCGGCCGGTCGAGATGAGCGGCGACACACTCCAGGTCGTACCCTTCGAGGCGTTCCCTTGCCTGCGGCGTATCTTCCCGGACCACCAGAAGCCGGTCTCTAAGCGCGGCGTAAACGGTCATGTCCGGAATTTAGGCCGGCGGGATCACAACGTTTCGGTCCTCGATTGTGGCGTTCCGGACACAAAACCGCCTCACCCGGCGTCGTTCGTGTTCTCCGGGACGAACCGCGAGGCAACGAAGATCCCTGCAGGAATGGCGACCGTCAGTCGTCGCCCGTCGCCGTAGGTACCTCCTCGCCGTCCCCCTCGGGGACGCCGTCTCCGCGTTCGCTCCGTGGTCCCCCGAGGTCGACTGCCGGCAGCAGGTCACGCAGGTACGCGCCGGTGTGGGAGCCCTCGGTCCGGGCCACCGTTTCTGGTGTGCCCTCCGCGACGACTCGCCCGCCGTCTTCGCCACCTTCGGGGCCGAGGTCGACGATACGGTCGGCGTTTTTCACCAGGTCAAGTTCGTGTTCGATGACGACGACGGTGTTGCCGCGGTCGACGAGACGGTGGAGCACGTCGATCAGCTTGCGCTCGTCGGCCTTGTGGAGGCCGGTAGTCGGTTCGTCGAGCAGGTACAGAGTGTCACCCGAATCCCGCTTACCCAACTCTTCGGCGAGTTTCACGCGCTGGGCCTCACCCCCCGAAAGCGTCGTCGAGGGCTGGCCCAGGCGCATGTATCCGAGGCCGACGTCCTCCAGCAGGGAGAGTCGGCGCTCGATGCCGGTGTGTTCGGAGAAGAACTCGTGGGCTTCCTCGACGGTCATCCCCAGCACGTCGGCGATGGTCGCACCCTTGTAGGTCACGTCCAGCGTCTCGTCGTTGTACCGGTCGCCGCCACACTCCTCACAGGGGACGTACACGTCAGACAGAAAATTCATCTCGATTTTCACGTCTCCCTGTCCGCCACACTCCTCACACCGCCCGCCCTTCACGTTGAACGAGAAGCGGCCCTTCTCGTAGCCGCGCTGTTTGGAGAGCTTGGTCTCCGCGAACAGCTCGCGGATGTGGTCGAACACGCCCGTGTAGGTCGCGGGGTTCGAACGCGGGGTGCGCCCGATCGGGCTCTGGTCGATCAGCCGCACCGACTCGATCTCGTCGATAGCCTCGATGGCGTCGTGGTCACCGGGTTCGACGCTCGTGTTGTCGTTCATCCGGCGGGCCAGCCCCTTGTACAGCACGTCGTGGACGAGCGTGGACTTGCCGGATCCCGAAACCCCCGTGACGGCGGTGAAGGTTCCCAGCGGGATCTCGACATCGAGATCGGCGAGGTTGTGCTGGCGTGCGCCCCGGACCGTGAGCCGACCCTCGGGGTCGCGGCGCTCCTCCGGGACGGGAATCGACTTCTCGCCGGCGAGATAGTCGCCGGTGACGGACTCCTCGCTTCCCATCACCTCCTCGACGGAGCCGTTGACGACGACCTCGCCGCCGTGTCGACCCGGGCCGGGTCCGAGGTCGATTATGTTGTCCGCCCGGCGCATCGTCTCCTCGTCGTGTTCGACCACGATCAGGGTGTTCCCGAGATCCCTGAGTTCCGCGAGGGTGTCGAGCAGGCGGTCGTTATCGCGCTGGTGCAGACCGATCGAGGGCTCATCCAGAACGTAGAGAACCCCGACCAGTCCGGACCCGATCTGGGTCGCGAGCCGGATGCGCTGGCTCTCACCCCCCGAAAGCGTCGAGGCCTCCCGGTCGAGCGTCAGATACTCCAGACCGACCTCACACATGAACCCGAGGCGGGCGCGGATCTCCTTCAGGATCTCCTCGGCGATGTGGCGCTGGCGGTCGTTCAGTCCCTCTTCCATGCCCTCGAAGTGCGCCAGGGCGTCGCCGATGCTCATCGCGTTGACCTCGGTGATCGTCGCGCCAGCGACCTCGACGGCGCGTGACTCGGGCTTGAGTCGAGTGCCCTCACACGCCGGGCAGGTGGTCACGGCCATGTACTCCTCGATGTGTTCGCGTGTGCTGTCCGAGTCGGTCTCGACGTGGCGGCGCTCGAGGTTCGGGATCACGCCCTCGAAACGCTCGGTCTTCTCGCGGGTGCCGTTGCGGGTCCGCCACTGGAAGTGGACCTGGTCGTCGGTCCCCCAGAGGAACTGCCGGCGGACCTCGGCGGGCAGGTCCTCGAAGGGTGTGTTCGCCGAGACGCCGAAGTGCTCGGCGACGTTGTCGATCTGTCTGGAGTAGTACGTCCGGTTGTACGTCCAGGGCTCGAACACGTGTTTGAGGGGCTGGGATTCGTCCTGTACCACGAGGCCGGGATCGACCTCCTTCGTTTCGCCGATGCCCTCACACTCCGGGCAGGCGCCGTGGGGGGAGTTGAAGGAGAACGATCGGGTCTCGATCTCGGGCAGGTCGACGTGACAGTGTGTGCAGGCGAGTTCCTCCGAGAACTCGACGATCAGGCGGTCCTTGCCGGCGTCGGCCTCCGGGTCCGCATCCGCGTCCGCTTCCTCTCCACCCGCGTCCGCGAGGTCGCCCGTCGAGCGCGCCGTCGCGCCGCCCAGTTCCGTCCCTTCGGGCGGGTCGGGAACGATCACCTTGATGACGCCGTCGGCCTCCTCCAGGGCGGTCTCGACGGAGTCCGTGATCCGCGAGCGGGCCTCCTCCTCGGCGACGACCCGATCGACGATCACGTCGACGGTGTGGTCGTAGTTCTCATCGAGGTCGGGGCGATCCACGGCGAGGTCGTAGGCGTCACCGTCGACTTCGACCCGCGAATACCCCTCCCCGACCAGGTCGTCGAACAGCTCCTCGAAGGCGCCCTTCTGGTCGCGGATAACGGGCGCGGCGATCTTCAGTCGGGTGCCCTCGGGGAGTTCCATGATCCGCCGGACCATCTGCTGGGCGGACTGTTCGCCGACCTCGCGTCCACACTCCGGGCAGTGTGGCGTTCCGATGCGGGCATACAGTAGGCGGAGGTAGTCGTGCAGTTCCGTGACCGTTCCCACCGTCGAACGGGGGTTGTTGGCGGCGTTCTTCTGGTCGATCGAGATGGCCGGCGAGAGTCCCTCGACGGATTCGACCTGTGGCTTGTCCATCTGGCCCAGAAAGTTCCGGGCGTACGCTGACAGCGACTCGATGTACCTGCGCTGTCCCTCGGCGTACACCGTCTCGAAGGCCAGCGAGGACTTGCCCGACCCCGACAGTCCGGTGACGACCGTCAGTTCCTCGCGGGGAATCTCCACGTCGATGTCCTTCAGATTGTGCTCCTCGGCACCCCGAACCCGGATGTACTCCTCGGTCATTTCGAATCGTGTCTGTCTCGGCGGCGCGACCGGTGCGTCCAGCAGGAACAGTTCATCACCGGATTACAGTGGGGCCATCCACATCAATTGACCGCTTCCCGGAAACGGAGTAGGAAATAACCAAGTCTTACTACCCCAGGAGCCGCGTGTCGAATTGTATGGGGAGCACGTACGACATCTCCGGCCTCGACCTCCACGGCGATAGCTACGAAGTGGCCCAGTCGCTGATCCGGAACAAGTACAAGGCGACTGACGCCCGCGGCAACGTCGTTCTGCGGGGCAAGCAGGGGATGTTCAAGATGAAAGAGGAGTTCCCGTTCGTCGACGGGGACGGCGAGGAACTGTTCACGGTCAAGGCAGGCGGGATCATCGACGTCGCGGGCAACTACGCTCTCACGGACGCCCGGACCGGCGAGGACGTCGTCGTGCTGGACAACGACTTCTCGATGTTCCGGGACGTCTGGACGATCCGGGATCCAGACGGGACTGCCCTCGCCGAAATCAGATCCAGGGGCGCACTGGTTACCCTGGCGCGTGGCTTTCTCCCTTTCGGAGAACTCATCCCCCACAAGTACGAGATCACGGAACCCGACGGCAGCCACGTGGGGAACATCGAAGGGAAGCTATCCTTTCGGGACAGGTACGCCATCACCATCGACGACGCGAGCAACGTCCCCAAGGAGGTCGTCATCGCGGCCGCGATGGTGATCGACGCGATCCAGAACAACTGACAGGAGGGGTCGATCGACCGTTCTCACGGACAGACGACCGGATTGGGTCTGTTCAGCCTATAAGTCATCCCGGCGCTAGTCCGGACGTATGGAGGTGTGGGATATCGGGTTACCTGCCCGTTTCGTCGAGCACTTCCGGGAGACGGGGATAGGGGAGCTGTACCCGCCACAGGAGGCGGCCGTCGAGGCGGGGGTCGCAGAGGGCGAGAACGTCCTCGCGGCGGTGCCGACCGCCAGCGGAAAGACCCTGATCGCCCAGCTGGCGATGCTGTCGGCCCCCGGAACCGCCCTGTACGTCGTTCCCCTGCGCGCGCTCGCATCGGAGAAAGGCCAGACGTTCGCCGCCCTGCCGGGCGTGAGCGTCGGCGTCGCCACCGGGGAGTACGAATCGCGGGCGGAGGAACTCGGCGAGCACGACGTCGTGGTGGCCACCTCCGAAAAGGTCGACTCGCTGGTACGCAACGAGGCGTCCTGGCTGTCGGAACTCGGTTGCGTGGTCGTTGACGAGGTGCACCTGCTGAACGACGCCGATCGGGGACCGACCCTGGAGATGACGCTCGCGAAACTCCGGAGCCTGATCGGTGATCTCCAGGTGGTGGCCCTGTCGGCGACCGTCGCAAACCCGAGCGCGGTCGCGGACTGGCTCGACGCCGCCCTCGTCGAGACGGACTGGCGGCCGATCGACCTCCGGGCCGGCGTGTATCACGACGGCCGGATCGACTTCGCCGGGGACGAATCCACCCGGTCGGTCCAGAGCGCCGGCGACCCGGCCCGGTCGCTCATTCACGACGCCCTCAGCGACGGCGGGCAGTGTCTCGCCTTCGTCCACTCTCGGCGGGCCGCCGAGGAACTGGCACGGGGGTTCGCCGCCGAGTGGCTCGGCACCGCAGTCGACGCTGCCAGCGAGATTCGGGCGACCGCCCGCACCGACACGGGACGGGCCCTCGCGGACCGTGTACGGAGCGGCGTCGCCTTCCACCACGCCGGGCTTCGACCCGAGCACCGCTCCACCGTCGAGGCGGCGTTCCGCGACAGGAAGGTCGATGTGATCTGTGCGACGCCGACGCTGGCGGCGGGAGTTAACGTCCCCGCCCGGCGGGTCGTCGTGCGCGACCACTGGCGGTACACGGACGACGGGCGCCAGCCCCTGCCCGTACTGGAGGTCCACCAGATGTTCGGCAGGGCAGGCCGACCCGGGCTGGACCCCTACGGCGAGGCCCTCGTCGTCGCCGAGAGCGAGGCCGAGGCCGCGGCGGTCCGGGAGCGCTATCTGCAGGGCGAGCCAGAAGCGGTCTCCTCGAAGCTCGCGAGCCAGGACGCCCTGCGCACGCACGTTCTCGCAACGATCGCAAACGGCTTTGCGACCTCGCGGGCGGAACTGCTCGACGTGCTCGAGGGCACGTTCTACGCCGCCCAGGAGGAAAGCGGAGTCCTGCTCGACATCGCCGATCTCGTCCTCGACTATCTCGCCGCCGAGGGGATGATCGAACGCGATGCCGGACTCGAAGCGACGGAACTCGGGGGAACGGTGTCGCGGCTGTACGTCGACCCCGAGTCAGCCGCCGACATACTCGCGGGCGCCCGGACCATCGACTCCGAGCAGGCGACCGAGCACACCGTCCTCGAACTCGTCTGTGGGGTTCCCGAGGTGGGGAGCTTCTGGCTGCGCGGGGAGGACCGTGCACAGGCCTACCGCTTCGCGGAGCGCAACGAGGGTGAGCTGCTCCGCTCGGTCGAGGGGTTCGAAGGTGATTTCGAGGGGTGGCTGGCGACGCTGAAGACGGTGCGTGTCCTCGCCGACTGGCTCGACGGTGCCGAGGAGGAAGCGATCACGGACCGCCATGGGATCGCCCCCGGCGACCTCCGGATGAAAGTCGAGCGCGCGGAGTGGATCGCGGGCGCCGCCGAGTCACTGGTAGAGCTGGTCGACAGCCCGCTGCTCGGGGAGGTCCGGGCGGTCCGGGAGAGGTTCGAGGCGCGGGAGGCGTGACCCCGATCCCGCAAGCGAACGATTTTTCCACCGGTCACGCAATCGTCTGAGACGAATGGACCTGGAGGCGATCCCGGGAGTGGGCGAGAAGACCGCCGCCGCTCTCCGGGAGCTCGACGATCCGGCCGGGGCACTACAGCGCGGCGACGTTGCGACCCTCGCGAGCGCCCCTGGCGTCTCGACGGGTAAAGCCGCCCGGATCACCCGCGCCGCGATCCGGGAACGCCACGGCGAGTCGGGCGATTTTCTCGCGACCGACCGCGCACGAGAACTCCACCGCGAGGTGCTCGAACGGCTGCAAGAGCGCGCCGTGACCGCGTACGGAACGCGCCGCATCGAGACGTTCTACCCCAGCACCGCGGACTCGCGCATCGAGGAAATGCGGGCGTTCGTCACCGAGGCGGTGAAGCGAGACCCGATCCCGGCGGTGGGCGAGGCACTCGCGGACGTCGAACCCCTGCAGGAACCCCCGGACAGGAGAATCCGCGACCGCTGTCTCGCGACGACCGACGCGGAGACCTACAGCGCGGCCCGGGAAGCGGTCCCCGAACTGAGCGTCGAGATCGTCGATGACGCCCGCGACCTCGCGGATCTCGCGCGCGGCTACTCGACGGTGATCGCGCTCGATTCCGCGTTTGCCGGCGTCGAGGTCGAGGGTGACGTCCGGGTGGAGCCTAACGTGCTCGACAGTCCCGAGGAGGTGATCCCCGAGCGCGTGCTCGGATTTTTCGCCACCAACCGCGACCGACTGCGGGCGGCGATCGCGGTCCACCGCGCCGCCGGGATGGAGCCCCCCTGCGATCTCGACGCGTTCGAGACCGCCCTCGGTCGCCTCGAGGAGGACGGAAGTGTTGCCGGCGACGACGAACTCGACCGCCTCGCGCGTGCCGCCGACGACGTGGACGCCGTGGCTGCGTCGGCTGCCGACGCGGCGACGGAGCGCCTGCGCGAGGCGATCCGCGAGCGCGACGTCACCATCGAAGGGGCCGATCTGCTCTCGCTGGCCGAGCAGGGCGCCGGCGTGGGATCCATCCTGGAGAGCGAACTCGACGACGCCTTCGAGGAGGCTATCGAGGACGCCCGCGCGGAGCTGGTCGAGACACCGGACCTGACTGACCACGAGGCCGAGCGTGCTCGCCGGGCGTTTCCCGACCGGCCGACGTATCCCGTCACGTACGACGAGGACGTCATCGCCCGACTGAGTGAGGGGTTGCGGAAAGCCCGCGACCGGCGGGCAGGGAAGCTGAAACGCGACCTCGCGGCGGACCTCGCGGAGGCACGCGAGGACGCCGAGGCGCTGGTCCGAGACGCGCTCGAACGGGATGTCGAGCGCGCTGTGGCGCGCTTCGCACGGGACTTCGAGTGTACCCTTCCGGAACTCGGCGGCGAGGGCTTCTCCATCGAGGGGGGACGGTGTTTCCTGCTGGAGGAGTCCTTCGAGGCGATCGAGCCCGTCGACTACGGCGTCGAGGGTGTCGTCGTGCTCTCGGGCGTCAACAGCGGCGGGAAGACGTCGACGCTGGACCTGATCGGGACCGTCGCCGTCCTCGCGCACATGGGGCTTCCGGTCCCCGCGGAGCGCGCCCGGGTCGAACCTCTGGATGGCCTGCACTACTTCACGAAATCGAGCGGGACGCTCGACGCCGGGGCGTTCGAGGCAACCGTCCAGAAGTTCGGTGACCTCGTCGCCGGCGAGGGTGACAGGCTGGTGCTGGTCGACGAACTGGAGAGCATCACCGAGCCGGGCGCGAGCGCTCGGATCATCGCCGGCATCCTGGAGACGCTAGCGGAGCAGGACGCGACCGCCGTGTTCGTCTCCCACCTCGCGGAGGAGGTGCGGGAGGCCGCGGACTGTGCGCTCACCGTCGACGGCATCGAGGCGGAGGGGTTGATCGACGGCGAACTCCGGATCAACCGGTCGCCGATCAAGGGCCATCTCGCGCGCTCGATGCCGGAACTGATCGTCGAGAAGCTCGTCGGCGAGGAGGACGCCGACTTCTACCGCCGGCTGCTGGAGAAGTTCGAGGGACGTTGCTCGGAGCGAAACAATCATATCTCCGGTAGATGAGAATGGACATATGAGTGATAACAGTGCCGCGTCCGTCAGCGAAGAATACCTCCCGAAACTCCGGCGTAACCTGACCGAGAACGTGCTCCCGTTCTGGTATCCTCGGTGTGTCGACGAGGAACACGGCGGGTACGTTCTGAGCTACGACGGCGACGGCGAGTTCGCCGGCGACGACGACAAGATGATCGTCACGCAGTCACGGATGGTCTGGCTGTTCTCGCGGCTCAACCGCGAGGGCTACGGCGACGGGGAGTACCTGGAGGCCGCACAGCGGGGCTTCGAATTCCTCGCCGAGGAGATGTGGGACGACAACCACGGCGGATGCTACTGGAAGACCAGCCGCGAGGGGGAGACGAAGATGCCGAACAAACACATGTACGGTCAGGCGTTCGCGCTGTACGGGCTCTCGGAGTACGCCCGCGCGAGCGGCAGCGACCGGGCGGAGTCACTCGCTCGCGAACTCTACCGGTTGATGGAAACTCGTGCCCGGGACGAGGAACGCGGCGGCTACGTCGAATACTTCGAACCTGACTGGACGCCGGTCACCTCGGGACGGACGTACCTCGACACCATCGAGCCCGACTGGTCGGGCAAGGAATCCAGCGACGAGGCCCTGGACCCGACGTACAAGTTAACCAACACGCATCTTCACCTTCTTGAGGCACTCACCACGTTTCACAATGCTATCGGGACCGCTACGAGTGGGGAGCGGCTCCACGAGCTGCTGCATATTCTCACCAACACCGTCGTGCGAAAACGACTGACCGCGACTACCGACAAGTACTCGCCTACCTGGGAGCCACAACTCGACGGCGAGGAGTTACGGATCGTCTCCTACGGTCACGACCTCGAGAACGTCTGGCTGTCGATGGAGGCCAGTGACGCGCTCGGGCTCTCGGTGAACCTCTTTCGAGACCTCTACGAGCGACTCTTCGAGTACTCCCTCGAATACGGCTACGACGACGAACGCGGCGGATTCTACTTTTTCGGTCCGTTCGACGCTCCGGCCACGAACACGGTCAAGGCGTGGTGGGTCCAGGCGGAGTGTCTGACCAGTGCCCTCCACATGTACGACCGTACCGGTGACGAGCAGTATCTCGACGTCTTCGCCGAGACGTACGACTTCATCGAGGAACACCAGGTCGACTGGGACGTCGGAGAGTGGCACTCGGGCGTGACCGACGACCTCGAAGCAGTCGGTCGAAAAGGTGCCGAGTACAAGGGTGCCTACCACAACGGTCGCGCGCTGCTTGAGTGTATCGACCTCCTTGAGGGGTATACTGTCGGACAGAGACATTGATAATCGAACCCCCGGGACGGGGGGCCTTCGAATTATCAATACTTCTGTCCGACAGTATATACGGGTCGACAGAACGATTGATAGATATTCGTCAGGGCGTGGCAGAGGCGAGTTCTACACACCCGGACGTGACTCCGTGACGTGCCACGACACCAGATCAGCGTGTTCGGATCACGATACCCCGGTTTTGTGATGGCATTGCTTGTACAGATCACGTCCGGGTGTATAGTTTTATGATAGCCACTGGCAAACACCGGGTCATGCCCGATTCACCAAACGTACTCATTCTCGTCGACGACGAGCATCGCCCGGATGTCACGGGATTCGCCGGTGACGACGTGGTTCGTACGCCCACACTGGACTGGCTAGCTGAGACCGGGACTGTCTTCGAGAACGCCTACACCCCCGCGCCGGTCTGTGTCCCGGCGCGACACTCGCTGCGGACAGGGCAGTTACCACGGACCTGGAGCCGCCACGGTCACGAGGCCTTCGAGTCGGGGTACCAGACGGTCCCGCGACAGTTCGGCGAGCACGGCTACATGACCGCCTCGGCGGGCAAGATGCACTACTCCGGGTGGGCACAGATGCAAGGCTGGCGCAAGCGCCTCGGACCGACGCCGATGAAACGCGCCATCGGCGAGCAGGCACTTGATGTGAAGGACGGCTCGGACCACAGCGGCATTCCAGGTTCGAAGTGGTCGGCCGCCAAGGAGATCAAACGCGCCGGTGTCGCCAACTCACGCGTACAGGTCCAGGACCACCGGAGTGTCGAGGGAACCGAGGAGTTCATCTCGCAGTACTTCTCGGCGCCGTACTACGACCGGTGTCAGCCCGACCGTCCGCTCGTCCTCCAGACGAGTCTGATACAGCCACACTACCCCTACTTCACCGACGACGAGGACCTGTTCACCTACTATCTCAACCGCGTCGACCCCTCCATCGAGCAACCGAACGACGTTCACCCCGTGATCAGCGAGTGTCGAACACGGGGGGAGTGTCGTCTCGTCCGGCCGGGCGAGGACGCGAGCAAAAGAGAGATTCGCAGAGCGACTGCCGCCTACTACGCGATGGTCGAACGCGTCGACGCCATGTTCGGCCGGGTGGTCGACGCGTTGCGCCATCACGGCGAGAACCCGGATGAGTGGGTCATCGTCTTCACGAGCGACCACGGCGAGTTGCTGGGCGAACGAGCCATGTGGGGCAAAGGCCAGTTCCTCGAGTCGAGCACGCGCGTGCCCCTGGTGATCCGGTACCCGGAGCGATTCCAGCCGCGTGTGGTCTCCGAGAACGTCAATCTCTGTGACCTCTACGCGACGGTCTGTGACCTCGCCGGCGTCCCCGTCCCGGACGGACTGGACAGCCGCAGCCTCGCACCGCTCATGGCCGGCGAGACGAGCCATTGGCACGAGCGCTACGACAACGAAACCGTCTCTCAGGACGTCGCTAACGGATCACTCACCGACGGTGTCAGTTCCGAGCACCTCATGATCAAGCGTGACGACCTGAAGTACTGCTACTACGGCGAGGACGCCCCCGAGGTGCTGTTCGATCTGGAGCGCGACCCAGACGAGACCACGAACTACGCCAGGGATCCAGCGTACGCGGACGCGATGGCGACGTTTCGGGACCGGCGCGGAGAACTCGGCTACGGCCCGGACGCGGACCCCGATTATGAGTCAGCAGGCTACCTTGGGTGATATACGGGCCGACAGAAGCCCTGATAGATATTCGCCGGTACGGCAGAGGCGAATTCTATCAATAGTTCTGTCGACCCGTATACGGAATCGACCGCAAGACTGTTCGAAACTACGCGCCAGGGGTTCCGTTCGCGTCGCGGGTGGAGACGTTTCGGAGCACCGTTCGAGCGTCGCCGAGAGCGAACAGCCGATCAGTCCCTCGGGCATCGACACCGTCGATGGTCACCGCAAGACCAGCCCTGGCTGTCTCGGCGGCGGCAACGGTGTGTCCCCCACCGTCTGCGGATCCGGATTCTCGGACAACGATGTCCCGGATCACGAAATCACCGTCGGCCGGTTCTCCGGTCCACCGGACTGTCGCCGTCTCGGGATGTTCCGTCCCGCTGTCACCGGCATCGGCGTCAGTGACCACCGCAGGGTCACTACGGTGGTCAACGCCGCGAACGGAAACGGCACCCATCTGACGGCCGAAGTGGACTGCCGCATCGCTGACGTTCCGTGCGGTTACGCCGTCGATCCGGAGGTCAGTCGCCGGCGAGTCGAGATATATCACCTGCTCACAGTTCTCCCCGCGAACGTTCCGGATCCGGATATCGCGGACGTCATCCGGCGACGGTATCTCACTGGCATAGGTCGCGTTCAACTCGACGGCGTTGTTGGTTACCGGTCCCCACGTGGATACATCCGAGATTTCGACGTCACGGAGTGAGCGACCCCGTTCGGTGAACGCTCGGACCGGGCGGTGTCCTCCGACGTAAATATTCCGGATCGATGCGTGTTCGATCGGTCCGCCGCCGTGCAGTGGACCGTACGCATCGACGGCTCCACCGACGTTGAGGACGGCCGTGTCATCCCAGGTTTCGCCGGTCAGGTTGCGAATCGTCACCCTACTCGCCGGGCCACAGACGTGAACACCGTCCTGATTGATGTACGTATCGTCCTGCTCGAAATGAAGATTCGCAGCCTCGAAACTGTCGGTGTGTTCACTCTTGATCGCCCAGGCCGTCGTCCGCTCGATCCGCAAGTTCCGTATCGTGATAATGTCTGTTGTAGTCTCTTACCGGTGCTCGCCGCCACCGGGGGTGGCGATCACCGGTAAACAGCTACAACAGACATTATGAGGTCGTCACAGTGCTCGAACCGCAGACCGATCCACTCGGGGCGTTTGTCATCGTACCCGTGACCCTCTGTCCCCCGAGGCTGTTTCGGGGCGTTCCCATCGACCGTCGCATCCCCTACACCGACGATCGAAATCCCGTCGTTGCCGGCATCGAGATCGAGATTCCGCAGAACGTTACTCCCGGCACCGTCGGCCAGTTTGATTGTCGCGTTCCGGATCAACAGCGTCGTGTGACTGCCGATCTCGAGCCCCGTTGTCTCCCAGACACCGCCATCCGGACCCGCGCCAGTAACGGTAACGACGCTCGATCCCGGTTCATCGGCCGCTTGCATGAGGGCTGCCTGGATCCGTTCTCCGCCCGTCTCTCCATTGAAACGTTTTGCCTGGTAGTCACCTTCCGGTCCCATAACCGAGAACCAACATTTGGCAGTTTGTCTCTTCCGGTTTAGTTAGGTGAAACGTGTCCCGGGGAGCCTCGTAATGACCGTTCTCATACTGTCGGCTGTAAGTTCGTGGAGGAATTCACCACCCCGGGGTGGCGAATATCTCCATCGAGTCATAATGTCTGTTGTAGTCTCTTACCGGTGCTCGCCGCCACCGGGGGTGGCGATCACCGGTAAACAGCTACCGTCAACGTAGACGATATCACTCTCCCAGACCTTCTCCTTGACATCTTCATACGCAGGTCGCAGCTGGGCTGCGACGCGCTTGGTCAGGTTGTAGATCGTGCCGTGGGAAA
>JBDGQL010000025.1:0-16581 GCA_042219105.1 Karumarchaeum halophilus (SeqCode) | reverse complement strand
TCGCCGGGTACGGTGGAGGCTAATTCTATCAACAGTTCTGTCGACCCGTATACAGCAGTCCGACCCCGATCTACAGCCCGATTCTGGTCGCCCCCCGAATCAGGTCGCGCTCGACGAGACCGTGATTCGCGTCAACGACCAGCAATACTGGCTGTACGCCGCCATCGACACCGACACGAACGAATACCTTCACGTCCGGCTGTTTCCCACGTACAATTAAAAGTGAACAATGCCCGTTGTGGCCGACGGCTACAGGTCCGCGACGTCCTCGATGGCGTCAGTGAGTTCCCGGACGCTCTCGACGGTGTGTTCGCCCATGTGGCCGATGCGGAACGACTCCTCGCTGATGTCGCCGTACCCACTCGAGAACACCATGTCGTACTCCTCGGACACCTGCTGGACCGTCTCGGCCACGTCGATGCCTCGCGTGTTCTCGACGCAGGTCACGGTCCGGGACTCGTATCCCGTCTCGGGGTACAGATCGAACTGTTCGCGGGCCCACTCGCGGGCGTACTCGGCCATCTCGTGGTGGCGCTGGTCGCGCGCCTGATGGCCCTCTTCGAGCATGTGCTTCATCTGCGTCCGGTACGCGAGCATCAGTGGAATCGCCGGCGTCGAGTGGGTCTGGCCCTTGCGGTCGTAGTAATCCAGACAGCGCTGGAAGCCACCGTACCACGAAGCCGAGTCCTTCGTTAGTTCGCGCTCGTAGGCCGCCTCGGAGACCGTACACACTGCGAGGCCAGGGGGCATCGCGAACGCCTTCTGGGTGGAGGTGAAGATGCAGTCGATGCCGTGGGCCTCGATGTCGATGAAATCGCCTCCGAGACACGAGATCGCGTCGACGACGAAGTAGGTGTCGGGGTAGTCGCCGAGCAGATCGCCCACCTCCTCGACTGGATTGCGCACGCCCGTCGAGGTTTCGTTCATTACCATGCCGACGGCGTCGTAGCCACCCTCCTTCGCCTCGATCGCGTCCCGGACATCGCCGGGCTTGACTGCCTGGCCCCAGTCGTACTCGATGCGGTCGACGGTTTTGCCGAGGCGTTCGGCGACGTTCGCCTGGCGCTCGCTGAACGCGCCGGAGGTCGGCACGAGCATGTCCTCCTCGACGAGATTGAGCGTCGTCGCCTCCCAGAACTCCGTCCCCGACGCGGTGAGGATGATGACGTCCTGGTCGGTGTCCAGAAACTCCTTCGTGTCCTCGACGATCGTGGTGTACAGGTCCGTCATCCGGTCCATCCGGTGGCCGAAGGTGGGCTGGGCCATCGCGTCGATGACCTCCTCGCGGACCTCCGTCGGACCCGGGAGGTACAGCGTCTTGTCGGCGTACTCGCCGGTGTACTCGCGCTTTTCGGTCACAGGTCATGGATCACGTGGCTGGATGATAAGCACGGTGAAAGCGAGGCGTCATACTGTCGGCTGTGAACTGATACATCATAATCCGTCCTTATGAACTGACACACCATGGTAAACCACGCACGCAGGTTATTTGTCTACTAGCCGAAAGAGTTCGTATGGCGACTGTCATGGAGTTTACGAGTCCAGCGGAGGAGTTTCCGCTGGGCAGTGTCTTCGAGAACCTGCCGGGGGCGACGGTCGAACTAGAACGACTGATCCCACAGGAGGGGCTGATCATCCCGTACTTCTAGGTGCGTGACGTGAAAACCGAGGACATCGAGGCCGCGTTCGACCCACACGTCGGTGTGACAGCCATCCGACTCGTCGATAGCGTCGAGGACGAATATCTGATGCGAGCAGAGTGGGAACAGGAGTACTTCGGCGTCCTGAGTGCCCTCGCACGGGCCAACGTCGTCCTTCTCTCATAATGTCTGTTGTAGCTGTTTACCGGTGATCGCCACCCCCGGTGGCGGCGAGCACCGGTAAGAGACTACAACAGACATTATCAGGAACCGGAACCAAAGACGGGTGGCGATTCGAGGTCCGCGGTGAAAGCCAGAAGACAATCGCCGCGTTTCGAGAGTACTGCCAGGAAAACGACATCCCAACAGAGATCACTGCCATCCATGCAATGCTCCCGGTACAAGGAGAGGGCTACGAGCTGACCGAAACCCAACACGAGGCGCTGGTACTGGCCTACGAGCATGGCTATTTCGACACCCCACGGGAGGCATCACTCGACGAACTCGCAGCCGAACTCGGTATCACCCAGCAATCGCTTTCCTCACGACTCCGCCGCGGACATCGCCGCCTCATCGGAGCGACACTAATCGGGTCGGAGTGACCGGGGTGCCACCCGTCGTCTTTTAAACTCCCTGTATAATCAGTATCCCTACTCAACTGATTCAGGCCGATAGACTAAGCAGAGATGGATGCAGTGGTATCCGGATTTGAATCAGAAACCGTTGAGATTGATCAGGGTTCTGGGACTGCTCGTAGCCAGTTCGATCGGGAACGAACACCGGCAAGCATGGCTGTTGACATAGCCGACAGTATGAATGGGTTTGTCGGCGTTCAACGCGGGACGGGCGGATGTGTCCACGTTACCTTGGATGAATCATCAGCTGAGCACTACGGGAGGGACGCGGAAAGATGACGGCTGAGGAAACACCGCTCACCACGAAAGCCGAATTGAACGAGGAGCTCAAAGACCTCCTTTGTCGAGCCCACGAGAGTGGAATCGACGTTCAAGGCGGATTCGAATGTCGGAATGGAGTCGGGCATCCTGACTGGGACGTGATCGTCACAGAAGTCACAAAACACGAATCTTCGGAGTAACCGTCTGACAAGGACTATACCGATAGACGAACCAGACGGACCCGATGACAGACGTGCCCGATGACAACCCATACATCGCGGATCCGGACACGGAGTTCGCCCCGGTCGACGACCTCGACCGGGCGACCGCCGAGAAGCAGGCGACACGGCTCCGAGAGGCGATCCGGCACCACGACCGCCGGTACTACGTCGAGGACGACCCCGTCATCGCCGACTCGGTGTACGACGAGCTCTTTTCGCGCCTGCTCGATCTGGAGGAGGCGTTCGGCCTCGATCGGGCGGACAGCCCGACCCGGCGCGTCGGCGGGGAGCCCCGTGACGAACTCGGCGAGGCAGAGCACGTCGTCGAGATGCTGTCGATCGACTCGGGGCGCGAGCCGGCGGACGTCCGGGAGTTCGACGAGCGGGTCCGGCGCGCGCTCGGAGACGATCCCGGGGCGTACGTCTGTGAGCCCAAGTTCGACGGCCTCTCGATCGAGGTCGTGTACGAGGGGGGTCGGTTAGAACGGGCCGCGACGCGGGGCGACGGCACCGTCGGCGAGGATGTCACCGCCAACGCCCGGACGATCGGCGCGATCCCCGAACGCCTCGACGGAAGCGCGCCGGACGTTCTCGCGGTGCGGGGAGAAGTGTACATTCCCCGCGGCGCCTTCCAGGAACTCAACCGCGAGCGCATCGCGGCCGACGAGGACCCCTTCGCAAACCCCCGCAACGCCGCCGCCGGCAGCTTGCGACAGCTGGACCCCTCGGTGACCGCCGACCGCCCGCTTTCCTGTTTCTTCTATGACGTCCTGCTCGCGGGTTCCGACCGGGAGTCTGCCCGTCGGGGGCTCTCGACACACCACGAGGAGTACGACCGCCTGCCCGACTGGGGGTTGCGCGTCGCCGACCAGATCGAGGTCGTCGAGGACGTCGGGGATGCGATCGACTACCGCGACCGGCTGCTCGCCGACCGGGAGGACCTGAACTACGAGATCGACGGCGCCGTGATCAAGGTGAACGACCGCGCGGCCTGTGCGGAACTCGGCGCGACCAGCCGGGCCTACCGGTGGGCCTTTGCCTACAAGTTTCCGCCCCGCCGGGAGGAGACGACCCTGCGAGACGTGGTGGTCCAGGTCGGGCGGACCGGTCGGCTTACGCCCGTCGCTTTGCTCGACCCCGTCGAGGTGGGTGGCGTGACCGTCTCTCGAGCGAATCTTCACAACCCGGAGGTGATCGAGGATCTCGGCGTCGGCGTCGGCGACCGGGTCCGGGTGCGTCGGGCGGGCGACGTGATCCCGGAGGTTGCGGCGGTCGTGGAGGCGGAGCGTGCGGGAACCGTTGAGTTCCCTGGCTCGTGTCCGGTCTGTGGGAGTGCGGTCGAGCGGGACGGTCCGGTCGCGTTCTGTACCGGCGGCCTCTCATGTCCGGCACAGCGCGAGCGCCGGATCGCCCACGTCGCGAGCGACGCCGGTCTCGATATCGAGGGATTAGGGAGCGAGCGAATCACCCAACTGATCGAGGCCGACCTGGTCGCGGACCCCGCAGACCTCTACGACCTCGGCGTCGAGGACCTCGTGGATCTTCCGGGGTGGGGCGAGCGAAGCGCGGCGAACGTCGTCGAGGCGATCGAGGCGAGTTGCGAGCCACCACTGGCGGACTTCATCGCGGCGCTCGGTATTCCCGGGGTCGGCGAGACCGTCGCGCGGGACATCGCGGTCGGACTGGGATCGCTGGATGCCTTTCTATCGGCCTCCAGGGCGGAGTTCGAGGAAATCGAGGGGGTCGGCCCCGAGACTGCGCGGGAGATCGAGGGGTTTCTCGACGACGAGCGAAACCGGGATCTGATCGAGCGCCTGCGCGAGCACGTCGACCCCGGGGCGCCCGACACGACGGACGCGGCCAGGGAGGCACTGGATGGACTCACGTTCGTCTTCACGGGATCGCTGGAGGGGTACACGCGGGCGGACGCACAGGAACTCGTCGAGCGACACGGCGGTCGGGTCACCGGAAGCGTCTCGGGGGAAACCGACTATCTCGTCGTCGGGGACAATCCGGGGCAGCGAAAGCGCGAAGATGCCGAGGCCGAGAGCGTCCCGGCGATCGGCGAAGAGGAGTTCGAGGCGCTCCTGGCCGAGCGTCATTTCGAGGAGAGCAAGTAGCCACCGACACCCAGCGAGATGACGGCAAGCAGGCCGGCGAGGAGGCGAAGCAACTGCGGGAGCGCCCCGAGAGACGGTTGTTCCGTCCGGGTTTCCATCGCGTCGTAGCGCAGGTTTCGCTCGCGTCGTTCTTCGTCGGTTTCGCCATCGCGTGGCGGGCCGAAATCGCGCTCGTCGGATGGTGGGAGGGCGGCGTCGTCCTCGGGGCGCACGATCACGATCGCCCCGGGGCGCTCGAGGCTCTCGTTTTCGAACGCTGCATCCCGCTCGGCGCTAGTCGGGTACGAAAAGTCCGGGGCACCCTGGCCCTGGGTCACGCTGTACTCGCCGCCGTTTTCGAGCGTCTGCACGTACAGTTCCTGCCCGCGATCCGAGAGGTTCTCGTAGGAGACGATCTCGTAGCCATCCTCGCGGATTAGTTCCGGCTCTCCCGGCTGGGTGGCCCCGGTGTCGTGGACGAGCATCGCTTGTACCGGGAAGAACGCGGGGATCACGAACAGGACGACAGCGAGGGCGACCAGCGCCGCGCCAATCGTGTTGCGTCGATTCATGGAAATCACTCCAGATCAGCCCCCTTGAACCGCCAGTATCCGAGCAACAACGGAACGATCAGCCAGAACGCGAGGATCACCAGCGAGAACTCGTCGGTCAGGTACACGGGGAGTTCGGGATCGGTCCGGGCCATCTCGTAGCTGAGGTCATCGGGCATGCTCGATCGGAAGACGACGTCACGAAACTCGTCGGGCACCACGAGGTTCCGCGCCTTCCGGTACCCCATAAAGGGGCTCGTGTACTGGACGGCATTGTACAGATCCGGGTTGGCGTCGGCGCCCAGGAGGGTCGTGTGGATCCACCGGACCATGGTCGGGATCCGGATGAGCGGGAAGATATACAGGATCACCAGGACGAAATACGACCCGAAGGCGCCCGCGATGGCACGACTCCGGGAGGCGGCGGCCGCCGACAGGGAGAGGGCGATGCTGACGAAGGTTCCACCGTAGACGAGCGTCACGAGAAAGGTTCCGAAGATGACCCCGGCGGGGAAGGCGCCATGGCGGGTGAGTGCAACGCTGACTGCCGCAACGTATATGAAGACGACGCCCCCGACGACGATCCCTATGCGACTCACCAGTTTTCCGATAAACACGTCCCGCCGGGTGTTCGGCATGGACAGCAGGAACTTGATGCCGCCGCCCTCGCGCTCGCCGGCGATGGCCAGATACGTCGCCACGAGTGCGACGATGGGGAACACCACCGCGAGGATAGTCGTCAACACGGAGAACAGTTCCTGAACTGCCCCGGTGCTGTCGCCAGTCGCGGTCCCGGGGATGACGTACGCGGCAAAGACGGCGATGATCCCGAGGGCGATCGCGGCGGTCCAGAGCACACGCGAGCGTTTCACCCCCCGGAAGTCCTTTCTCACGACGGAACGCACGCTCATGCGGACGCCTCCCGGGACTCGGCCTCGCCGGGATCGCGGTCGCTGTCGCGACCGCCGCCGGTGTACTCGTTGAACAACTCCTCGAGGGAGGTGTTCTCGGCGAGGATGTCGAGGACGTCAGTGTGTCCGTCGATCCGCCTGACGACGTCGACTTTAGCCGCCGGATCCGTGCACTGGGCAGTGAGGGTCCGGCCCTCCACGGAGACGGCGGCGACGCCGTCGAGGTCATCGACGCCGCCGGCCCGCGGCGGGTCGGCGCACTCGAGGGTGATCGACGCCCGGCCGCTGGCCCCCTCTCGCAGGCCCTCGATGGTGTCCATCGCGACGAGGCGGCCCTCGTTCATCACGCCGACGCGGTCACACACCGCCTCGACCTCCGAGAGGATGTGCGAGGAAAAAAACACGGTCGTGCCCTGCTCGGCGCGCTCGCGGACCACCGACCGCATCTGCTGGATCCCGTTGGGGTCCATCCCGGTCGAGGGCTCATCCAGGATGAGGAGGTCCGGATCATCGACGAGCGCCATGCCGAAGGCGAGACGCTGTTGCATTCCCTTGGAGTACCCCTGGGCTTTCCGGTCGGCCTCGCCGAGGATACCGACGATGTCGAGGAGTTCCTCGGGGTCGTCGTCGGCGCCCCTGGTCTCGATGGCCCACTCCATGTACTCCCGGCCAGTCAGGTAGTTGTCGAATCCATAGCCCTCCGGAAGGACGCCGACCCGCTCGCGGATCGTCGCGGCCTCCGCCTGGGCGTCCATGCCGAACACTCGCGCCGATCCCTCGGAGGGCCGGATGAAATCGAGTAACAGGTTGATAGTCGTCGACTTTCCCGCGCCGTTCGGGCCCAGAAATCCGAATATCTCGCCCTCTTCGATCGTGAGATCCAGATCGTCGACGGCGACCACGTCCTCGCCGAACTCCTTGGTTAGTCCCTCCGTTCGTATTGCGACCATTGCGTGTCCATTCGAAGAGACTCGCGTAATAAGATGGTTGGCATAAGTTAAAGAGTTTTTTAGCGTTCCGGCAGGGTACGCGCTTTCCGGCGCGGGAGGGGCGCACACCAGGTCGTGACCGCGATCAAACCGTGTCACCGGGGTCGTGGCGGTTGGCCATGCGCTCCGCTTCACTCGCGTACCGCTCCCGGCGATTCGTGTCCTCGACGGGGGTCAGTCGCTCTTCGTCGATGTCAGTTGCCGCCGTCACGTCGTATCGCCCGAGTTGAGCGGCCGACCGCTCCCGTAGGAGGTGGCGCGAGCCATCGGGAGTCGCGTACACGAGCCGCACCATGCCCTTGTCGTCGAACTCGCGCTCGACCAGCCAGCATCTCATATACTCACGTTCTCCCCGGGCGTCTTTTGTCTGCCGGAACGCGGAAAACCGCCACACCTGGGCACGTCCCCCGGAATTTATCTCCGGCCGCGGCGACGGTCAGGGTATGACTATCGAGGATCGGGGCGAAGCGCACGTCGTCACGCACGCACTCGCGAAACACACTCTCTCGGAGCTTCGGTCGGTCGACACCGAGCAGGTCGTGTTCCGGAAGGGGCTGGTGAAGCTGGGTCGCATCTGTGGCTACGAGATCATCGACGGTCGTATGCAAACCGAATACGTCGAAATCGAGACGCCGCTGGAGTCGACCATGGGAGAACGGGTCACAGGTCTGGACGACGTCGTCGTCGTCAACGTCCTGCGGGCGGCCACCCCGTTCGTCGAGGGGCTACTGAAGGCGTTTCCGCGCGCGCGGCAAGGCGTCATCTCCGCCTCCCGCGACGAGGAGGCCGGCCGTGACGAGGACGGCACCTTCCCGATCAGCGTCGACTACGTGAAACTTCCCGAGATCACAGACGAGGACACGGTGGTCCTCGCCGACCCGATGCTCGCGACGGGGTCGACGATGTGTGCGGTGATGGACCGCGTTCTGGCGGTCAACTCCGAACCGGAGAACCTGATCGTCCTCTCGGCGGTCAGCGCTCCGGAGGGACTGGTCAGAGTCGACGGACGGTTCCCGGACGCGGACATGGTGACCGTCGCCATCGACGAGGGACTCGACGAGAACGGCTTCATCCTCCCAGGACTGGGCGACGCCGGCGACCGGGCGTTCCGGACGACCTGATATACTATCGGACAGAAGTATTGATACTCGAACCCCCAGGACGGGGGGCCTTCGAATTATCAATGTCTCTGTCCGACAGTATACGGGTCGACAGAACTGTTGATAGAATTAGCCTCCACCGTACCCGGCGAATATCTATCAGGACTTCTGTCGACCCGTATATACTCTCGTCTCTTACGAACCTCTCTCCGTGACCAGATCATATCCCACCCCAAAAATCATCAGAAACAGCAACGTCAACATTCCCGCTACCGTTATCTGTGTGACGGGTGTATCAAACATATTGAATCCGATTATCGATCCAACACCGCCCGAGATGCTGCCGCTACTCACACGAACAAGTAGGGAATCACTCCTCGCGACTCGAAATATCGATAATTTAGAAACCATCGATTGACACGTACTCTCGTTACGCGGAACACCCTCATAATACAAAGGGATTGTCCCTCTATGGGTGGCTGTGGCGGAAAATCGCTCAATCTACCTCTCGGACAGGCTCCCCGGAGGTGTCGAACTGAATTGCGTCACGAACGCACAGTCGACAGTGTTAATCCCCCGGGCACAACACCGATCGCATGGAGCACGTGACAGTCCGGGACGTCGAGATTCCCGCCCCCGGGTTCGGAACCGCACGATTGACCGGCGACGACTGCCGGGACGCGGTCGCGGACGCGCTCGAACTGGGGTATCGCCACATCGACACGGCCC
Source organism: Karumarchaeum halophilus (SeqCode) (assembly GCA_042219105.1). Taxonomy (GTDB): domain Archaea; phylum Halobacteriota; class Halobacteria; order Halobacteriales; family Hikarchaeaceae; genus CAYSJP01. The sequence continues at coordinate 7,445 of JBDGQL010000025.1, read as the reverse complement.
AGATGTACGACAACGAGGCCGCAGTCGGGGACGCGATCGTGAGCGCGAACGTCGACCGAGAGGACGCCTTTCTCGTGACGAAGATCCACCGGCGCAACCTCGCGCACGGCGATGTCCTCGAGTCAGTGGCGGGCAGCCTAAATCGGCTGGGGACGACGATCGACCTCCTGTTGATCCACGCACCCAGCAGGACCGTCCCAATCGAGGAGTCGATCGAGGCGATGAACGAACTCCAAGACGAGGGGAGCGTCCGCCACATCGGCGTCAGCAATTTTTCCGTCGGGCAGATGGAAGAGGCGATCGCGGCCTCCGAGACGCCGATCTTGACCAACCAGGTCGAGTACCACCCCTTCGAGGACCGGGGCGATCTGCTGGCGTTCTGCATCGAGAACGAGATCATGCTGACCGCCTACAGCCCGCTCGCCAGGGGGCGGGTGGCCGGGAACGATGTCCTCGAAGAGATCGGCGCGCGATACGGGAAGACAGGAGCGCAGGTCGCGCTACGGTGGCTGCTCCAACAGGAGATGGTCGCCCCGATCCCGAAAGCGGCGAGTCACGAACACCGGGCGACAAATCTGGACATCTTGGACTTCGAACTCACCGATCGTGAGATGGAACGGGTCTTCGAACTGCAGGGCGGACTGCTGGCGCGACTCCGAGGTCGACTCGGCCTGTGATCGGAAAACGAACCGGTGTCGTGAAACGCGACGTGGACGACCACTACACCCGGACGGATAAATTGGACTCGCTCCTCGGTAAACACCACCTACTGGGGCGGGACTCGCCCCGTCCAGTGCGTTCAAGTCGGCGGGCGGAGTGGATTCCGGTATGAGCGATCCCGTCCGTCTCTCTCCGGGCGAGGCGACCACGGCGGAGATCATCGAGCGCCTCGAAGCGGGCGATCGGGTGATCGTCGAGACTGAACTCCTCGGGTCGGTCCACGAGATCACGCTCCGGTTCGACGGCGACGTCTACTACTGTGACACGCCGACGACGCTACACCGCCACGAGTCCGCCGAGGACATGCGCCGGTGTCTGGACGATCAGCGCTACGGATCGGCGTGACGCGCCGGTCGGACGACCGGATGCCGGTGTGACAGCGGGACTCGCCACGGCCCGTGCGTTCAACTCGCCGGGAAGATACAGTGGTTTTGGGAACATCCTATGCACCGACTTCCACGGACGAGCGTTGACGGTAGAGATAGTAATAGCTGAGTATGATTCCGATGAGAACCAGTACCCCACCGAGTGGAACGAGCGAGATAAGCACGAATGGATGGACCAAACTCATGCGAAAGAGTATACGGGTCGACAGAAGTCCTGATAGATATTCGCCGGGTACGGTGGAGGCTAATTCTATCAACAGTTCTGTCGACCCGTATATCATGCACGCAATAGCCACGAGGAGCACAGCGCCACTCACCAATGCGGCCTTAGCCATTTTTAGTACAGTCTGTTCTTTCATATTATTACGGAACACTCTTCTGACTACGTGATGATCGTTGATGAGATGGGTGAGGTGAGTTACGTCTCACCAGCCATCGAGCGTGTTATGGGTTACTCACCCGAAGCGGTCATCGGTCAAAACGCGTTCGAAAACATCCATCCGGATGATATGGAGTACGCCGCGAACTCGTTGGGCAAAACGATCGAACAGTCCGATCAGGAGGTGACTGTCCAGTTTCGAGCGGAGGCCAAAGACGGGTCGATCCGCTGGCTTGAAGCACGAGGGAGAAATTTTCTGGACGACCCGTTAATTGATGGTATCATGGTGAACGTCAGAGACGTCACACACAGAAAACAACACGAGCAACGGATCCAGGTTCTCAATCGATTTCTCAGACACAACCTCAGGAACGATTTGAATGCCATCCGTGGGTGCATCGAATTGGCCACAGACCCTGATAACCAGCGAGTTGAGGAACCGCTAGAGTCAGCGTTACGAACGGCAGACAACCTGTTGGAAAGTGTCAAAACAGCCCGAAACATGCAGACCAAACTTGCGGAGTCCGACCTCCGCGATCAGGATCTCGCATCGGTGCTTCGACAGGTCGTAGACCGGATTCGTGAGGAGTACTCCGAACAGGAAGTCCAGGTCTCAGTCCCCGACACAGTTCCGATCGTCGCGTTAAATTGCCTCGATGACGCGCTGTGGGAACTTCTCGAGAATGCGTGTATCTACGGGAACGGGCCGATCAGGGTGTCCGTCGAAACCAATGATCAGTCAGTTATCGTCGAGATTAGCGACCAAGGTCCTGGTATTCCCGAACAGGAGGTGGCCGTACTCAACTCCGGTGAGGAAACGTCCCTGGAACACGGAAGTGGACTTGGCCTATGGATTGCCTACTGGATGATCAGTGCATCCCAGGGCACCCTCAGCTTTGAGAACGATGATGGTACGACGACACGTGTTTCGTTGATGGCTGTACAGGAGTGAACGCCTCCGGTCCATGTCCCGGATCTCGTCGGGGAACACGGGATACGTGCGAGTGCGTTTCGTCCGGGGCCGTTCACGCTCTCTCAGACAGGTCCCCGGCGACGAAATCTGCGTCCCGCGGCAAACGGTTTTGTGCCCTCGGACGCTACGGGTGGACGATGAGCGCCCCCGACGACATGCGGCAACTCCTGGAGGCGGACGACCCGCCCTTCGACGACGTGATGGCCTGCGTGTTCGGGATCGGCGGCCGGGAGGTGCGCACGTATCTCGCGCTGATCGATCGCCCGGGCAGCACCGTCGAGGAACTCGCCGACGCGCTCGACCGGGACCGGAGCAACGTCAACCGGTCGCTCTCGCAACTCCGCGACCTGGAACTCGCCTACCGGGAGCGCCGCCTGCTGGACTCGGGGGGATACGTGTACCAGTACAGCGCCGAACCTCTCCCGGAAACCAAAGAGCGACTCCACGACGCCTTAGACCGGTGGGCCGAGAGCGTCCACGACCGTATCGACGCCTTTGGCGAGGAGGGGTGATCCGCCCGTCCAGCGCGACTGCCAGGCGACTCCGTTACGCGAACTCAGCCGCCACCAGCAGGATGCTCGGCGCGACCAACAAAACGAGGCCGACGACGATCAGGACGGCGGGCACCCACAGCAGTCCCATCTCGGTGAACAGCCACAGTCCCACCCCGCCCAGAATCGCGGCCAGCCCGAGGAGCCGGAGGATCCACGCCACGATCCCCTCGAACCCGCTGTCGGCGACGACGTCCACGACGTCGAGGATTTCGTCCATCGTGCCCACAGGATTCCCCCGGGAGTCAGGAGAACCTTTCGTCCATCGCCGCGAGCCGGCCCACTTTTGACCGTCGCCCCCCTTGCTCCGCGTAATGGCCGACCTACAACTCGACGGACCCGCCGATGTGGCTCCCGCCGAGGCCCGCGACGGCGCCTGGCTCGCCTGCATCGAGTGTGGCGAAACGTTCGCCCCCTTCGCCGGGATCCGGTACACCTGCGACGACTGCGACGGGCTGCTCGAGGTCCGCTATGCCGACCTGCCCACCTTCGAGGAGTTCTCCGGATCGGGCGTCTGGCGCTACGCGGCCGCCCTGCCCTTCGACTCCGGCGTGAGTCTCCCGGAAGGCGACACCCAGTTTCATGAAGTGCCCGACCTGCGCGAGGAAGTCGGCGTCGAGGCGCTCCGCGTGAAACACGAGGGGATGAACCCGACCGGGTCGTTCAAGGACCGCGGGATGACCGTCGGCGTCCGGGTGGCCCAGGAGGTCGGCGTCGACCGGCTGGCGTGTGCCTCGACGGGCAACACCTCCGCGGCCCTGTCCGCGTACGGCGCCCGGGCGGGCATGGAAACACTCGTTCTCCTCCCGGCGGGGAAGGTGGCGGCGGGCAAGATCGCACAGGCCAGCCTCCACGGCGCCCGAATCCTCGAAGTTGAGGGCAACTTCGACGCCTGCCTAGACATCGTCCAGGAGCTGGCTGGCCAGGGTGAGGCGTACCTGCTGAACTCGCTGAACCCCTTCCGTCTAGAGGGCCAGAAGACAATCGGTCTAGAGATCATGGAGGAACACCACGACGACTACGGCGAGTACCCCGACCGCATCGTTCTCCCCGTCGGCAACGCCGGCAACACCGCGGCGCTGTATAAGTGTTTTCGCGAACTCGTCGCGTCGGGCGCCATCACCGAGAACCAGGTGCCGAAACTCACCGGCGTACAGGCCGATGGGGCCGCGCCGATGGTCGAAGCCATCGAGAACGGCAACGACGAGGTCCGTCGCTGGGACGACGTCGAAACGATTGCGACGGCGATCCGGATCGGCAACCCGGTGAATGCACCCAAGGCGCTGCCGGGGATCCGCGAGACCGGCGGGACCGCCGTCGCGGTCAGCGACGAGGAAATCACCGACGCCCAGCGTTCGCTGGCAGAGGAGGGCGTCGGCGTCGAGCCCGCCTCCGCAGCCAGCGTTGCTGGCCTGCGAAAACTCCGTTCGGAGGGCGAGATCGACGGCGACGAGCAGGTCGTCTGTCTGACGACCGGCCACCTGCTCAAGGATCCCGACGCCGCCGCCGAGGCAGGCGCCGACCCCGAACCGGTGCCCAACGACACCGACGCCATCCTGGAGGAAATCGACGACGGATCGTTGCCAGTCGTCAAGACGGTCCGGCAAGGGGCGTCGAAGGCCGCCGACGCTCCGCTGGTCCCGGCACTGGTCGCCGGCGGTCTCGGCGTCGCGTATCTCTACCGGAAACTTCGCTCGAAGGACTGATGATTGTCAATATCTCCCTCCGACAGTATGAGAGCGAAGCACATTTGACCGCTCGTGTCCACCCACTCACGCATGGACGCGGCCCTGGGAGCGCCCGAGGAGATGGCCGGAAGCGAGGAGTTGACGCCGATGATCTCCCAGTACGTCGACGTGTGTGCGGAGTACGACGATTCGCTGGTCCTGTTTCACGTCGGCGACTTCTACAAGACGTTCTGTGAGGCAGCCGAGACCGTCGCCCGGATCTGTGAACTCACGCTCATCACCCGGGAGGACTCCACCGGCGAGTACGCCGCCGCCGGCATCCCCGTCGACAACGCCGAGTCGTACGTCGACCGACTGCTCGATGCGGGGTATCGGGTCGCCATCGCCGAACAGGTCGAGGATCCCGAGCAGGTGACGGGGGTCGCCGAGCGCGGGGTGACGCGAGTACTCACTCCCGGAACGCTCACCGAGGCGGAACTGCTCGCCAGCGCGGACAACAACTACGTCGCCAGCCTCGCGACCGCGGAGGGCCGCTACGGCGTTGCCTTTCTCGACGTCTCGACCGGGGAGTTCTACGCGACCGGCGCGGAGACGATCGGGACGATCGGCGACGAGATCGGGCGGTTCGCCCCGGCGGAGGCAATCGTCGGTCCCGGCGGGCCGACGGATCCGTTCGACGCCGACTGTGCCGTCTCTACGACCGAGGCGTGGGCGTTCGATCCGGGCGAGGCGAGCGAGCGCGTCGCCGACTACTTCGGCCCGCCCGATGCCATGCTCGCCTCCCGGGCGGAGGCGCGAGCCTGTGGCGCCCTGCTGGCGTACGCCGAGTACACCCGCGGCGGCGAAGACGGCCGCCTGGACTATCTCAACCACCTCACCCGGTACGACCCCGGGGAGTACATGACGCTCTCGGCGGTGGCTATCGCGAGTCTCGAGCTGTTCGAGCGCCGGAGCGTTCACGGCGCCCCGGACGCGGCGCTGATCGACGTGATCGACGAGACAGCGAGTGCGATCGGCGGCCGGAAACTCCGTGACTGGTTCCGTCGACCGCTGCTCGACCGGGCAGCCATCGAGGCCCGACTCGACGCCGTCGAGGCGCTCGCGGGCGACGTGCGAATCCGCGAGAGCCTGCACGAGCATCTCCGGGCGATCTACGACATCGAGCGTCTGATTTCGAAGGTCTCCAGAGGGCGAGCGAACGCTCGTGACCTGCGATCGCTCGCCGCCACGCTCGCGACCGTTCCGGACCTCGAGTCGGACCTCGCGGGATTCGGGGTGGAAAAACTTGCGGACCTGCGCGACCGGCTCGACCCCATGAGCGACGTCCGGGACCGCATCGAGCGCGCGATCGTCCCGGACCCCCCCGTCGAGATCACCGAGGGCGGCCTGATCGCGGAGGGGTACGACGCGGAACTCGACGAGCTGCGGGCGACCGAACGCGAGGGGAAAGCGTGGATCGAGGAACTGCAGGAACGCGAACGAGAGCGTACCGGGATCGGCAACCTCCGCGTGGGCCACACCTCCGTCCACGGCTACTACATCGAGGTGACGGAGGGAAAGCTAAACAGGGTGCCCGAGGAGTACACCCGGCGCCAGACGCTGAAGAACGCCGAGCGGTTCGTGACGCCGGAACTCAAGGCCCGCGAGGACGAGATCATCCGCGCGGAGGGACACGCCCAGGACCGGGAGTACGAGCTGTTCCGTGCTGTCCGGGAGGCCGTCGCGAGCGAGACCGAGCGCGTCCAGGAACTCGCGGCGGCGCTGGCGGAACTGGACGCCCTGCTCGCGCTCGCAGAGGTGGCGGCGAAACACGACTACACCCGCCCGGAGATCGGATCCGGTGGGATCGACATCGACGGCGGCCGCCACCCCGTCGTCGAGCGCACCCAGGACGCGTTCGTCCCCAACGACACGAATCTCGGCGAGGAGGCCCGCCTCGCCGTCGTCACGGGGCCGAACATGTCGGGAAAATCGACGTACATGCGCCAGGTCGCGCTGATCGGCATACTCGCCCAGACGGGGAGTTTCGTCCCCGCCGACAACGCGGAGGTGAGCATCGTCGACCGCGTGTTCACCAGGGTGGGCGCGAGTGACGACATCGCCGGCGGACAGTCGACGTTCATGATCGAGATGGCCGAACTCGCGGACATCCTCGAGAACGCGACGGCCGACTCGCTCGTCTTGCTGGATGAGGTGGGCCGGGGGACCAGCACGGCCGACGGGTTCGCCATCGCCCGCGCCACCACGGAGTACCTCCACGACGAGATCGGCTCGCTGACCCTGTTTGCGACACACCACCACGAACTCACGGGGACGGCGGCGGCGTTGCCGGACGCGACCAATCTCCACTTCGACGCGACACGGGCGGGCCGGGAGATCACCTTCGATCACGAGGTCGCCGCCGGGCCCGCGACGGCCTCCTATGGCATCGAGGTCGCGCGGATGGCCGGCGTCCCGGAACCGGTCGTCGAACGGTCGCGTGAGCTCCTGGAGGCCGATAGTGCCGATGCCACAGTGTCGGGAACGGGGAACGACGACTCCGGTGAGGCCGGCTCATCCGACGGCGTTCCACCGGACATCCTCGCGGAGCTGGAGGCGGTCGATCTGGCGACGACGACGCCGCTTGAGGCCCTGGAGACGCTCGCTGAACTCAAGAAGGATGTCGAGGACGCCGGGTGAGCGATCTCGGGCCGACCGGAGCCGGGGCCGTCCGACCCTGGAACTCACCCGCCGGAGTGGATGACGTAT
>JBDGQL010000105.1:0-16602 GCA_042219105.1 Karumarchaeum halophilus (SeqCode) | reverse complement strand
TTCGCCGGGTACGGTGGAGGCCAATTCTATCAACAGTTCTGTCGACCCGTATATCACAGCTGCCGGTCGATGAGACGGCTTACCTGATCGCTAATCTGCGCGGTATCGGTCGTCGTGATCGTCATCTGGTGGTGGCTCTCGTCGCTCTCGAACAACGAGGACCCGCGTTTGTCGACCTCGACAGTCACGTTGAGGCCGTTGCCCTGACGGGCCGGGAACAACTCGATCTCGTCGAGGTCGCTTGCGTAGCGACTCCCGTGGGTCGGTCTGTATTCGAACTCCTGAGCGAACCCGCTCGATCCGAACCCCGGCGCCTTGACGTTCTCGACCTCCGAGAGCGTAAATCCGAGGTTCTCAACGGCCTCCATCAGGGCCGACACGTACGGGCCTGGCTGGACCGAGAGGTGGTCCTGATCGGTGGGATCGACCGACCAGTCGATGTCCAGTCCAGTCTGGATCCATACTTTCGTTTTTCCGATAGTCGGGGGCGTCGTCGGCGGGATGTGTATCTCCCCGGCCTCGATCGTTCGCTGCTCGCCGGACTCGATGGTGAATCCGTTGGTCAGCTCCGTCTCGTAGATCGACGCGTTCCTGTAGCTCGTTCCCTCGTCGGTCTCAACCTCGTAGCGGGTCATCACTGCGAGCTCGATGTCGTCGACCTCCTGATCGTCCGATCCACCCTCGATTTCGATGTGAGCGGGGACGCTGTCGCCGGGCTGTACAGTCTCCGTCTCGAGGATAGTGTCGACCTCGGCCGAGCCGATGCCGATTTTGTTGAGCAATCCCATACTACCATTTGGATGTTCTTTTACTTAAAACTCGGCTCCGCGCGTTTGGTTGATCAACGCTGCTACGGCGCCGGCGGGTCCCCTTCCCACGCGTCGTGGTCGCCGTAGAAGTTGAGCATCGCAAATTTGAGTTTCGCCGGGTTCACGTCGATCAACTCGGCGCGTTCCTCCTCGGGAAACGTCTCGCGAACCGAGTACTCGCCCATGTCGGCTGCGGTGTAGCGCTGGTCGATCAGGATCCGTGTGCCGACTTCGGCCGGGGAGCGCAGCGCCCGCCCGAGCGCCTGGCGGGTCTTCCGGATCGTCGGCACCTCGACGGCGTACTCCCACCCGGCGTCGGGATCGTCGAAGGCGGCGTCGTAGGCGTCCTGGACTGCCTCCGCGCGGTCGTCGAGATGCGGGTACGGAACCCCGACGACGGCAACCGAGCGGGCGTCGTCGCCGTCGAAGCTGACCCCCTCCGTCAGCGTGCCCCACAAGGACGTGAACAGGGCTGCGTCCGAATCGGCGACGAACGACTCCTTGAGGTCCTGGACTGGACTCGCGGGTTCGTCGAGGTACACCTCCCGGTCAAGACTCCCCGCGTAGCGCTCGGCCTCGGCGTAACTCGGGAAGAAGACGAGGGTGTTGCCCGGCGTGAACTCGATCGCGTCCGAGAGTGCCCCCGACACGACCGCTTGCACCTCCGGATCGTCGCGAGCGCTCGCGAACAGCGGCGGGGCGTCCACGGCGAACGTGCGGCGGTTCTCCTCGGGAAAGGAGAGCCTGAAGGCCATCGTGGCGGGGTCGTCCATGCCGAGCACGTCGGCAGTCACGTCGAAGGGCCGCAGCGTCGCGCTCATCAGCACGCTCGCGTGGACGTCCCCGAGCAGCGACCGGGTGACCTCCCGGGGGATGCAGGCGTACAGTTCGGCGCGGCCGTACACCTCGCCGGTGCCCGCGTCCCGCCGGACCGCGACGATGGGATACTGCCCGGTTTCGGCGCCGTCCGCCAGATACGCCTCGACGAACGCGGCCGCCTCGCGAGTCGGACACTCACGGCGCGTGTCGGTCTTGCCCTCGCGGTAGGCCCGCTCGTAGCGTTCCTCGAGGTCGGCGCCGAGTTCGAGCGCTGCCGCGAGGTCCGCCTCGAAACCCTGGCCGGTGTACCGATCGAGAAACGCCCGGGTGAGGTCGTCCCGGCCTACGTCGTTGTCGACCGGAACGTCCTCCCAGTTCTCGCCGACGGCCTCGCGTTCGCCGAACCCGAAGGCGTCATCGTAGGTCGCCACGAGCGCGTCGTGGAAGGGTTCGAGGACGTTCGCGGCCGTCCCGGCACGCGGGTCCTCGACCTCTCGGCACTCGTCGAGGGCGCCCGAGAGCGTACGTTCGGAAAGGGTTCGGGTGGCGTGGTCACGTGCCGTGGACTCGATATTGTGGGCCTCGTCGAAGACGGTGATCACCTCGGAAGGATCGCAGTCGAGCCACCGGAAAAACTGGTTCCGGATATCCGGGTCGAGCAGGTGGTGGTAGTTGCAGACGACGAGATCGACCCCGGCCATCGCCTCCTTCAGGCGCTCGTACCCACACGCGCCGCGCTCGCCAGCCCAGTCGTACACGTCGTCGGGGGTGCGGACGCCCGAATACAGCCAGCGCTTGAAGTCGGCGGGATCGGTCGTGAGGTTCCCGTAGTAGTGATCGCAGGTCGCCCGCTCCCGGAGATCGTCGAGGCGACTCTCGACGGCGTCGAGTTCGTCCATCACCGCACTCCTGGCCTCCGTCGCTTCCGAGCTGCCGTCCTGGCTCTCCGCCAGAAGCTGGCGCTGGCGGCGCTCGAGCTGGGCGCGGTCACTCTCGGCTTCGACGAGATCGCGGGTGTTGTCCCGGAGGATCTGGCACTCCTCGTAGTCCACGTCGATATGACACATGGAGGCTTTCCCGCGGAACACGACTGCCCGGATGGGTTCGGCCTCGCGGATCGCACGCGCCTCGGTGACGAACTGGCGCATCTGCTGGTGGACGTTCGTCGTGATCACGACCGTCCGGTCGGTCGCATCGGCGTACTCTAAGGCAGGCGCCAGCGCGGCCAGGGTCTTGCCGGTGCCACAGGCCCCCTCGAAGAGCACGTCCTCGCCGCGGGCGAGCGAGCCGTAAATCCGGTCCATCGCCTCGCGCTGGTTCTCGTAGAGATCGGAATACGGGAAATACCGGAGGTACTCCGGCTCCGATTCGGACACGTCTTCGGGTTCGCCGCCACCGGATAAAAAGGCTCGCCGAAGTCCGCCAAGCGCCGGAAGCGGACCCTTGCTACCCCGTCAGGTTTATGAGGAACAACCCGTTGCGTTTGGTCATGCCGTGGGGGTTCTCGGGAGGAAACGACGATGCCGACGCGTTCGACGATCTGCGGGAGAACGCGGATCGGCCGATGTGGCAGCTGTTCAGCCGGTACGGCCGGGGGTACGTTCCCGAGTTCGTCATCGGCGGGATCGCGAGCGTTCTCGCCAGGTTCATGGGCCTGGTTCCGGCGCTCGTGCTCGGCGTTGCGATCGATGCACTGTTCGTCGGCAGCCAGCCCTTCACCCTCCCGCTCGTTCCGGACACTCTCATTCCAGCCACGACCGAGGGCCAGTTCTGGTTCGCCGTGGGTATTGTGGCGGCCGTCTATGTCGGCTCCGCCGTCCTCACCTGGGTGAACTCCTGGGCCTGGAACCGGTTCGCACAGAACCTCCAACACGAGGTCCGGGTCGACACCTACGACGTCGTCCAGCGCCTCCGGATGGGATTTTTCGATGAGAAACAGACCGGCGAGATCATGTCGGTTCTCAATAACGACGTGAATCAACTGGAGAGCTTTCTCACGAACGATCTCAACACCGGGATCCGGCTGATCGTTCTCGTGGGCGGCGTCGGGGCGGTCATGATCTGGCTCAACGCGCAACTCGCCGCCGTTGCCCTCCTCTCGATTCCGGTGCTCGCGCTCGCGAGTTACGTCTTTGTCCAGCGGATCGGCCCGAAGTACGGCCGGGTTCGCTCCTCGGTCGGGGCTCTGAACTCCCGCCTCGAAAACAACATCGGGGGAATCGAGGTCGTCAAGGCGTACGGCCGCGAGTCCTTCGAACGCGAGCGCGTCGAGGACGCCTCCGGTGACTACCTCGACGCGAACTGGGATGCCATCACCACCCGGATCAGGTTCTTTCCCTCGCTACGCGTCATCACGGGCTTTGGGTACGCGCTTACCTTTCTCGTCGGCGGGTACTGGATCCTGTTTGGCCCGCCGCTTTTCTTCTCGGGAGAGCTACAGGTCGGTATGCTGACGACGATGTTGCTGTACTCACGGCGGTTCCTCTGGCCGATGCGGCAGTTCGGCAACGTCGTCAACAACTACCAGTACGCCTACGCCGCCGCCGAGCGGATCGTCGGACTGATGAACGATCCGGAAACGATCACCGAAGACGACGATGCGATCCAGCCCGACGACATCGACGGGCGGGTCGATTATGAGGACGTCCACTTCCGGTACCCCGGAGCCGAGGAGGACTCCGTGTCGGGGGCGACCTTTAGAGCCGAGGCCGGCGACTTCGTCGGCCTAGTCGGACCGACGGGCGCCGGCAAGACCACGCTCCTGAAGCTCCTGATGCGGCTGTACGAACCACAGGAGGGAACGATCCGGGTCGACGGCCACGACATCAGCGAGTACTCGCTGTCGGGACTCCGTCGTCACGTCGGATACGTCTCCCAGGAGCCGTACCTGTTTCACGGAACCGTACGGGAGAACGTCGCCTACGGGATCGAGGCAACCGGGGAGGAGATTAGGGAGGCGCTGGCGATGGCCGGTGCGATGGAGTTCATCGAGGAACTGCCCGACGGCATCGACACCGTCGTCGGCGAGCGCGGCGTGAAGCTCTCGGGCGGCCAGCGCCAGCGCGTCGCAATCGCCCGGGCGATGCTGGAGGACCCGGAGATGCTCATTCTGGATGAAGCTACCAGCCACGTCGACAACGAGACGGAGGTGCTCATCCAGCGATCGCTGGAGTCACTGACCGCGGAGCGCACGACCTTCGCCATCGCCCACCGGCTGTCGACGGTGCGGGACGCGGACGAGATACTCGTCATGGACGAAGGCGAGATCAGGGAGCGGGGAACCCACGAGGAACTGCTCGCGTTGGGGGGACTGTACGCCAACCTCTGGAGCGTCCAGGTCGGTGAGGTGGACGACCTCCCCGATACGTTCGTCGAGCGGACCGCAAAACGGGAGCGCGCCGGGATCGGCGACGACTGATCGATGGGCCGGGGACGATCGATCGTCAGTCGTCTGCCGGCGTCCCGTCAGTCGGGGTCGGATCGCCGGGCCGGGGACCGCCAGCGTGGCCCTCGTGGGTGATGGCGGTCGCGAGCAGTTCCTCCGAGAGCGCAGGAACCTCCGCCTCCCCGACGGAGCCCTCCGTCTCGAGCTCCTCGGCCGAGCGCGGGAACGCCCGGAGATCGATATGGATCGCGATGCCGGCGTCGGCGCCCTCGCCCATCGCGACGGGGATCTGGTTGTGGCCCGGCGTGAGGTCGCCGACGGCGTACACGCCCGGCACGGAGGTCTCGCCGTCGTCGTCGACCGCGACGGTGCCGTCGTCGTGCCGATCGAGGCCGAGCGAATCGACGAGGTCGGCGTTGTACTCAGAGCCCAGCATCGGGAACCCGCCCCTGTACGTCCGTACTGCGCCGTCCGCGAACTCGTAGGACTCGAGCCAGCCGCTTTCGTCCTTGTTCATGCCCGTGATCTCGGCGTCGACGACATCGACGGGGTGGGCTTCGAGCTGGTCCGCAGTCTCCGCGCTCCACTGGGGTTCCTCCCCGCGGGTGAGCAGGTCCACGTCGTCGGTGAAGTTCAGCATGATCATCGCAACGTGGGCTGCCGCATCGTCAGTGCCCATCACGAACACGGGCTCGTCGACAAACATGTAGGCATCACAGTGGAGACACCAGTGGAGGCCCCTCCCGGTCCGGGGTAGCGGCGGATCCGGGCGGCCATCGGAAAAGCCCGTCGCGAGAACGACCCGCCTGGCGTGGAGGTCGCCCTCGGTGGTGTCGAGGCGAAAGCCCGCCGCGGGGTCGTCGGGCTCGATCGGCGCGACGTCGTCGACGAACCCCCGGCGAACCTCCCCGCCGTACTCCTCGACCTGCTCGCGGGCCGTCCCGAGAAACTCGTTGCCCGTCACGTCTTCGGTGACACCGATCACGTTGTGGGTGTCGGTCATCATCGCGGCGCGGCCACCTCCACGGTCGAGCACGAGGGTGTCCAGTCCAAGCCGTGTGGTGTACAGCGCCGCCGTCAGTCCGGCCGGTCCCCCACCGACGACCGCGACATCGACATCGACGTCGAATCCATCGTCCATATACATCGAATATGGGTACGCACTGGAGGTACAAAAACGGCGGATTGACCTCCTCTCCGCGCTAACGGGCGAAGATTCCTCCGTGGGGAATCCAAGCGAGTGATTCCCCCGGCTGTGAACTTCGGCCCACGGAGCGTGGGTGTGGCAGATTGGAACCGCGTATCCGCTCGGTGATGCTCGCGACGCCGGAAGCGAACACGGCCCGCTCCGGGGCAGAGAGAAAGAGCACCGAGCGGCGGTACGCTGACACGACCGACGGTAACCACTGGTCGGGTGTCATCCGTCGATCCGGTAGGTGACGCCGTCGCCCTCGTCCTCGACGGTTACACCCAGGCCGTCGAGGCGGTCCCGGAGGCTGTCGGCACGGTCGTAGTTGCCGGCCGCCCGTTCTTCCTCCCGGATCGAGAGGACGAGTTCGATCAGATCCTCCACGAGCCGGACCTCACCCGCCGGCTCGTTGTCGCCGAACACGAGCCCCAGAACTCTCCCGCCAAGTTCCTCGAAGGCGTCGATCGCGTGCTTTAGCCCCGGGTAGTCGTGGGTCTTGTAGTGGTCGAGATGCCGGTTGACCGCGGTCGAGAGATCGTCGAGCGCCCGCAGCGCCTCTCGCGTATTGAAGTCGTCGTTCATCGCTGCCTGGAACTCCTCGCGGGTTTCCTCAACCGCGTCCCGGAGTGCGCCGTCCGTGGTCTTCGTGTGTGCGTCGACCCCGTCAGCAGCCTCGCAAGCACGCTCGTGGGCCCGTTCGAGTCGCCCTGCACGCTCGACTGCCTCGTGGACCGTCGACTCGGAGTAGGTCTGGCGCTGGCCGTACTTCGTCGACAGCAGAAAGGTCCTGACGGCGTTTGCGCCGAACGCATCCAGGGCGGCATCGACCGCGAAGTAGTTGCCGAGGCTGGAGGACATCTTCGTTCCCCCGGAATCGTCGTCCGCCGGGGTTTCCAGCAGCCCGACGTGCATCCAGTAGCGCGCGAACTGCTCGCCGGTCGCAGCCTCTGCCTGGGCGATTTCGTTTTCGTTGTGAGGAAAGACGAGGTCCTGGCCGGCAACGTGGACGTCGAAGGTCTCCCCGAGGTGGGTCGTCGACATCGCCGAACACTCGATGTGCCAGCCCGGCCGGCCCTCGCCCCACGGCGAGTCCCACGTCATCGCCGTCTCGCAGGCATCCTCGGCGGGGGCGGCGCCCTCGTGGCGGTGCTCCGCGATCTCGTCCGGAGCCACCCCGCCCGCCTTCCAGAGCGCGAAATCGGCGGGATTGTGCTTCTCGGCGCGTTCCTCCTCGGGACCCTGCGCCTCCATCTCCCCGACATCCTGGTTCGAGAGTTTGCCGTACTCCCCGAAGCTGGTCACGTCGAAGTACACCGATCCACGCGACTCGTAGGCGTGGCCCGCTTCGATCAGCGCCTCGATCAGTTCGATTATCTCGGGGACGTGCTCCGTCACCCGTGGGTACACGTCAGCGCGTTTCAGGTTGAGCCCGCGCATGTCACGAAGGAGGTCGGCGACGTACCCCTCCGCGACGTCGGCCTCCGACGATCCGTCCTCGCCCACCCGGGCGACGATCTTCTCGTTGACGTCGGTGAAGTTCTCCACGTGGCGGACCTCGTATCCGAGGTGCTCCAGCCAGCGGTGGACCACGTCGGTGTGCACCCAGGCCCGGGCGTGGCCGAGATGCGCGGGATCGGAGGTCGTGAGCCCACAGAGGTACAAAAGGACCGTCCCCTCCGAGATTGGCTCGAACGCCTCGCGCTCGCCCGTGAGCGTGTTCGTGATCGAGAGGGACATACGAGAGGCGACTGCCCGCTCGGACGTTAAACTGTGGTTTCGTCCTGGATTTGGGGAACGTTTCGGAGCCCGGCAAACTGCTGGTCAACTGCCTCCGAGCCACCGGGAAACCTATACCCATCGGGCCTCATAAACGACCTATGCGGATTCGAAACTGGCTCGTCGGAAGCGTTGTCCTGATACTCGCTTTCGTGGGGCTGGTGTATGGCATTCCGGTTCTCACGGAACTCCTCTTTCGGGGCGTGATCCTCGTCGTCCTGCTCGCGGTCGCGGTGCTCGTCCCGATGGTGTTCCTGCGGTGGCTGTGATCGGGAACGAAGCGTTTAATCACCGGGCAGTCGAACCCGCGGGCATGGCTGACAACGGGGATGACGAAGACGACCTCGCGGTCGAGTTGGGCGACGGCGATACCGTCCGCGGCGTGCCCCTCGCCCGGGTGGTCTCCCGGCTCACGTGGCCGATCGAGGAAAGCGAGATCAGACGCAAGGAGGGCCAGGTTAGAATCCGGACGCAAAACGGAGCCCGACCGGTCGCTGACCTCCTGGCGGAGATGGACGTGACCTACTTCGAGAGTCGCCAGGAGTTCGTCGACGCGGCTCGTGACGCCATCGGCGTCGGTCCGGTGCTGACGGAGTGATCGGGTCGGGACGTCACGGGACCACCACGAGATCCAGTACCACTCCGGCCTCCCCCGACATCAGAGAGGAAACGAACAGCAATCCGAACAGCGTCGCGTTGTAGAGCGCGTGAACCAGCGTCGGAACCAGAAAGTTGTCCGTGTACTCGTAGGCCGCCCCGAAGACGATGCTGGGCAGGGACAGAATCGAGATGGTGACCAGCGCCGACTGCAGGCCGGCTCCGACCAGGGAGATGATGTGAATCGGCGCGAACATCGATGTCGCCAGCAGAATTGCCGCCGCCGGACCGAACCGCTCTCTGAACAGTCCCTGAATCACACCGCGAAACAGCAACTCCTCGCCGGGAGCGTTCAACAGGAAGACGAGCGGGATCAGAAACGGGATGAACTCGGGATTTTGGGCGGCCGTCTGAGCGCCCTGGTTCTCCGCCGGCTCCGCTCCGAACACTCCGAGAGCGACGGCCAATCCGACGGTAACGAGCACGAACGCGCCGATCAAACTGCCGAACACCACCGCCGTCTCCCGAAGGTCCGGGATCGACACTGGTATGAACGCATGGAGGGACCGACCCTTGTACCGGAAGTACGCGTAACTCACACCCGGGAAGGCGATGCCCTGGATACCGACCAGACTCAGGACCAACTGGTCGGTGCTGGAAACGTCGACACCGGAGATAATGAGGGCGGCTCCGATCACGTTTATGAGGAGAACTCCCAGCACGATCCCGCCGACCGTGAGCCCGAGACACGCTCCGACGAGCCAGAGCCGGTTTCGGGATTGGTCGGTGACTTGCCCGGCCTCCTCGTCTGATCCGTCTCGGTGAGCGTCATCCTGAAGTCGCCGGTTCGTCGCGTCCCTGGAGTCGTTCCGGAGTTGACGATCGCCCGTGTCTTCGTGGGCTTCGTCCGCGGCTCCGGGGGACTCCCCCGCCACAGCGCCACCCCCGGTCGGGTCGCGTCTCCCGGTGAGATCCGCCGAACAGTGGATACAGTACGACGCCGACTGCCCGACGGGTTCGCCACACTCCGGACAGTGTGGGTCGTCCTCAGTCATGGATTTCACGGAGGGGGCGTGTGCACGTCATCGGTCGGGAATGACGGGACAGGCAGGGGTAGCCGTTCGACCTTCGGAGGGCGGCCGTCGCGTGCGGAGTTGTGGTCGTCCATCCATGCGTTGTTCTTGTTTTCGGAGGTTGAAAAATACCGTTATGGCGCGTGTCGCTGCCGCCCTTGGGTCACAGGAACCGGAACGTCTCCAGGTTCTTCGGCGCGAAGGTGCGCATGTTGAACTTGTGGTACAGCGCCGAGGAGAGGTCCTGGGTGGAACGTTCGTCGCCGTGGACACACAGCACCTTCTCCGGGCGGGGGTGCATCGTCTTCACGAAATCGACCAGCCCCTGGCGGTCGGCGTGTCCGGAGAAGCCGTCCACCGTCTCGACGCCCATTTCCAGTGAGAGGGTCTTCGAGCGACTGTCGCCCGGGATGGGCACTTCCGTTCGGCCGCTCTGGATGCGCCGTCCGAGCGTCCCCTGGGCCTGGTAGCCAACGAACACCATGGTCGAGTCGGGGTCGGTTCCCAGGAGTTCGAGCCAGGACATGATCGGGCCGCCGGTGATCATCCCCGACGTCGAGAGGATGACGGCGGGGTCACCGTCCCGGACCTCCTGGCGCTCCTCGTCGCCGCCGTCGATGTGGTTGAACTGCTCGGCGAGAAACGGATTCTCGTCGGTGTGGAAGATCCGATCCCGGAGGTCGTCCCGCAGATACTCCGGATAGGTCGTGTGGATCGCGGTCGCCTCCCAGATCATGCCGTCCAGATGGACGGGCATCTCCGGGATGTCGCCCGACCGCATCGCCTCCTCTAAGACGAGCATGATCTCCTGGGAACGCCCGACCGCAAACGCCGGGATCAGTATCTTCCCGTCCTGTTCGTACGTCTCGGTGATGACCTCCTTGAGCGCGCGTTCGGAATCCTCTTGATCGGTCTGGTAGTCGTCGCGACCACCGTAGGTCGATTCGAGCACGAGCGTCTCCACGCGCGGAAAGTCGTTCTCCGCGCCGTTGAACAGCCGGGTGTCCTCATAGTGGATGTCCCCGGAGAAGGCGACGTTGTAGAGACCGTCGCCGATGTGGAAGTGCGTGATCGCCGAGCCGAGGATGTGCCCCGCGTTGTGGAAGGTGAGTTTCACGTCCGGCGCGATGTCGGTGACGTCACCCAACTCGACCGGGATGGTGTGTTTGATCGCCTCCCGGACCATTCCCGACTCGTAGGGCGGCGACCGGCCCTCCTTGGAGGCGACATCGAGGTAATCCAGCGTCAGCAGACCCATCAGGTCCCGCGTGGGCTCGGTCGTGTAGATCGGGCCGTCGTAGCCGTACTTGAACAAGAGCGGGATCAGCGCGGAGTGATCCAGGTGGGCGTGGGTGAGCACGACGGCGTCCAGGGAGTTGAGTGGGTTCGCCTCCGGTGCCTGGAGATACGGCACCTCCTCGGCGCCGGGCTTGTCGCCACAGTCGATCAGCACCCGCGTCTCCGGCGTCGAGAGGATGAAACTCGCACGCCCGACCTCCCGACAGCAGCCCAGCGTGGTGATCCGGACGTACTCGTCGTCGGACATCTCCTCGCGGTGGATCTGTCGGCCGACGCGTTCGAGGATCTCCCGGCGCTCCTCGCGCTCCTGTTTGAGGAAACTCCGGACGTTCGATACCGTCGAGGATTCGATGGGGGGAGTACGCACGACATCGGCCGTCCAGCCGACCCGTTTCTGTATCTCCCGCAACGTCGATCCGCCCCGGCCGATCACCATGCCCGGCTTTTCGGCCTCGATTATCACCTCGCCGGTCTTCTCGTAGAAGTCAATGCTCGTAACGCCTGCGTCTCCGGGGATAACGGACATGATGGCCTCTCGTGCCTTGCCGGGGCGCGAGAGGACGTCGGGATCGGGACGCACGTCGATACGCTTTCGAAGCTTGCTCGCGAGCTTCCGGATGAGGTCGCCGTTGCTGGCGAACTGTTTTGGATCCCGCGTGTAGACGACGAGCTTCGGACCCTCGTATTTTACCTCCGTGAGGGAGATCCCAGGAGGGAGTTCGCTCACAATCTGCGCTTCGATCTCTTCGAGTTTTCGTTCTACGGCGCTCATGATGGATGGACCGATCCTCGTCTGTCACGGTGGGCAACCCGAGAACGGGCCGACGCTGTCGGCTCGGTCGGGCGGTTTCGGACGCGAGGACCGGTGAGAGGACGGCGCATATGTAATAACTTTCCGTCGGGGCATCTGGCCGCCGCCTGCGCGAAAACGGCCGTACAAAACCCGCCTGTACCTGAGTATACGATCATGGCTTAAGAACCCTTCGCAACCGACCCCATCACTGTCGCTCGCGTGTGCCCTCACTGTGGCGGACGTCGCCCGCGTAGACGACTCCGCGGTCGCCGTCCAGGGTCACCGTCTTCCCCGCGTCGACGCCGTTAATGTCGATTCCGCTGGCCATCGGCACTCCGATCTCCCGTGCGACGATGGCGGGATATCCCGTGATGCCGGTTCGTGCGTGGATGATCCCGCCGATTCGTCCGGTGTCACTCTCGAACTCGCCGTCGAAATCGGCATCGAGCGCGAGGATGGCCCCCTCGGGGATCCCCGAGAGGTCACCCGACGGTGCGCGCGAGATCGGACCGACGGCCTGTCCCGAGACGACACCGCGGCCGATCCCGAGCGTCTCGGCCGCGACGTGGACCTTGAGCGTGTTCGTCGTGCTCCGCTCGACGCCCGTCATCATCCCCGACAGGACGATGACGGTGTCGCCGCTATCGACGAGCCTCGAATCGAGCGCAGCGCTCACCGCGTTTTCGATCACGCCCGCCGGACCCTCCGTTCCGAGATCAGCGTACTGTGCGTTCACACCCCAGGAGACCGCGAGCTGGCGGCGCACCTGGTCGGTCGGCGTCGCCGCGACGATCGGCACGCCGGGCCGGAACTTCGACGTCTTCAGCGCGGTGTACCCCGTCTCGGACGCGACGACGATCGCGTCCGCATCTACGTCACGAGCGAGGTACCGCGCCGAGCGCGCGGTCGCGTCCGTGCTCGCTCCTTCCGAGGGTGGCACGCGCTGTTCGATGAGTTCGTCGTGTTCGATGCTGCCCTCGATCTCGCGGATGATCCGATCCATGGTCTCGACGACGCGGACGGGATGGTCACCGATCGCGGTCTCTCCGGAGAGCATGACCGCGTCAGTGCCGTCGAGCACCGCGTTGGCCACGTCCGAGGTCTCCGCGCGGGTCGGCCGGCGCTGATCGATCATGGAATCGAGCATCTCCGTCGCGGTGATGACGGGAACGCCCGCGTTCTGGCACTTCCGGATGATGCGCTTTTGAACCAGGGGGACGTCCTCGAGGGGACACTCGACGCCGAGATCTCCACGAGCGACCATCACGCCATAGGCCGTATCGACGATGCTGTCTAAATTTTCGACCGCGTCTGCGCGCTCGATCTTTGCGATGATCGGAATATCGCCTCCGTGGTCCTCGATCACTTCACTCACTGTGAGCACGTCGTCGCCGTCGCGGACGAAACTCGCCGCCACGAAGTCCACCTCCTTCTCGACGGCGAGCGCGAGGTCCCGACCGTCCTTTTCGGTAACGACGTCCAGCCTAAGATCGACGCCCGGTACGTTGACACCTTTCCGCGACCCGAGGTCCCCACCCGCATCGACGTGGGCGATTACCGTGTCCCCGAGCACGCGCTCGACGGAGGTCTCGATCCGCCCGTCGTCGAGCAGTACTTTGTCCCCGGCCTCGACTTCCATGATCCCGACCGACAGCCCGATCTCCTCGGGCGTCGCCGTCTCGCCCTCGACGAACCGGACCTCTGCGCCGGTTTCGAGGTGGACCGGCTCGTCGACCGACGCCGTACGCACCTCCGGGCCCTGGAGGTCGAGCATCGTCGCGACGGGTTTTTCGACGGTATGGTCAACCTGGCGTGTCCGGTCGATGAGATCCCGCCGGTCATCACGCTCGCCATGACTCGCATTGATCCGGGTGACCGTCATGCCGGCCTCAGCGAGTCCCAGTATCGTCTCCCGATCATAGGAGGCGGGACCGAGCGTACAGACGATCTTCGCGTTCCGCATACTGTCAGTTGACATACCCCTCATATATCCTCCCTCTACGAAAAAGCCGGGGGACTGTGAGAGCTCGTCTCCGACCACCGGACCGCCGTCCGGCCGATGTGATCTCATGCGATTTAAGTATATGGGAATAAATAACATGCATATGCCGAAGCTGGCTTGTCCTGATTGCGATCGTGACGTTGCGATGCACGAACTCGACACACAGACAGTTGCCCAGCGTGAAGGCTTCGAAACGACCTACCGGTGTCCCTTCTGTCGCGCCGATATTGACGACGTCGGCGAGCTGTTGGCCTGATAAGGACGGATGTCCGTGAACCCGTTCCTGCTCACTATCGTTCGCAGAGAACGGGCACGATGGAATTCGAACCGGATCGAGACGGTCCTGCTCGCCTCGCTGCGCGGGCTGCGACTCGCAGGGTTCGAATCCGTGAACCCGTTCCTGCTCACTATCGTTCGCAGAGAACGGGCACGATGGGATTCGAACCCACGACCATCGGATTAGAAGTCCGACGCTCTGTCCGGACTGAGCTACGTGCCCACGAAAACGCGTTTGCCGGGTCGGGTGAAAAGTCACACGCCTTGCCGTAGCTCTACGGGTCGACACCGGGAAGCGTTACTTCTCAGGCCCCCCGTTCTGTAACTCGACGATCACGGTCTCCAAGTCCAGATTGGACCCGTTGGTGTTGTACACCCAGCTCCCCCGTGGGTCGACGCCGTTTCCCGTCGCGTTCGTCAGTAACTGCTTCAGTGCCACATCGAACTCCGCTTCGGTTCTAACGTCCCGGTCTGAGGGGTACTTTTTTGTCATGGTAGTTCGGATGTCCGGAGACACCGAAGCGAACCGATCCATCGCCGGGTGACGGAGAACGCGTGCGACACTCGCCGGCGCGCAGGCAACGTCCGTCTCGATGTGTCTCTAGAACACCCGGGCAGGTATACTGTCGGACAGAGACATTGATAATCGAACCCCCAGGACGGGGGGGCCTTCGAATTATCAACACTTCTGTCCGACAGTATATAGTAGCATGGAAAAACATGGTGAACCATGCTGAACTCCGGTACTGGTCTGTTGAGCGTGCCGGGGTTTTAATTTCCTTACCGACAGATAATGCGTAATGAGTGTGATCGTTACTCTCTCTATTCCGCCCACAGAATTCGAACTGGGGCGCATTCTGGACGTAAGAGAGAATGCCGTCGTTAGTCTGGAGTCGATCGTGCCGCTGGGGGAGCAGTCGATCCCGTTTTTTCGCATCCGCGGCGGCCGGGAGTTCTTCGAGGCGTCGGCCCGAGATCACCAGTCAGTTAACAACATTCGACTCGTTAGCACCCACGACGGGGAAGCGCTGTATGCGCTCGACTGGGCGATGTCCGATGACGTGTTTTTCCAGGGAATCGTCGTGACCAGCGGATACCTCCTGGATGCGACGGGCACCCCCTCTGAGTGGACCTTCGACCTCCGGTTTCGCTCCCACGAGTCACTCGAGGCGTTCCAGGAGTACTGCGTGGACGAATCGATCCCGATGGATGTCCAGCGGATCTACAACCCCACGAAGCCCGAGGCGGGGCCCTGGTATGGACTGTCGGGCCCACAGCGTGAGACGCTTGCTCGGGCCGTCGAGAGGAGGTACTACGACATTCCCAGACAGTGCTCGACGAAGGAACTGGCGAGTGATTTCGACCTGTCCGACCAGGCCGTAATCGAACGGCTCCGCCGGGGGATCGGAAATCTGGTCACGAACACGATTCTCGAATCCGGGTCGGAACCCTGAAGATCGGACGGCCGCGACGAGTCGTAACTGGAGTGGGCCAGCACCTTCGAGTGCGCCACCACAACGCCGCCGACGGAGAGGGAAGCGATCCGTCGGTCTCCCGGACGCCCATCCACCCGGCCAGCCGATCCAGTAGTTTTTGCACACCCGGCCCTAGACATCAGACGTGTTTCGCGTAACTAGAGGTGCGGTACGGTGACCGTCTGGGTGCTGGGAGATTGCCTCACCCGGCGTGGCCCTCTCGAGTATCGGCCCGACGAGCCGGTTCTCATGATCGAGGCCAGCGAGTTCGCGCGCAAGTTACCCTACCATCCCCACAAGCTCACGCTCGTGTTTGCTGCGATGCGGCAGTTCCGGGACGAACTCCGCGAGGCGGGGCGGACGGTCCACTACCGGCAGGCCGAGACGTTCGGCGGCGCGCTCGACGAACACTTCGCGGAGGGGCCGGGAGACGAACTCGTGCTCGCACGCCCGAAAAGCGAGCGCGCCGGGGAGCGCCTGCGCGGCATGGTCGAAGCTCGGGGCGGGTCGCTCAGGTTCGCGCCGAACCCGACGGTGGTGTCGACGCCCGAGCAGTTCGAGGCCTGGACCGACGGGCCGCCCTACACCCACGAGACGTTCTACCGCGCGATGCGCCGGGAGACTGGCTACCTGATGGACGGCGACGACCCGGTCGGCGGAGAGTGGAACTACGACGAGGACAACAGGGAGTCGCCGCCCGCCGACTACGACCCCCCCGATCCGCCGGCTTTCGAGCCGGACGCGACGACCCGCGAGGTCACCGAGTGGGTCGACTCGGCGTTCTCGGGAGGGTACGACGAACCGCCCTACGGCGGCGACTGGGCCGATCCCGAGCCCTTCCGGTGGCCAGTGACGCGTACGGAGGCACTGAAGGCGCTGGATGCGTTCGTCGCGGAACGGCTCCCCGCGTTTGGCCCCTACCAGGACGCGATGGTCGAGGGCGAGCGGACGGGACATCATTCGCTCCTCTCGGCGGCGCTCAACGTCGGCCTGCTCCACCCCGACGAGGTCGTCGAGCGCGCCATAGACGCCTACGAGGCCGGCGACGCCCCCCTCAACAGCGTCGAGGGGTTCGTCCGGCAGGTGATCGGCTGGCGGGAGTTCGTCCG